>NZ_QRKJ01000001.1:0-54364 GCF_003471905.1 Collinsella sp. AM16-21
AGGAGCCCCCGCTCGTGACCGCGGGTCGGGGCTGCGACAATGATGTTGAAGTGCCATAGGCGCAGCCGCGCCGCAACGAGGTTGGGAGGCTCCCATGCCAAAGTATTCTACCGCGTTCGGGATGGACGTCCACCTGAGGTCGACCACCGTCTGCGCCCTCGACGCGGACACCGGCGAGGCCGTGACGAGGAGGTTCCCCGGCAACCCCTGGGGCGAGATCGCCGGGTGGATGGATGGGTTCCCCGGGCCGTCGCTCGCGGCCTACGAGAGCGGCTACCTCGGCTTCGCCCCGCAAAGGGAGCTCGCCGGGCTCGGCGTCGAGTGCGTCGTCGCCGCGGTCTCGAAGATCCCCAGGTCGGCCGCCGACTCGGCCTCCAAGAACGACAGGAACGACGCCGCCAGGATGGCCAAGGCGATACTCGCCCACGACATCTCCCCCGTATGGGTCCCCTCCCCCGAGGTCGAAGGCATCAGGGACCTCGCCGGCGCCTACGACGGGGCGACCGCGCGCCTGGCGACCGCCAAGCAGCGGCTGCTCGCCTTCCTCGCAAGGCGAGGGTTCGTCTACGGCGGCACCACGCCCGCCGGCAACCCGAGGAAGTACTGGACCTACGACTTCCTGAGGTGGCTCGACAAGGTCAGGCCTGAGGACGATGGCGGGGTTCGGACGCTCGCCGCCCTGAGGAACGAGGTCGAGGCCGCGGCGGAGGCCCGGGCGGACCTGCTCTCCGAGTACAGGGCAGCCGTGGATGCCAGCCCGATCGCCGCGGAGGTGGCCGCCCTCCAGTCGATCAAGGGCTGCGCCTTCGCGCTGGCCGCAGCCTTCTCGGCCGAGGTCGGCGACTTCACGAGGTTCCGTTCCGGAAGGCAGGTCACGGCCTATTTCGGCCTCGCGCCGAGTCAGAGGTCGAGTGGCGACTCCGTGCGGCTCGGAGGCATCAGCGGTGCGGGCAACGCGCTCGTGAGGAAGCTGGCCGTTGAGGGTTCATGGTGCTACGCCGCGGCACGGCACCAGCCGAAGCTCATGCCAAGGGACACGGGCGTGCCCCTCGAGATAAGGATGCACGGGAGGAAGGGGTCCGAGCGGCTCCTGCGGCGGCGCGAGGAGATGCTCGCCCGCGGCGTGCCCGCGGCGAAGGCCAACGCGGCCACCGCGGCCGAGCTCGTGAGGTGGCTCTGGGCCCTCGGCATGATGTGCCGGGAGGGCGCGGAATAGACATAGCCCCCGTCCCGGCGAGCCGGGCGGCCTTCGGGGATACCCCCTATTTCGCTGTGCGCGCGGAGCCCTCCGCATGCGCCTCGACAGACTTGGGGAACCCCGCCGAAGGAATGGAGTGCGGGCCGACAGAACGGTATCCGCGGATATGAGACTGAGCCGAAGGCGTCGACGACATGCCGGGGGCGGACCGGGACGGGTTCAACGGCAGGCCCCGCCGACCGATTGCAAGCGGTCGGCGGGGCCATTGTGGCTCTTGACAGCGGATTGGGTCATATGAGCGAGCGCCCACCAGAGCGAGCAAGGTGCCTTCAGGCAAAATGGCGCCACAGGTTGAGCATAAGTCAGCGAGCGGGCCGCATTTGAGACAAGGTGACGTGAAACGAAAGGGCGCTGACCTTCTGGTCGCGCCCTTGAAGTTGAACGTCAGATTGTCCAAATGCGGCCCGCGCAGCGTCGAGCCGTTACGCGGTTTGGTAAAACCGCGTAACCCCTAAGGCCGCTGGCCCATGCCACCCTCGAGGGTGACGGTCTCGCCGTTCATGTACTTAAAGTCGGGACCGCAGAGCTGAACGACCACGCGGCCGATTTCCTTCTCGACGTCGCCGTAGTGACCAGCCGGCGGCATGTGGACGTTGGCCTTGAACGCCTCGGGGTAGGCATCCTGGAAGTTCTCGAGCGCAGCGGTCCAAGCAAGCGGGCACACGATGTTGACGTTGATGCCGTCGGGGCCCCACTCGTTGGCGGCAACGCGGGTCAGGCCGCGGATGCCCTCCTTGGCGGCAGCATAGCTGCACTGGCCATAGTTGCCAAACAGGCCGGCGCCCGAGGCAAAGTTGACCACGGAGCCCTTGGTCTCCTTCAGGTGCGGATAGGCCTTCTGCATGTACAGATAGGTAGCATACAGACCGGAGTAAATGGCCAGGTTAAACTGGTCCATGGTGTGATCGGCGATGGTCACGCCCGAGGCGCTGGCCTGAGCATTGTTGACGACGGCGTCGATGCGGCCGAACTCCTCAATGGCCTTGTCGATGACGTTCTGGACGACGGCCTCGTTGTCCTGACCAGCTGAGACATCGGCCTGAACAGGCAGAACCTTGACGCCGTACTCGGCCTCGAGGGACTCCTTGGCAGCCTCGAGCTTGGCAACGTTGCGGCCGGTAATAACGAGGTTTGCGCCCTCCTTGGCAAAAGCGATATCGATGCCGTAACCGATGGAGCCAGCGGAACCGTCCTTGAGCGTGGCCTTGCCGCCGCCGGTGACGATCACGGTCTTACCAGTGAAAAGTCCCATACAAAGTCCTTTCGAATCGCGACGGGCACGCCCGCCGACTGCGCGTATCCAACTTCACGCGCCAAAAGCTGAAATGCAACTTTAGCGTGTTCAAGTGAAAAATAAAGACCGCAGCAGGCGAACGGCGCAACGTCATTCGGCGAAGGGATTGTCAAGTACAAACTGGATAAAGCGGCCGAGTTGTTGTTATCAGATCGAGCCATCGAACACGTTTTGAAACTTTGCTGCGGCGCGCGGGATGTCGGCGCGAGACTTTATCATAGGGTGACAAACAACGATGAGGAGCACATGCCTATGACAGACGAGCTGGACCCCCAGACTCAACAGCATATTGATGATCCCGCAGACGTCACCGCAGATACTGACGCTGTGACCTGCGATGGTATCGACATCGACGACCCCATCTTGGACGAAAGCGCTACGGCGGAAACCCCCGAAACAGAAAACGCCGATGAGCAAAACGACGATGCGCCCGCTCAGGACGACGCCCCTGTACAGGACGACGCCCCGCAAGCTGCGGGCCCCATCGAGGTGTCTTCGGAAGAAGAGCTCGATGCCGTCATGGACTCCATGATGGACGCCGTCAAAGCGATGAAAGACGCCGTGTCCGATGCCGATATTGATGCCGAGGAAGAGGAGGCTGCCGAGGCCGCCTCGACCTTTGTGCCCGGCGAGACTCCGGTTGCCGACCAGGGCAGCACCATGCCCTCGTTTCTGCAGCTCGAGCACCCCACGATTGGCGCCGATGCGGTCGATCCGCACGCAGCAGGCTTTTCTGTGGTCGAGGGCGGTACCGGCAATATCGCCGCGCCGCAGGCTGACGATGCGGACGCTGCCGACACCGCTCGCCCGACCGCCCCGCACTCCCCCGCCGCGAGCCACGATCTGGGGACCGCTGTCTCGAACACTGCGAACGCCGTGGGCACCTTTATCGCCCAAGGTGCCTCGGCCATGCGCGAGATGAACGCCGCGAAAAAGGCACTTGCCGATGCCCGCGCCCACCTGGCCGAACTTGAGCAGCGCATTACCGATCAGACCGAGGAACTCGAGACGCGCCAGGATATCGCAGGCCGCTACGACCAGATCGTCGCCGACCAGCGTCAGGCGATCGCCACAGCGCAAAAGACCGCTGCGGCAGCCGAGATTGACCGTGATGCCCACGCCGCCAAAGCGACAGAGCTCAAGAGTCAGTTCGAACAAATGAAGACAGAGGATGACGCGACTGAGCTCCGCCTGAAGGCCGCGCTCGACGCCGTGGAGGCCCGCGAGGCGAGCTCGCGCGAGACCGGCAACCGCCTCGTTCGACGTCTTGAGGATTCCAAGCGTATCCGCGACAAGGTGAAGGCCGAGCGAGACGCCGGCATTGCGGCCGCACAACAAACCGTCGACGCCACGCGCGCCCAGCTCGAGACGCTGCGTCATGAGTATGCCGAGCTGCAACGCAATCCCTCGGCAAATCCCGCCAGCTATACGGTGCGCACCAGCGAGCTCTCGATGCAGATCTCCGACACGGCAGATGCCCTGCGTAAAGCCGAAGAAGATGTCCCGCGCATCACCGCCGACCTTGAGCACTCGCTTGCCGCAGCCGAGCAGGCCGTCGAGCAGGCTCAAGCCCCCATTGCCGAAGCCAAACGCGCACACCAAGCCGTGACGACTGAGGCCGATGCCGCGCGCGACGAGCTGCAGACGGCGAAAACTGCCGCCACGACGCGCCAGCGCGAACTGCGCGAGAAGATCGCCGCCGAGGACAAGGCACGCCGCGACCAAGAGCAAAGCATCGCCAACGCCCAAGCAGATGCCGCACATGCACAGTCGATCATCGAGCAGGCGACCGAGGTACATGACCATCCAGAGATCACTGAGTCGCTTGCAGGATCCTTGGCCCGAGACAAAGCCGAACACGCCGAGACCGAGCGAGAAGTCGCCCAGCTCGAGGCCACCGAGGACGCGGTGCGCGAGCGTACCCGCGACTCACGCATCAAATTCACCGGCGCCATCGTCTGCATCGTCGCCGCAATCCTGGTGATCATCCTAGTCTGGCTGTTCGCAAGCAAGTAAACCAACCGCCAAAAAACGCTCAACGCAGTTGCGGTGAGATAGTTCCTGTTTAGCCCCAAAAAGGCCAATTCAAGAACTATCTCACCGCAACTTATTTAGATCGACGCAAGGCAACCTACCCCTCTTGCACCGATCTCATGACATAAGGACTGTCCCCAGGTGCCGGCACAAAAGGAACGTCCCCAAGTGCCAAGTGCCCAATGACTACTCAACAACCACGGCAACACCGATGTAATGGCAGAGTCAGCGAGCGGGTCACATTTGAGACAAGGTGACGTGAAACGAAAGGGCGCTGACCTTCTGGTCGCGCCCTTGAAGTTGAACGTCAGATTGTCCAAATGCGGCCCGCGCAGCGTCGACCGGTTACGGCGTTTGTAAAACGCCGTAACCTACTGAATGAGCATGGCGTCGCCAAAGCTGAAGAAGCGGTAGCGCTCCTCGATAGCAGCAGCGTAGGCATCCATGATCTGGTCGCGGGTGGCAAGTGCGCTCACGAGCATCATGAGCGTGGAGCGCGGCACGTGGAAGTTCGTGATCAGCGCGTCTACCACGTGATAGGTCGAGCCGGGCATGAGGTAGAGCTGCGTCGTGGCGTTCTCGCGCACCACGATGTCACCGCGGCCAAGCGTGTCGGCTCCGTCCTCGCGGCCTTCAAAATAGCGCGCCGTCACGGCCGGATCGAACACCGGGGCTTCTGCGTCAAACGCGCTCTCGAGCGAGCGCACCGCGGTAGTGCCGACGGCGATCACACGATGACCCTCGGCTTTCGCCTTATGCACGGCGTCGACAACTTCCTGCGACACGTGGTAGCGCTCGGTGTGCATGACGTGCTGCGTGGGGTCGTCCTCCTCCACCAAGCGGAAGGTATCGATGCCCACCTCGAGCTCGACGGCGGCAAACTTCGCACCCTTGGCCTCGATAGCGGCCATGAGCTCGGAAGTAAAGTGCAGACCCGCCGTGGGAGCTGCAGCCGAGTGTTCCTCTTTCATGGCGTAGACGGTCTGGTACTTCTCGGGATCGCCCTCGTAATCGGTAATGTAGGGCGGCAGCGGCACGTGGCCGGCAGCATGGATGGCCTCGTCGAGCGTGCGCGGCTCGCCGGCGGCATTGCAACCGGCCGGCTCAAAACGCACCAGGCGGCCGCCGCGGCTATCGGTGACAAAGTCGATGACCTCGGCCGTCAGCACCACGGGAGCCCCCTCGGGCGCATGGGCGCCGCCCGCACGATACTCAATCTGAGCACCGGGCTTCAGGCGCTTACCCGGCTTGACCAAGCACTCCCAAACATGGCCCAGCGGATCCACGTCCTCGCGGCGCTTGAGCAGCAGGGTCTCGACCACGCCGCCCGATCCCGTTTTACGACCGATCAGACGGGCCGGCATCACGCGCGTCTGATTGATGACGAGCACGTCGCCCGGCTCGATATAGTCGATGATGTCGCGGAAGATGCGGTGCTCAACGGTACCGCCGTGCTCCAGCGGCGTTCCCGCCTGGGAGCCCTTGCGATCCACCACCAGCAGGCGGCAGGAGTCGCGCGGCTCGGCTGGAGCCTGGGCGATCAGTTCCTCAGGAAGGTTGTAGTCAAAATCATCGGTACGCATAGACACGTCGGATACTCCTTATATAGCTAAAGTCCGCTCTACATCCTAGCAGGCTGACGTCCCAAATGAACTACTTTTTGGACGCTTTGCGCTCGTCGCGGATGCGGGCGCGGTCCATGGCCGCCTCGACAGCCGAGAAGCGGCAACCACAGTAGTTCTGCCGATACATGCCCAGCTCGCGCGAACGGCGTGTCGCCTCGGGGTAATACGGACGAAAATCGCGAATCACCGGAGTGAGACCGCGGGCGGCAGCCAGACGCTCCAACACATCATTGCAGGTTTCGAACAACTGATACGGCGAGACGGCGAGCGTCGTACCCACAAACTCAAACCCACGCTCCTGGGCCACGCGGCACGCCTCGGCCAAGCGCAGGGCATAGCACGCACGACAGCGACGGGGCCGATCGGCACCCAGCGGTGCCACGCCGGCCTCCCAGCGCTCACGGTCCTCCCCCGCCTCGATAAGCTCGATGTCGCCATCGGCACACCACCGGCGCAGCTCGTCCAAACGCCGCTGCCATTCATCGTGCGGCTGAATATTGGGGTTGGTCCAGCAGATTGTGGGCTCAAACCCTTCCTCGCGCAGCAGGCGGACCGGCTCAAGAGAGCACGGCGCACAGCAGGCGTGCAACAACAACGGCTTCATCGACATCTCCTCACCCGAAAAAGCGCACGCCGAAGGACGTGTCCTCGCAGGCGACAATGCGGCGGTCGCGCAAAATGGTCCGCACGTAATACCAGTCGCCCACACAGCCTGACAAATGCAAGCCGGCCGCCAGATAGCACAGCAGCGGATAGCCCGAAAACGCAAACCCCAGGGCAAGCGTTGTCGTCACAACAGCCGTCGGTGCCAGGCAAACCGCCATGTACCGCCGGCGCGAATACACAACGCCCTCGGCGCAGGCATAGATCATCGCCGTCTCGCGATTCGCCCCAAAGGTCACCTGCGCGCCCGCAGGCGCCAGCAGCTTAAAAAACACACCGTGCACCAGCTCGTGCACGGCAAATGACGCCGCAGAAACCGCAGCCAAGCCGACTATCCAGCCCACGACAGCCATCCAGCCGCCCGCGTCAGCCGCATCCAAGTCTGCAGGCCCGCCCAGCAGCATAAACACCGGCGCCAGGCACACGGCAAACACGCCGACTACGACCATCCCCCACACGAAGCAAGCGTGCAGAAATTCCTCGTCTTCAAACGCATGTATGTTGGAAATCTCATTCATAGCATCTTAGGATAGCGCCCCTGCCACGTACCCGTCCGCATGTGCGATAATGTCGAACGATATGCACGAATTGACCACCGCGTCGCCAGGCCTTGCGCCCGGCCGCGCTCTCACCATATGCGAAGGAGTCCCATGGCATCCAAATACTCCATGAACGACCGTCCCAGCTGGCCTCGCCGCGCCATCGTTACCGCCGGCGAGCCCTACGGCAACAAGGGCCTTCACTTTGGCCACGTCGGTGGCGTCTTTGTCCCGGCCGACTTCTTCGCCCGCTTCCTGCGCGACCGTCTGGGCCGCGAGAACGTCATCTTCACCTCGGGCACCGACTGCTATGGCTCGCCCATCATGGAGAGCTACCGCAAGCTCAAGGAGAACGAGGGCTACGACAAGTCCATCGCCGAGTATGTCGAGTCCAATCACTCCCGCCAGGCCGCGACCCTCAACAACTACAACATCAGCTGCGATATCTACGGCGGCTCGGGCCTTGAGCCGGCTGCGCAGATTCACAACGAGGTGACCGCCGAGATTATCGAGCGTCTGCACGAACAGGGCACCATCTCCAAGCGCTCCACGCTGCAGTTCTACGACGCCAAGGCCGGCACGTTCCTCAACGGCCGCCAGGTGATCGGCCGCTGCCCCATCCAGGGCTGCAAGTCCGAGAAGGCTTATGCCGACGAGTGCGACCTGGGTCACCAGTTTGAGCCCGAGGAGCTCATCGCGCCCAAAAGCCAGCTCACCGGCGAGGTGCCCGAGCTGCGCCCGGTCGACAACCTCTACTTCGACCTGCCGGCCTACCTCGACTTTATGAAAACCTATACCGCCAAGCTCGCCCAGAACCCGCAGGTTCGCTCCGTGGTCTCCAAGACCATGGAAGAGTGGCTGCTGCCGGCCCAGCTCTACATCCAGAACAAGTTCCGCGAGGCCTTCGATGCCGTCGAGGATCAGCTTCCCGAGCACACCGTGCTGGAGCCCGAGGGCAACAAGAGCAGCTTTACCGTCACCTTCCCCAGCTGGAAGGAGCGCGACGATGCCCACGCGGTGCTCGCCAACGGCGGCGTGCGCTTCCGCAGCGGCAAGGCGCTCGTACCCTTCCGCATCACCGGCAACATCGACTGGGGCGTTCCGGTGCCCGAGGTCGATGGCGTCTCCGACGTCACCTGCTGGTGCTGGCCCGAGAGCCTGTGGGCTCCCATCAGCTATACGCGCACCGTGCTCGCACGCGATGCCAAGGCCGCCGGCGTGACCGAGGGCGTCGCCGCCCAGGATGCCGCCCTCATGGGCGAGCCCGCCGCCGATTCCACGCAGGTCCCCGCGCCCACCTACCAGCACAGCTCGCTCGACTGGCGCGACTGGTGGTGCTCGGATGACGCACAGATCTACCAGTTCATTGGCCAGGACAACATCTACTTCTATTGCATCGCGCAGACCGCCATGTGGGAGGCCCTGGGTTGGAACCTCACGCAGAGCACCGTCAGCGCCTGCTACCACCTGCTCTACATGGGCAAAAAGGCAAGCTCGTCCTCGCAGACTCCTCCCCCGCCGGCAGACGACCTGCTCAACCACTACACCTGCGAGCAGATGCGCGCGCATTGGCTGTCGCTCGGCCTGTCCGAGAAGCCGGTGAGCTTTAGCCCCAAGGCATACGACACGCGCGTGACCGGCAAGGACAAGGACGGCAACGAGGTGCGCGCCTGCGACGACAAGCGCGTTATCGACCCCGCCCTTAAGGAGAGCGCGCTGCTGACCGGCGTGTTCAACCGCCTGGCCCGCAGCTGCTTCTACGGCGTCGCCGTCAAGGAGGGCGACGAGAGTCCCTATCGCAACGGTTGCATCCCCGCCGGTGCCGCTTCTGACACCGTGGTCGAAGCCGCCCAGCAGGCAGCCCTCGCCTTTGAGCAGGCCATGTACAAGTTCGAGACGCACCGAGCGCTCGCTGTGTGCGACGACTACCTGCGCGCCGCCAACAAGCGCTGGAGCGATGCCTCCAAGGCCGCCAACAAGCTCGAGGGCGAGCCGGCCAACGCCGCCATGACGCAGGCCCTCGTCGACGCCTTTACCGAGCTGCGCGTAGCGACCGTGCTCATGCACGGCATCGTGCCGGCCGGCTGCGAGCTCATCTGCGAGTACTTCGACGTTGACCCGGTCGCCTTCTTTAGCTGGGATAACATCTTTGCCTCCACGGATGAGTTTGTGGAGAGCCTGGGCGAGAAGCCCGGCGAGCACCGCGTGAAGCCGCTGCCCCCGCGCTTCGACTTCTTTAGCAAGCACGAGAGCCAGTACTAAAGCACGCCAGCAGCGGCGTGCCCGGAAAGTAGTCAATTTGGGACGGGAAGGAAAGACGGATGTCCAAGCCGCGTCGTCGTAAGCAGAAAAAGCAGGTCAAGGCCGAGCTCAAGCTCAGGCAGTTTGCTGCTACCGAGCTTTCCGACCAGCTTGCCGCCCAACACTCCGCCGCCGACCTGCCGCGCATTATGGTCGACACGGTCGCCGGCGCCTATGCGCCCGCCGATGCCAAGCTCATGATCGAGGGCTTCGGCGCCGCGGCCACACGCCCGGTCACGCTGCGCGCCAACACGCTCAAGGCGACCGCCGAGGACATCGCTGCGGCGCTCGATGCCGCCTGCATCGCCCACCAAACCGTTACCTGGTATCCGGACGCCTTTATCCTGCCCGAGGCCCAGGTTTCAGATCTGTGGGATCTCGACATCTACCGCGACGGCAAAATCTACCTGCAGAGCCTGTCATCCATGATGCCGCCGTTGGTCCTGGGCGCCCAGGCAGGCGAGGACATCCTGGACATGTGCGCAGCCCCCGGCGGCAAGACGACGCAGATCGCCGCCCTCACCCAGGGACAGGCGCACCTCACCGCCTGTGAGATGAGCATTCCCCGCGCCGAAAAGCTCGAGTCGAACCTCCATCGCCAGGGTGCCAAAAACGTGCCCGTCATGCGCATCGACGCACGCGAGCTCGACGAGTTCTTCCGCTTTGACCGCATCCTGCTCGACGCTCCCTGCACCGGCACGGGCACCGTCATCAGTGGCAACGAGAAAAGCCTGCGCGGCCTCACCGAGCAGTTGCTGAGCAAGTGCGCCCGCTCGCAGCGAGCACTTCTGGACCGCGCCATGGGGGCCCTCAAACCGGGCGGCACGCTCGTCTATTCGACTTGTTCGATCTTGCCGCAGGAAAACGAGGACGCCCTGCAAGAGGCCCTCGACAAGCATATGGACTGCGAGCTCATCCCCCTCGACGGCACGCCAAGCGAAAGTGAAGCACGACGCACCCAGGAAGCTGGTGAGGAGCCGCGCATCGAGTCCAACGCTCTGACCGAAGCCATTGCCGCGGGTCAGGTATCGGCCATCGTCAACGGCCTGCCCGGCACGCTCACCATTCCGCCTAGCCGCGACTTTGAGGGCTTCTACATTGCCCTGATCCGAAAACGCAGCTAGCGCACGGATCCAAAACTCAACAAGCTATCTCTGTGCGCGTTTGCCCTGCTGGTCGCGATGCTGTTTAAGCGTCGCGCGCTCCTTGCGTTCGGCCCTTTTGCCCTTAATGGCCGTGACCACAAAGTAGATGACCGCGGCGGCAACGATTGCGGCCACACACAGGCCGATCGAGCCAAACATTGCTGTCAATTCCATACCGCGTCACCTCTCTTTTAAACGGGGCTTTCAAGATAGCACCTCGATACCCGCCACCACAGCTCCTTCACGTTCGCCGGCCCTTCGGTCTAACGGATGGCGCGGCGGGGAAAAATCAACTCGTCAAACGATTTAGCATTCGCAATTCCGGCTGCATCGCGCCGGCCATCATCACATAGAATCGAGCCTCCATGGATACCCTCAACGATCTAAATGAGCGCGTCGACGCCTTCGTCGGCACCAGCTCCTTCGACACGCCTGCGGCGGCAAACGACCAAGCTCCCATCGATGTGCCCGCCGAGGTGCACGAGGACATCGTCGCCTCGGTCGATTTTTCCGAGGTCGAGCTTGCAGACGAGTTCACCGAGCCCCAAATAGCCGTCACGCCCAACGGCCTGCTCCCTATGGAGCCCCTGCCCATCGACGGACGCCTGCGCAAGGCTGCCCTTCGCATGCCCGACGAGATCGAGGAGGCCAGCGGCTTCACGCTCTTTGGCCGACGCATCAAGTCGCTCATTTACACCACCGATGTCGCGGTTATCCGCAACTCCAACGCCGACGCCGTCTTTGCGGTCTACCCTTTCACGCCGCAGCCCGCCATTACGCAAGCGCTGCTGACCGTCGCCGAGTGCCCGGTCTTTGTAGGCGTGGGTGGCGGAACTACGACCGGTAAGCGCTCCGTGCAGATGGCAGCCGTCTCCGAGATGCAGGGCGCGGCGGGCTGCGTGGTCAACTCCCCCGCTACTGCCGAGATGGTCGAGCACATCACCAACATCGCCGACATCCCCGTCATCGCCACGGTCGTTCGCTGCGACGACGATGCCCACGCCAAGGTGCGCGCTGGAGCCAAGATTCTCAACATCGCCGCCGGCAAGAACACGCCCCAGGTCCTACGCGAGCTGCGCGAGCACTATCCCAACCTGCCGCTTATCGCGCCGGGCGGCAAGACGCCCGAGAGCATTCGCGAGACCATCGCCGCCGGCGCCAACGCCATCATCTGGACGCCGCCTTCGGCCCAGCAGCTACAGACCGACATGATGCAGCGTTATCGCAAGATGAAGGAAGACGCCACACCTGTCATCTCGCGCGACGACGTGCCCATTATCGACCAGGTCGCCGCCGCCGAGGTCAGCCAAGTCGAGAACATGAATCCCGATGTGCCGATTCCCGACGAAGTCATCGAGCGCGTCGCTTCGATCCACGAGCGCGTCGAGGAGCATCGCGCCAACCGCGGCCTCAAGCCGTCACTGCACGGCTTTTTCTTCCGCGGAAAGAAACGCTAGCCGCAACAGCAAGGCCCGCCCCACAAACGTGAGACGGGCCGTTTTCGTTTGAGCAATCATGCAGCAACGTGATGGGGCAAATTAATCCACGCGCTTGTCGCCCATAAAGAAGAGCGCCACCGTACCAGGTCCGGTATGCGAGCCAATCAGAGTACCGATGTCATTGATCTCAATCTTGCCTTTAAGCTGCGGAACCTGTTCCTCAATCAGCGCCGCAACTGCCTCGGCATCCTCGCGGCACGCCGAGTGCGACATGATGCACTTACCCGAATAATCCGTACCGCCCTGTACGTGTGCCATCATGGTCTTAGCCATCTCGGAAATCGCGCGCTTCTTAGTGCGAATTTTCTCACGTGGCGACAGCTTACCTTCGCAATCGACCGTCATAAGCGGGCAAATCTTAAGCGCCGTGCCAATGATCGCGCTCGCGGCCGAAATGCGACCGCCGCGCAGGTAGCTCGACAGATCGGTCGAGAAGAACCAGTGGTGCAGGTTGAGTTTGTGCTCCTCGATCCAGGCAGCCGTCTCGTCGAGTGAAGCCCCGCTATCGCGCACGTCGGCGGCATATTCCAGCAACAGACCAAAGCCCGAAGACGCCCCCAGCGAATCGATGACGCGCACCTTGCCGCCCTGGGGATAGCGATCCGCGAGCATCTGCGCCGCGACGCAGGCCGATCCATACGTGCCCGAAATACCCGACGACAACGTCAGGTGCAGCACGTCTTTACCCTCGGCAACAAACGGCTCCCAAAACTCCTCGTACTCACCCACGCTCACCTGAGACGTCTTGGGCATGGCGCCCGCGGCAATCTGGGCAAAAAACTCGTCCGGCGTAATCGACTGATACAGATCGTCCGTATAGACAACATCGTCGATCTCGTAATGAAAACACACGACAGGGATATTGCGCGACGCAAAGAACTCACGGGTTCGATCGGCGGCGGATTCACAGGTCAGGACAAAATCACTCATATGAGGCTCCTTACTCATTGCTGCGCAAATTATCGCACAGTGAGCCTACATGCGGTACATATGTCCACTATTTACCAAATCGAACCAAAAATAGTGAACATCTTTACCACCATCGTCTCCACCGGCCCCACGCATAAATATCTGAGAAAACACCCTCTGTCGTCTCCACCCAACCGCCATATCTACCTCAACTAAATCGATTTACCAAACCGTTCAGCCGACAATTCAGCCGCTGGCGCAAAATCGAAACAAAAGCGGCGCATACTGATAAACGTTTGACGTTGTTTATCAGTTTTACCAACCATATCGGAAGGTGTTTCATGGTCGCATTCGATCGCAACCCGCAAGACTTCAAGTATCTGCGTCTGCTGTCGAGACAATTTCCCACCGAGCAATCCGCGTTTACCGAGATCATCAATCTCTCGGCCATTCTCAACCTGCCCAAAGGCACTGAGCATTTTATGAGTGACGTGCACGGCGAATACGAAGCCTTTATGCACATCCTCAACAACTGCTCGGGCGTCGTGCGCGAGCATGTCGACGAGATCTTTGGCGACACGCTCTCCTTTGACGAAAAGGGCGAGCTGTGCACGCTCATCTACTACCCGCGCGAGAAGATCGACCTGGTCCGCAGCCGGCGCGAGGACTCGCCAGCCTGGTACAAGACGATGCTTGACCAGCTCATCATGGTCGCTCGCTCACTTTCAAGCCGCTACACGCGCTCCAAGGTGCGTAAGGCCATCCCGCGCGACTACGCCTACATCATCGACGAGTTGTTGCACACGCACCCGGACGAGAACAACTATCGCGTGCGCTATCACGAGCGCATCGTGGAGTCCATCCTGGAGACCGCCAGCGCCGACGACTTTATCGAGTCGCTCGCCTCGCTCATCAAGCGCCTGGCCGTCGACCACCTGCACCTGGTGGGCGACATCTTCGACCGCGGCGGCGGCGCGGCCAAGATTATGGACCGACTGCTCACCTACCATTCACTCGACATCCAGTGGGGCAACCACGACCTGCTGTGGATGGGCGCTGCAGCCGGTGAGCCCGCCTGCATCGCCACGGTGCTGCGCAACAACCTGCGCTACGACAACTACGAGATCCTGGAGAACGACTACGGCATCTCGCTGCGTGAGCTTGTCGCCTTTGCCGATGCCACCTACACCGCCGGTGAGTCCATCACCCCGCTGATCAAGGCCATAAACGTGCTGCTCTTTAAGCTCGAGGGCCAGATTATCCAGCGCCACCCCGAGTTCGATATGACCGACCGCCTGTTACTCGACAAGATCGACCACGACACCGGCACAGTCACGCTCGCCGACGGCAGCGTGTGGCCGCTCACGACCAACGACTTCCCCACCGTCGACCCGGCGGACCCCTACACGCTCACGTCTCAGGAGCAGCACATCATCGACAAGCTCGTGTCAGAGTTTGTCACCGCCGATCACCTGCATCGCCATATCGATTTCCTCTATTCCCACGGCTCGATGTACAAGGTCGCCAACGGCAACCTGCTGTTCCATGGCTGCGTTCCGCTCAACGAAGACGGCACCTTTAGCAGCATGAACTGTCTGGGCACCTGGCACGCTGGCCGCGATTATCTCGATTTTTGCGACCACATCGCCCGCCGCGCCTGGCGCGTGGGCGACTGCGACGCCCTCGACTGGATGTGGTACCTGTGGATTGGCTTCAATTCACCCGCCAGCGGACGCTTAGTGCGTACCTTTGAGCGCGCCTATATCGCCGATAGGAGCACCTGGGTCGAGCCGATGGACCCGTACTTTACGCTTACCAAGTCGCCCTCGGTCTGCGATGACATCATGCGCGAGTTTGGCGTCGCGCCCATGGCATGTTCGCCGACCGGACACATCATCAACGGCCACACGCCCGTTAAAACCACCAAGGGTGAGCAGCCCATCCGCGCCGAGGGCAAGCTGCTGGTCATCGATGGCGGCTTCTGCCGCGCTTACCATCCCAAGACGGGTATCGCCGGCTATACGCTCATCTCGAGCTCGCGCGGCTGCCGCCTCAAGTCGCACCGGGCCTTTACGACGGTTGCCGAGGCACTTACGCGCAACGTGGACATCGAAAGCGAGACCAACCGTTTTGACCAAGCGGACCGTCGCCGCATGGTGAGCGACACCGATACTGGCGCCAAGATCCGCAGCCAAATCCAAGACCTGCGTCAGCTGCTCGATGCATATAGAAACGGTGCTATCGAGGAGCGCGCCTAGCACCACCCGCGGGGATTGGCTAAACTTGCTGAGTTTATCATCCCCACGGCGTCCCCGCGCCACCCTAAGGCAGGTACCATGCAAAAGCTCCTTGCGCAGATCATGAAATTTGGCGTCGTCGGTGTCATTGCCACGGTTATCGACTTTGGCATTATGAATCTGCTCCACTACGGTCTCGGCCTCAACATCCTGATCGCCAACACCAGCGGCTTTATCATCTCACTCATCTTTAACTACCTCGCAAGCATGAAGTACGTGTTTGCGCACAAGGAAGGCATGAGCCGCCGCCGCGAGTTCATCATCTTTGTCGTGCTGTCCGTGATCGGTTTGGTGCTCAACGACGGCATCGTGCTGGCGCTCAACGCCGGTCTGGGGCTCGAGGCCAATATCGCCAAGATCTGCGCCACCGCGCTTGTCATGGTCTACAACTTTGTGACCCGAAAGATCTTCCTGGAGGGCGACGAGACCAAGTAGCTCGACACCCCCGCAGCATTACGGTGCCCACGGACGACACGCACTCAGCGCAGTATCGTCCGTGGGCGCCGCTCGTTTACGGGCAAATTTTCAACGTTTACGGATTAGCTCTTGAAAATTTGACGAGTTCGTATAGTTCTTGGCAAAGACCTTACGTTTCCCTTGCAAAAGATCTAAAGTATCCCCTGCTCGATTCATCAACGCATTGGATGTGATTACGTGCGCAAGGCGCTGGCACAACCTCATACCAAGCAGTTCCTCAAGTTTGCTGTCGTGGGTCTTATCTCCTTTGGCATCGACTGGGGCATGCTCATTGCGCTCGTCGAGCTGTTTCACCTCGACTTTTTGATGAGCACCACGGTTTCGTTTATCACGTCCGTCGTGGTCAACTACTGGCTCAGCATGAAGTACGTGTTCGACCACCGCGAAGGCATGAGCCGCAAGCGCGAGTTCACGATCTTCACCATCCTGTCGGTGATCGGCCTGGGCCTCAACGACCTGTACATGTTTGTGGGCGTCACGTTTTTGAGCATCGGCTACCAGGCCATGAAGGCCATCGCCACGTTCCTTGTCACCTGGTACAACTACTTCAGTCGCCGCTTCTTCCTCGAGGGCGCACGGTCGTAGTCGATTCACTATTTGCTTGAATGTATAACCGGTTGGAATTACCGTTCCAACCGGTTTTTTGTTTGCAGAGAGACCCGGCGACCCAGTCCCATTCGCATGAAAAACGGGCGGTCCGGATGTTGGTCCGAACCGCCCGTCTGGCGCGCTATGTCGAGGCCTCTAGCCCGTTACGTAATACCAAACGACGTTGTCGCCATTGGAGAGAACGTAGTTACTGCAGGCCGTCATGGGCGTTGCGCCGTTGACGGAGTACATCCAGCCGCTCGTGCCGCCGTACTGTTTCTCGGCCAAACCACCAATCGCGGAGACATACGTACCGTACGACGAGCCATGTGCGTTGACAGAAAGGCCCAGCGCGCACAGGGCATCGTAAACGGTGGCGCCTTCGTTAAAGGTAAAGGTGCCGCCAGAGGACACGGGATTGCCCACAGCGCTCGATGTAACCGAAACCGTCACTGTTACGTAGCTGGACTCCTGTGAGCCGCTTTGGCTGCCCGAGGAGGCATTTCCACCATTAGAGGATGAGGCTCCATCAGACGACTGGCCACCGCCCGAAGAAGCACCGCCAGACGCATTGGAAGTATCACCGGCTCCCGTATTTTGGGCAGCGGATTTATCGCCAGACTTCTTGCCGCCCCGGTCCTCGGACTTCTTGCTATCCGAGTTTTTGTCCGATTCCTTGTTTGAAGACTCGGAATCGTCCTTGGCGTCGTTCGAACCCTTGGGCTCGTCTTTTGCATCATTCGAAGATTTGGAATCCTTGGAACTAGCCTCGCCCGAAGCGGCAGACGAGCCAGACCCCTTGGTGTCCTTGGCGACGACGCTCTCCCCCGTCACGGTCTGAACGATCCAGTCAATGGACCAGGCGCCGCTCTCGGAAGGATGGACGAAGCCCAGCGAGACGACGATCAGAATGGTGCACGCGGCAGCAAGAACGCCAAGGAGCGCCTTGCGACGAGAGGCGGACGCCGCCGAAGCGGCGCCCTGTTGCTTTGCATCGTCGAACTGAATGAACGAGGAATCTGGTTGCTTGGGGTCAGCGTCCTTGGATTTATTGGACACAACCCTCACCTACCGACGTTTGGTGAACACGAACACGCCGACGATGGCGAGACCGATGACGCCGGCGGCAACGCCAACAATGGCGAGCGGGTTGGTGCCAGTCTCCTGCTCGGAAGCACTAGAGGACTTCTTAGCAGTGGTCGTAGAAGCAGCACCCGTATCGGACTTGGAATCGGACTTCTTGTCGGACTTCTTGTCGGACTTGCCGTCCTTCCTGTCAGACTTCTTGTCAGACTTCTTGTCAGACTTCTTCTCGTCCTTCTTATCGGACTTATCGGAGTCCTTCTTGTCGGACTTGTTGTCCTTGGTCTCGGTCTTGGTCGACACCGTCGTCTTGGTCGTCGGCTTATGACCCGGGGCGACAGCGCCGCCCTTCGAGCCGGAGCCGGAACCCGTGCCAGTGCCAGCGCCAGTGCCGGAACCAGTACCGGTACCAGAACCGCCGCCGCCATTCGAACCAGCGCCGCCATTACCGCCAGGGTTAACGGCATTCTTGGTCCACTTGGCATACAGCGTCAGATCGGCCGTCACCGGCGTGCTAAAGTCATACGCCTGCGTGCAAGCCTCATCGGTATACCAACCGCCGAAAGTGTAGCCATCGCGCGTCGGATCGGCCGGCTTGACCAGCTTGCCATCGGCCGTAGCAACAAACTTAGTGTCGCAAGCAGACCCGCCGTTGGAGTTAAAGGCAACCGTCCAAGACTCGACAGCTCCAAGTTTAAACAGCGTGCCCGAATCATTGATGTAGTAGAGATTGCCAGAAGCATCGGCAATGACCGGAGAGTCACAGTACTGGTAATGGCCAGCCGCATCATAAATCTGCGTCGCCTCTGCATCGCCGAGCGTATAGCGATACACGCCACCACCAGCAGAGTAGTTGACGTAATCCTTGCTATCCGCGCTGTTAACGGTGAAGTACACATAGGTCTTGCCGCCCTGAACACTCACCAGCGGAGTAGCAGCAATACCGTTGAGGCCAGCCGGCAGCGCCTTGCCGTCGGCAGCAGCGACCATCGTGGTCTTACCCGTCTTCAGGTTATAGAGAACCAGAGCAGAGCCAGTAGCCGTCTGTCCGCCGACAATCAGATTGTCACCAGACACCGCAGGGGCGCTCAGATTATTCGTAAGGCCCAGATCAACCGTCTTCTGTTCACTCAGCACGCCCTTCGCCGAAAGCGAAATCACATGGAGCTTTCCGTCGTGCGTCATCTGATAGAAGGTCGAACCATTGGACGGATCGGCAATGCAATCGGCATTTGCGACAGCGCCGAGCTTCATGGTCGAAACGACATCGCCCGTCGTCTTATCAATGCACTTAAGCGTACCCGCGCTCGTAGGAACGATGGCATACTTATCCGTCAAAGCCGCACCAGTCCAGTAATAGCCCTCGGCAGGGTCGATGTTCTGCCAAGAAACTTCGCCCGTGGCAATCTTAATGCGCGCAAAGGAGCCGTTGCCGTAGGTCGCGTTGTAATTCTCGTCATACGAAATATCGACCGAGCCTACATAGACGTACTCGCCGTCCGAAACGACGGTGCAGGAGCTCTGCGTCAAGTCCGTCAAACCAGGCGTCAGCCACTTGCAGATCAGCTTGTCTGCAGTAATCGCCTGGACCGCACCGCCGTTGAGCGGAACGATGATAAGGCCATTGGTATAGATCGGACGAGAGGTATAGCTCACCTTGGAGGCAAGCGGCGCAGAGGCAACCTTTTTGCCCGTGGACGAATCGATCTTAATGAGCTCGTTCTCGGTCGCGATGTACACAAAGCCGTTAGCAATGACAGGCTCGCTGCAGTTGGCATACTGCTGACCAGACTCGGCCTTCCAATCGAAGGCCCACTTAAGACCGGCGGCCTGCGCAGGCGTCTTGGCATCCGTTACGGTCGAACCGTTGCCACTGTTGCCGTAGCCGGCCCACTCGGCATCCCAATCAGGAGTCGTCGCGCTCGGATCCACGACAATCTTGTCGGGATCGGGCATGGGAGAATTATCGGTGGTATAGGCAAGCGTGACCTTATCGCCGCTCTTGAGCGTAATCTGATTGGCGCAGAGTAAGGAGGGCTCTCCGTTGATATACAGATGCCAATATTTATTGGTCGCAGCATCCCAACCATACGGCTTGTGATCGAACGGCGAAGTAATGGAATTCAGGAACCAGTACTCACCACTCTGGGAGCCGTTGTACGCAACGCCCTTGGCCTTCAGAACTGCCTCAATAAGGTTCTGGGCCGTGGAGCCTTCGGGCAGAGAAACATTGCTTGCCGTGCCCCAACGCGTATTGTTCCCGTTGACATCGGGACCGATAACATCGGCGGATCCAAGCACCTGACCGGGGAGGGCATCGGCGTCAGCACCATACATAAAGGTGACGGCGTCACCCTCCTGGAGCTTGTAGGCACCGGCGCCAACGTCGGCGAACTTGCCATTTACGTAGAAGCGCCAATAGCTATTGGTCGCAGCATCATAGCCACAATAGGACTTACCATCGAAGGGCGAATAAATGCCGTTGAGGAACCAGCCCCAAGACGATTCGCCAGCATCGAGAGTAAGGCCGACCTGCTCAAGGAGATCCTTGGCAGTGGAGCCTGCCTTGAGACTCGTCTGACCCGTCGAAGCCCAAACCTGCTGCTTGCCGTCCTTGTCCTTACCGAGAACCTGAACAGAAGCATGGACAGAATCGGACGGCAACTGGTCGCCCCAGCCACCGTAGAACCACGTGACGGTATCGCCGGCATGGATGGTGACATTGTCCGCCGTATAGTCACTCGACTTGCCGTTGATGAACAGCTGCCAATAGGTCGAATAATCTTGGGGCGTACCCAGCTCAACACCGTTGTACTTAAGGCTCAGAATGAAGGAGCCCGCAGCAACGGCGTCAATGTCGTTCGCCTCGAGTGCGACCTTCGTAAGATCAAGCGCGCTCGAACCGGACGTCACCACATACTGCGCATTATCGACCCAAGTCTGAGTCTTGCCCTGGGCATCGCGACCAATGACGGTCACATTTGCGGCAACCTGGTCTTTAACGACAGGGGACGAGCTACCAGCCGTATAGGCAAACTCAATCTTCTGCCCCTGGGTGAGCTTGACGCTGCTCGCGCCAACCGAGGAAGACGCGCCGTCGACGAACAGCTGCCAGAAGGCATAAGTCGTCGGATCGAAGGCAAGCGTACGGCCATCGCTCGGGGATGTGATGCTTTTGAGGTAGAAACCGTATGCCGTGTTCGGATCGTAGTCTGCCTTGAAGCCCGTCTTCTGCTGCAGCTTAACGAAGGCATCCGCAGCCGTCGCGCCCTCGTCGAGCTTGAGCTGCGTGGGTGCCACCCAGGTCTGAGCCTTGCCGTCGGCATCGGTGCCGATAATCGAGAACGAGACCTCGACCTGCTTCTTGGCGACATCGCCGGTTTCTGTCGGGTTCTCTGTCTGGATGGCAGCCGCGGCGGCAGATCCTGCTTGGCCAGCGGATGCCGTCGAAGACTGCTCGCTCGTGGCAGGGCTCTCCCCCGTCGCCGAGCCTTCGTCGCCAGTTGCCGCCTCAGTTGTGGCGACACTAGTTGCAGACGCGCTCCCAGAATCCGAAACCTCGGCGCCGCTCTGCTCAGCGGTACCGCCCGCAAGCGCTGCGTCCTCGCCCGGCGTCGCAGCCTGAGCCACAGCCTCGGCAATGCCCTCAGCGCCCTCGGCCCACAGCTGAGCCGGCGTGGTGCCAAAGGCCATCGCGAAGGCCAGGAATGCCACCAGGCCGCGCTTGGCTACATCGCGCGCAATCGCGCCACGGCGATGCGAGACGCGCTGGCGCTCGTCCTCAAACATATCCATTTGTCTCCTACTGTCTGTACTTGGAGCGTTGCCTTGAGACTGCCCCACGTCATCGCGCATGTTGCGCTCGAGTTCCCCCATCGGGACCCCCTTCCCTCCAGAGCCCTATGCACACCGGCGGCAAAAGCCGCAGCCGCATGCAAGACGGGAGGCGATCCGACTTAACCTTAACGACTCGGGCACGTCGTCCGATCTGCGACGCGAGCATCCCGAGCCAAGAGGAATTACGGTTACTGGTACAGCCGGGGACTTGCACCCCGATTCTCCCAAATGCGCAGGATAACCGCGCATTCGTGCGTCTCCGCACCACCATCTAGGCCATCGATTATTACCGTCAAAATGGTATCACGCAAAAGGGCCTCGCACGCAGGCGAAGCCCAAGGTAAAAGCTATTGTTTGCGATAGGAAAATGCGGTGACGGCCGCAGCCTCTAGTGCCTGCCGCCGTGACTGTTGAGCCAGATATTGCGGCCCAGCATAAGCGCCAGCACCAGCGCGCTCACGTAGCCCATAAAGCCAATGACCGGGATACCAAACACAACCGGCTCGATGCGCGCGTAGTACACCACCGACGAACCGATAAACAGACCGGCGATCACAATTGCCATCGACATGCGGTCGATAATCCCACCTAGCTGTCGCAGCGCCTTATCGCTGCTCATGATCTGCGTGTTTACCTTAAGCTGGCCGCGCGTAAGCATGCGCGAAGCCAAGCCCAGATACTCGGCCGCCTCGAGCGAGCCTTTTGCCGCGCGATAGCTGCTCGCGGCAAGATCGCGTCCCATATCACGCACGCGCGCATAGGTGCTTTTCTCGTTTTTAATGTGCGTTTGGATGATCTGGATCATGTTGACGTTGGGCATGTACTCGGTCAACAAACCCTCGAGCGTCACCATGCCGCGCGCGAACATCGTCACCACGCTCGGCAGCTCAACATCATTCTTACGCGCGAGGTTTAACAGCGAGGTCAAAAACTCGCCGATATCCAGATCCTTCAGGTCAAGGCCCGCAAAGTCAGCCACGATAAAGTCAAGGTCGGACAAAAACGCTGAATGATCGAGCTCGGCCGAATCGCCACGCGTCACGGCGAAGCGCATGAGCGAATCCTTGAGCTTGGGCACGTCACCCTCGGCCACGGCGAAAATCATGTCCTTGACGATACCGCGGTCGTGACTCGACATACGCCCGACCATGCCCAAGTCGATAAAGTAAACGATGCCGTCCTTGAGAATGATGTTTCCCGCATGCGGGTCGGCATGGAAAAAGCCGTCGTCGAGCACCTGCGTCGAGTAGTCCTCGACAATCGCGGCACCGATCTTTTCCAAGTCATAGCCCTCGGCCACCAAGCGTTCAGGATCGGCGATCGAAATGCCGTCGACGTAGTCCATAACCACCACGTGCTCGGTGCACAGGTCCAGATAGGATTTAGGGCACGTCACGCCATGAACGCTCTTATGGAACTCGTAGAAGTCGTTGAGGTTTTTGGCCTCGGCCAAAAAGTTGGTCTCCTCGCGAAACGAGGTCCACAACTCCTCGACTACGCCGTGCAGGTCAACGAATTGATCGGTGTTGACGAACTTGGAAACGATACGCACCACCGAGCGGATGATATCGATGTCCTGCGCCATAACCTGCTGCGCACCGGGGCGCTGCACCTTGACGGCCACGTCCTCGCCCGTCACCAGACGAGCGCGGTGCACCTGCGCGAGCGATGCGCTACCAAGCGGATTGGGATCGATCGCATCGAACATCTCCCCCAGGCGCAGGCCGTATTCTTCTTCCAGACAACTGAGTACGACCTCGTACGGCACCGGCTCCACGTCGGAGCGCAGACGACGCAGCTCGTCGCAAAAGCGTTGCGGCAGAATCTCGGACCGGTTGGCCAGAATCTGCCCCATCTTGACGAACATGGGGCCGAGTTCCTCGAGCAGGCGGCGCAAACGAACCGGCGTGAGGTTATCCCACACGCGGTACTTTTTGACCAGGCGAACAATCTGTCCGATGCGTTCGCGACGACCCGCCGGCGTGAGCTGGTATTCCTCGTCCGGCGCCATCGCGTCGGGCTCTTCGGGCACCATATCGACAGCGCGCGGCTTTTTGCGAGCGCCCGAGACGGCGGCATCGACCTCATCGACAACCGCCGCCTCGTCACCCAGAGGATCTAGATTGTTGTAATCGGTGGTGGAATCTGCCATCTGCGCTGCTACTCGGCCTCTTCGGTATCCTTCGCATCGTCGGGCTCAACGGACTCGACGGGCACCGAGGTCACGTTGTCCTCGACTGAATCGACGATGTCGCGCACATGGGCTAGGAAGGCCGTGCGCTCGGGGGCGGTCATAACGCGGACGCGGGCAAGGATGAGCTCGTCGAGCACGCGCTGGGCCGCGGTCTCGCCCTGCATGCCCAAGCGCTCGGTCAGATCGGAGATGGTACCGCCGGCCTGCTCGAACATGTCGGACACACTGCGGGCGATATCGGGGGTGGCGGTGTCCTTGCGGACCTGCTCGCCCTTGGTGTTAAGGTCGTCGAGGACCTTCTTGCCGCCTTCGACAGCAACGGCGGCAGCGCCAAAGCCCACGTTAATGGCGCCGTTAACAAGCTGATCGAGTTTCATAACCATGGTTGTCTCCAATCACAAACAACTGCATTGGCGTTCTTGTACCCAAGATTGAGCGAAAGCGACAAAGCGTTTTAGCGCTATTCGATTGACGGGAAATCCCTACCTCACGTTGTCGTTCATCGCGAAAGAGTTCTTCATGGCGCAGCTCGTGGTGTAGAGCACCTTGCCCAGTAGAGCATCGGTCTCCACGCGAACACGCTCGGCAAAGGCCTCATTGGCGCGTGCAAGCTCGGCAGGCACTTCGGCCTCGGGCAGAACGGCTACGGCAGCGTCGATGTCATGGATCTGCTTGTGGCCCATGCCACCGACCTTCTCCTGATAATCCTCGACCGCGCGACCGCACTCATGGAAGCGGACGTCAGCCAGCGCGCCGATCAGGCGGTTGGCCCAGTAGAAGTTTTCGGACGTCACGCGAGCCTGCGTGTCGGCATAGTACTCGGGCATGGTCTCGACGTTGGCGTACAGCGGAACCAGCGCGTTAAACGAGTTGGAGCCAAACGCCATCCACTGCACGGCGCGATAGGCCGGCTGTGCATAGGGACGCAGCTGCAACACGGCGAGCTGGCTGTTGCGGTTGATGCCGATGGGGCGATAGGCGCCACGCGTAGCGGGCGTGCCCTTGCTACCGTAGCAATCGTACTCCGTGCCCTGGTAGTGGCTCGAGAGTACGTACTTGATGTCCTCGATGGTCACCTTGCGCTCGGGCACGCGGCTCCAGGGGATATCGTCGCTCTCGGGCGTGTAGTCGGCGTCGGGGCCATCCCACACGTCGCTGGGGTTGAGACAGCGCTGCATGTACCACGCGCGCGGCGTGTTGTAGACGTGGTCGCTGTCGCTGTGCGAGCCAAAGGCCTCGCGCGGGTTAAAGACCGCAGCCGGGCCGTCGCCCTCGACGCCCAGCGTCAGGTCCAGATGCCACTCGGCCATCCAGGCGCGCAAGTCGGCGGAGCACATGTGATCGGCCTGGGCGCCCTCGGCGTCATCCAGGTCAAAGCTGTCGATACCCAGCTGGTTGGGCATGGTCACATAGGCGTCATCGGGCACGCGCTTGGCGATCCAGTGGTGACCGCCGATGGTCTCGAGCCACCAGATCTCGTCCACGTCGCTAAAGGCGATGCCGTTGTTCTCGTAGGTGCCATAGCGCTCGAGCAGGTCACCCAGAATGCGTACGCCGTCGCGGGCGGATTTGGCATATGGCAGCACCAGGGTCACCATGTCCTCCTCGCCCAGACCGCCGGGCTGCGCCGGAACATAGCCGTCCTCGTCCTCGTTGCCCTTGGCGGGCACGTAGTCGACGAGCGGGTCGGCGCCGCGAACGCGCTCGTTGGTGGTGAGCGTCTCGGTTGCGGACATGCCCACATTGAGCTCGTTGAAACCGGCCTCGGCCCAGATGCCGTGGCCCGGGACAACATCGGGGACGCTCGTGTAGCGCATGGGGTTATCGGGCAGTTCAACGGTCAGGTGACTCAGGACGCTCGTGTAGACGCGCGGCTGCTCGTCGGGATGCACCACGCGCATACGCTTGGGCTCAAACACCCCGTTGGACGAGTCCTCGTTGCGGGCAACCAACGTCGACCCGTCGTAGCTCGCGTTCTTACCAACCAAAATCGTTGTGCACGGCATGCGCATCCTCCTTGAGCGAAGAAATCAAACGATAACAGTGTATCGCTTCGGCGCAGAAAGGGCGAAACCGCGGCGCTGGCAACCCCTGTGGTCAAAAAATGCCAAATGTGAGTACTGTCACCAATTTAGTAACATCAATTTTGCTACGTATGGGTGCCAAAAGTCTACATTTGTTCAAAAATTAGATGATGTAATTCCTCATAGGTCCAATAAAATAGGCTCTTTATCGATAATAAATATCGTTAGAGAGCCTATTTGACCTAAAGAATATGTGACTATCTTGGAAACAGTACTCATATTTGGCATTTTTTGTCCACGGGGTATAGAGCTAACCCCTCAAACAGCCCAAAACGCCTATTTCGATGCGCGCTCGGCCGCCTCGATCACGTGTTTGGCGAGGATCGCCGTCGTCACAGCGCCCACGCCGCCCGGCACGGGCGTGATGGCGTTAACGACCGGCTCCGCAGCATCAGAATCGACGTCACCCACCAACTTGCCAGCGGCCTCGTCCCAATTAATGCCAACATCAATGATCGTCTGGCCCTCTCGAACCGCATCCACGTCAATCGTACGCGCGCGTCCAACGGCGGCAACCACAATGTCGGCAGCACGGCACTCGGCAGCAAGGTCGTGCGTATGCGTATGGCACGTCGTCACTGTGGCATTGCGAGCCGTAAGCATGGCGGCAACGGGACGGCCAATCACCAGCGACCGACCAACGACCGCGACCTTGGCCCCATCCAGCTCAACGCCGTAATGATCCAGCAAAGCAAGCACGGCTTCGGCTGTGCAGGGGGCAAAACCCTCGCCGCGCCCCGAAAGCGTGGTGAGCAGCGAAGCCGGCGTCATGGAGTCAACGTCCTTGGCAGGATCGAGTGCCGCGGCAACCGCGTCCTCGTCAAGGCCGGCGGGCAGCGGGCGGAACATCAGGCAGCCATGAACAGACGAATCGGTATTGATGTCCTCGATGGCCGCCAACAGCTCGTCCTGCGAAACATCGGCGGGAAGCAAAACGCGGCGAGCCTCAATGCCAACCTTTTCGCAGCGCTTGAGCGCACCGCGCTCGTAGGATAGGTCGTCCTCGCGTTCACCCACGCGCACGATAGCCAGCGTCGGCACAACGCCGCGCTCGCGCAAAGCCACGCAGCGAGCAGCAAGTTCCTCAGTCAAAGCGCGAGCAACGGGGGCACCCTTCAGCAGTTCAGCCATGGCTATCCCCTCTTCCTTGCGGCGTCGGCGGCGCGGCGCGCCAGCGCATCGGCGCGCGGCAACCACATGTCGAGCAACTCATCACACGCCGTCTCGAGCTCCTCAGCACGAGCGCGATCCTTCATAGACGTGGTGTTCGCAAAGAGCGTCAAGCTCGCGCCCTGCATAGCGGAACGGCAGAACACGGCGCCGCACGCCACATCGGACAGCAGCTGACGCGAACCCTTGTCGGCCATGTCCTCGAGCAGCGCCAGCGCACGCCCGCAGGCATCCATAATGCGATACGGCGGCATAGCGGCCACATGCAGCGCATCCTGAATCGCGGTCGCTCGAGCCGGATCGTCACGCGGAATACCGTACGCCGCGGACACCTGCCCATAGGCACGAACGTCCTCGGCAACCAACTCGACAAGCTCCTGGGCCAGCTCATCAGCCTGGGCAAACGCGCGCGTCAGGTCATCCGCGCGATCGGCAAGCGCGGGGTTGGTCGCGCCGTAGCGCGCGACCATCCCGCACAGCGAGGCGCCCAGCGCACCCACAAAGGCGCTCGCGCTGCCGCCGCCGGGCACCGGCTCGCGCGCGGCAAGCGCCTCGGCAAACCCGCGGCAGGTCTTGTCCATCATCTCTTGGCTCATACGCATGCACCTTCAAGTCATATACATCGGTCGGGTGGCAACCGCCGACCGACCGCATCGATCACATAATGGTGCTAAGTCTAGCCCATAAGCACATGGGCGTCAGCGCACCTGGCCATCGCGGATTTCTATGACGAACGATAGGCCATGCCAACGCAAACATGGGACACATGGCCCACGTTTCGAGACTCCCGGGCAGCGGCAACTGGGGCATACATATAGGTAAGGAGCCCCATGTTGGGGCAACGCTCATCACGGCACCGGACGACGAATGGAGGAATCACCGCACAGCAAACAAAGTCATCATGTGCACGCGCAACCGCCGCCCCAGCGATCCGCGGCACACGATGTCCCTGGCAGACAAGGAGGACACCACCATGAAGAAAAAGACCCTATCGATCCTTTCCCTTTGCGTCGCCCTCTTTGCCGCATTTGCCCTTGTCGGCTGCGGCGGGAGCGCATCGGGCGGAGGCGGCAGCACCGCCAAGAGCGAAAGCAAGGAAAAGGCCCCGTCGCCAAGAAGACCGACTTTATCTGGTTTAAGGTCGAGATGCCCGAGGGCGTCGGCGTAAGCGACTCCGCCGGCAAGAATGCCGACAGGGTCCAGCTCACCTTCCCCGAAGACGAGAACGCCTCGGCCGATCGTTTTATCCCCGTTTGGAAAAAAGCGCTGACTGCCGAGGAATCCCACGCCGACCAGGCGGAAAAGAAGGGGGATACGTTCCAGTGGAAGGATGGCGGGTCCGTCGAGTATAACGGCAGGACGTGGCTCGTCGGAACGTACGAGGACAACAGTGGCATCACAACCCTCCTCTTTACCGACGTTGAGCCGGGAAGCGTCTACGTCCTCATCTCGAACTTCGACCAGCACAAGAAAGAAGCCGAGGCGCTCCTCAACTCCATCGAGTTCCCCGATGACATGGCAGAGGCAGTTTCCGAGGCACGCGAAGTCGAGATTTCGAGCATCGAGATCAAGTAACGGGACACCCGCACGCGCCTACGCGCACCAGCGCGCATGCGCCCATTAAAACAACGGGCGCCCAACCCGGGGAGGGCCGACAGCATCGGCCCTCCCCTCTTTTGGACCCGCGCATATTGCCACTTGTCGGCGCAATTCCAGCCCTCAGAATGGGACACATGGCCCACCCTAGCGAGCCGTCCACGCGTACAGTAAAGGCAGGTAATCCATGGGCGGTTACAGATCGAGGAGGACACGACCATGAAAAAGAAGGCCTTTGCGATTCTCACCCTCTGCATCAGTCTCTTTGCCGCAGTTGCCCTGGTGGGCTGCGGTGGCAGCGGTGGCGCTACCGGCAGTGGCGGTGGCGGCGGAGCAGAAAAGCCAGCCGTGGATATGAGGACCGACTTCATTTGGTTTAAGGTCGAGGTTCCCGAGGGCGTCGAGATCACCGACGTTGCCGGCGACACCGCCGACAGGGCCCAGTTTAAGTTCACCGAGAGCGAGCATGCGAGCGACCGCTTCATACCCATCTTCGACCCCGATAAGAACGCCGACGAACTGTTCGACTACGAGGCAAAGTGGAAGGCCAACTCCGGATGGACCGAGAGCGACCCCGTTAAATACAACGGCAAGACCTGGCGCAGTGCTTACTTTACGCACTCGGGCGGCGTAACGACCGAGTGCTTTACCGACGTTGAAGGCGGCAGCGTTTACGTGCGCATCGACAACGTCGAGGAGCACAAGGACGCCGTCGAGACCATGATGAAGTCCCTGGAATTTGCCGATGATATCGCCAAGGCCAAGACCGAGGCCATGGACGTCAAGCTCGAGGATATCGAGATCAAGCGCTAAGCGACTGGCGAGCGCAGCGGGAAACACGAGCGCAGCGCAAACAAGCGACGGTACCCCAGCGCTTCGTACTAAGGGAGGGCCGGTAAACCGACCCTCCCTTTCTTATGCCGGCAGCCGACGAACGCGAAGATGCCGGGCGGCAAAACCGCCCCCCCAGCGCGGTAACGGCACAACATGAACAAGCACCCCAGCACGTCCGCTCGCCGATTTATAGCGCCGCGCAGACAATTGAGCCGACACCTTTAAACATCCGGGCAGTAAAGTGACCAAAATAAGTGCATAACCGCACCCTGCGAATGGAGGAGTTATGACCGAACATCATGCCATCAGTCGCCGAGCGTTTACGCTGGGCCTTGGACTCGCGGCGTTGTCGCCACTTGCAAGCCTGCCCGAAACCGCCACGCTGGGCATTAGCCCGCGGACAGCCTTTGCGGACGGCACGGCCGAGTCAGCGGCCACCCTCGACAATTTCGTCATTCGCCTTCGCCCCGCGGGCTATTTTCGCACCGCGAGCGTCAACGAAGACGGCAACGTCATCGGCAACGTCTGCCACCTGTTTAATGACGGCACGTCCAGCAAGCTCATCCTTGAGCACGTAGGGACCGATGCGGACGGCACAAACTGGTATGCCATCCGCACCCTGCTCAATTTCGAAGAGCACAAGAAGACGGGCTACAGCATTTGGTCGGTCGATGGCGACTCGGACAAAGATGGAAAGGTCATCCACGTATGGAGTGGCGAGTACGACCATAAGGACAGCCGCGCCTATACGTTCGACCGCCAGTTCGACGGAACTTATATTATTCGAGACCGCATATACACGAAAAACGGTATTAACTACCTGGCCATAGAATCGAAAGGCAAAGACCAAGACAACAACAAGATTTGCCAAAAGAAATATTCCATTCCGTGGGAGCTCGAGCTTGTCGGCTACAGCATGGACAAGACCAATGCCACAGTTAGCAGCATCGACTGGACCACGTATAGCAGCTACGTCGACGGACCATGTTGGATGAGCCACGTCGAAGGCAACAAGTACCTCGACGAGCTGAGCATCCCGGGCACGCACGATTCGGGAACTTGCAGCGTGGACAACGACACCGAACCCCAATCCTCGCAAGCAAAGTGCCAGCAGGACTACATCCCCACGCAGTTGCTCGAAGGCATTCGCTATTTTGATATCCGACTCGGAAAAGGCGACGACCCCGGCATCGACCATGGAAGTTGCTACCTGCTCAAAAAAGACGGGCACTTCATGCATCTCTCCGATGTCGTTGGCTACTTCAAAAAGTTTTTGAACGAAAATCCGTCAGAAGCTCTCATCATGCTTGTATCCCGAGGCAACAACGAGGCTACTGACGAGAGCCTTACGACGGCTTTCGCCAAGGTTTTGGACGACAACCCCAAACTGTTCTATACGTCGAGCCGCGTTCCCACACTGAACGAGGTGCGCGGAAAGATCGTCCTGCTGCGCCGATTTGGACTCGCCGGCGACAGCGTAAGCGGCCACACGTGGGGCCTCGACCTAACCGAATGGGACAGCAAAATCGCAGCACACCCCAGCAGCTCCTCTATGTGTCTCGTCCAAAACGCGCAAGGCTTTGAAGCCGCAGGGGAAACAGGCGACAAAAAAGCCTATTGCACCAAGGTATATGCCCAGGACCATTACGAATGCACCGGAACCGACAAGATCAGCTGGGTCGATATGGCCCTGCAGGAGACGGCTAAGCTCACCCGCAACGAGGTAGATGTAGAGGACGATAACGGGGCCAAGGAGCAAGTCCTGGAGCGCTGCTGGTCTATCAACTACACCAGCTGCACGAATCACAAGCAAGGAAGCAACCCATTTACCGCAGCGCGAGTAGTCAACGAGCATCTGTACAAGAGCCCGTACATCAACCCCAGCGACAACGAGGAAACAAAGTCAGATTACCTCAAGCACATTGGCATCATCGCATCCGACTTTGTTGATGCGGCGCTGGCCCGGAGCATCTACCAGCGCAATTACGATTACGATACACAGCACAAGCAGACAGCTTCGTACTACCTCCCGAGCCGCATGCGCATGACGTACGGCGACTCGCTGAGCGATGCCTCGCTCCAGGATGGCAAGACCGTTGGCGAGGGCCATTTCCGCCTTGTCGACAGCAGCAACGTACTCAACGTGACGGCTTCGGGCCATGCGTTTGCCATCGAATATGTGGATGTCGACGCCTTGGGCAACGAGACCGTTACGGAGCTGCGGGGCTCCGTGCCCATCGATATCGATCCACGCGCGCTGACACCCCACTTTGAGGGGCTCGAAGGCCTTAAGGCCGGCGAGGACGTGCGCGCCAAGATTGCGGCATCACTCGAGGGCAAGCTCGAAACCGATGCCTGCACGGCCCAGCTCGAGTTTGTGCACGACGCGAACGGCGCTCCGGGCACGGCAATGGCCGAGGGCGAAACATTTGCCGCAGGGACGTACTGGGTGCGCGCGAAAGGCCTTTTGGGCGACGCGGCACAGAACTACACGCTCGCCAGCGATGGAGCCGCAAGCTTTACCGTAGCGGCCTCGGGCAGTGCAGGCGGCACCGGCAGCGGCACGGGTTCCAACGCAGGCGGCGCCGACAAGAACGGCAAGGGCAACAAGAGCGACCAGGGCAAGAACTCGGCCGGAAAACTCGCCGACACGGGCGACGGCTCCGGCATTGCCGCCGGGCTCGCCGCTGCCGCCGTGGCGACAACGGTCGCTGGCGCTGCAATGCTTGCCAGTGACCGCGACAATACCGAGGACGTTAACGAATAGGCAAGCCAGTCTTTTGGGCGCATTAACTCAATCGGGGCGCAGAATACCGTTCTGCGCCCCGATTTTTACCTTGGCCCGAACGCCGCTATCGGCTACATCACCATGTTCAGAGCTTTCACAAATTCCTGGGCCTTCGCACGGCTACTCAGGCTAAAGACGCAAGCGGTCAACAGCCTGTTACGCAGGAAAACGTCGCGACCCTTGATCCTGTTGACCCCCGTGATGTCCTTAAGGTAGACAATCTCGGTGTGCCTGTCGCCAAAAGTGCCCTTCTTGAGCACCTCGATACGATTGGGGTAGATCTTAACGTCTTTAAACCTACCCGAACCTTTGTCCTGGAATAGCAGCGTGTTGTTGTCCATACGTGTCACTCCCGTGGGGTTCGCTAAAACTGTCTCTATTGCCACATTTTAGTCACCGCAAGGCTCCCATGCGAAGGTGCCAGACAGCACAGCAATTCGTGTCCGCGCGAGGCTTTAAACTAGATGCGATATAGATGCATTCCACAAGAGGAAAGTGGGGCGACAGTGATGGGCGAACTGGTAAACCGCGGGGAATCGACAATCGTGCCAGAAGTTTTTTACAAGCAGGTTTCCTCGATCCTCAACGCCGCTCGCGACAAGGCCTATACCGCCGTTAACTTTGCGATGGTTGAGGCATATTGGGAGATCGGCAAGAGTATTGTTGATGAGCAGGGCGGAGAGGAGCGCGCCAAGTATGGAGAGGCGCTGCTCAAGGCCCTCGCAATCAGACTTACCAAAGATTTTGGTAAAGGTTTTGAAGCAAGAGAGCTGCGTAAAATGCGTCAGTTCCATCTTGCATTTCCAATTCGGGACTCACTGCGTCCCGAATTGAGCTGGACACATTACCGCAGGTTAATACGCATTCCTGACCCCGAAACTCGAACATGGTACATGAACGAATGCGCCGATTCTCGCTGGAGCACGCGTCAGCTCGAACGCCAGATCAACACCATGTTCCGAGAGCGCCTACTTGCCAGCAAGGACAAGGAGGTCGTCACCCAGGAAATCCAAAAGAGCACCCCGGCTCATCGTCCCGAGGATATCATCCGCGACCCATATGTGCTGGAGTTTTTAGGTTTCTCGGACGATACTGCGTTTCGCGAGAGCGATCTAGAGCAGGCGCTCATCACACATCTTCAGAAGTTCCTGCTGGAGCTTGGCCGTGGCTTCGCTTTCGAGGCGCGCCAAAAGCGCATCACCTTTGATGGGCGCCATTTCTATATTGACCTTGTTTTTTACAACTATCTGATGCGCTGCTTCGTGCTCATCGACCTTAAGACCGATGACCTTACGCATCAGGACCTGGGCCAGATGCAAATGTATGTGAACTACTACACGCGTGAGCTCATGAACGAAGGCGACAATCCGCCCATAGGCATCGTGCTCTGCGCGGACAAAAGCGATTCGATCGTCGAGTATACGCTGCCCGAAGACAACGACCAAGTGTTTGCCGCCAAATACCTGCCGTATCTTCCAAGCAAGGAAGAGCTGGCGCGCGAGCTGAGTGCCGAGTACCGCGCCATCAACGAAGCGACTAATGGCGAAGCGCAAGGGTAGCAGCACGTTGCGACCGATACCCCCGACGGAGTTTCATATCCCCCGACATAAGAGGAGCGCTCCATGACAGGCAGACCGAAAACAACACTGCGCGACTGCATCTATGGGCTTGCCGTCGGCGACGCGCTGGGTGTTCCCTACGAGTTCAGGCCCCGCGGCACGTTCGAATGCGCGGACATGATCGGCTACGGCACGCATGGGCAGCCCGCCGGCACCTGGAGCGACGACACATCTATGACGCTTGCTACCTGCGACTCGATTAGGGAGCTCGGGCATATCGACACCGCGGACATGAGCGACAAGTTTGTGAGCTGGATTGCCCGTGGCGAGTATACGGTCGACGGCGTTTTCGATTACGGCGGTACGACCGCTCGCGCCCTGCGCACCGGCAAAGGAGGCTCCGGCGAGCGCGACAACGGCAACGGCTCGCTCATGCGCATCGCGCCCCTGGCGTTCACCGATGCGACAGACGAAGAGATCAGCGAGGTCTCCGCGATTACGCATGCCCACAGAACGTCAACCGACGCATGTATCATATTTGTCGAGCTGATAAGAGACGTGATGAACGACGTGCTCCCCTCGTGGGCGCTTCACCTGAAAGGCGCGCCCGAGCACGAAATCAGGTCTGGCGGCTTCGTGCTTGACACGCTTAAGGCTGCCACCTGGTGCTTTGTGAACACCAACAGCTACGATGAATGCGTGCTTGCCGCCGTCAACCTAGGCGACGACGCCGACACCACCGCAGCCGTCGCCGGCGCCCTCGCCGGCACGGTATACGGTATCGAGGCCATCCCGCAGGAGTGGGTCGACACCCTGCGCGGTAAAGAGTTGATTGAGAGCTGCCTGTTTTAGGGCGCCATTCAAGAAATAAGGCAGGAGGCATCATGGAGAGGAAGGTCGCAAATATAGACGAGTTCCAAGTGGACGAAAACGGGATTCCGCTATTTCCAGTAGGACTGAAGGAAGAAGCCAGCCTCTATATCCTCCCCGACGGGCGTTACCTCCCCTGCGGGGTCTACAGGACCGCGGACGGCGGTTCGATCATTTATGAGCCATCCGAACTAAGCTTCTTCGGACAGATGCTTGCTCAATTCAAAGAGTACTAGAGGTTTGATCGCCCGTTAGATCGACACTGCTCAAAACCAGGGGGCAGGCTATCCTCCACCGCGGCCCGTGAGGTAGAATTATGCCTGCCGCGGAATCCGCCTGCGGGCAACGCTCTAATCTCTGATTGGGGTGAAGCCTATGAACTTGTTTCTTGAAATCCTGCGCCTCTCGATGTATGTAACCGGCATCGTCCGGAACCTCTACTCGATCTGGCGGGAATATAAGCAGTAACGGATAGCGAAGGGAGTCATGCAAAGGGCCGGTTGCACCCGGCCCTTTAGACGATAATACCTGCGTTGCCCGCGCTTCCAAAGTTGACCGACTGAGGAGCGGGTTCCGCGGCACATCCTGATTTTACCCAGTGGCAAGGCTCTTTTACAGCCGTTCCACCGTTTATTTACATCTGCCAATCAAGACGAGACTACTACGCACCTTTATTACACACGATATTTTCAGCCTGGTATAACCAAGTTCAATAATAGAATGCAAATCCAACCACCGTGTCTGATTACAAAAAGATTTTTGCCTTTTCTGCAGCAAACTCTTCCTCGGTAAGCACTCCACTATCACGCAGCGTTGCAAGCCTCTCAAGCCTTGCAACTACATCAATCACTATCCGCCAGCGTCTCAATAGTCTGTGAAACCTGCGGATACCGCTCAAGCTCCTTCGATAGGGCATCGACTATCTCGGCAATATTCTTTGCATTTTTGCCCCCGTTTAATACGTTTGCCCTGACCTTAGATGACGACTTGACAGTAACGCCAGATCCGCCTTCAACTGGAACAACCGAAATACTGATATTTTCGCCCCAAGACCAAAGGCTCATACCAATCTCGGCTGCAACTGTTCTTGTTGTGGGCGATGCACTATCAACTTTTACTTTAGGCAGCTTTTCCATAGCTGCCTTCAAGGCATTAAACGTGTCGTCAGGAGAATACGGTACCTGAAGCTGAAGCTGCTGATCCGCAAAACCCATAATCTGGCCTCCGCTTCTTACAAGATTAAGGCTATCGGCAATGGTAGCACGTTCCCAGCAGTCTTAAGTTCGTCTCATGACCTTGCGATGCAGCCCGACGCCCCGGCACCACTCCCCTACTTACCAAAAATCGCAGCGAACAATCCCTTGCGTTTGGGCTTTTCTTCTCGGTAGGAACCCTCAGCTGCCGCTGCAACCTGGCGCGGTTGCTCACCACCTCCACGGCGCACGATCTGGTATAGGAAGGGCGATTTAACGTATTTGACCTCGATGGGCGTGGCGTGCACGGTGCTCTCGCCGGACAGATGCAGGCTCGGGTTGAGCGGCGCCACGATATGCGTTTCGCGCTTGTCGCTAAACACCACCGCGGCCGCACGACCCGTCTGGCCGTTTACGGCGATGCGCACCTGCTCGCCGTCGCGGCTGTCCGTTGCCGGACGGTCGACAAAGTAAACCGGCACCATCACCAGGCCGTCCTTATGCTTGCGGGCCTTGCGCGCCCAAGTGCGGATGCTCTTTTTATTGAGCCCCAGCACCGCCTCGGCATCGTTGCCGGCAATGTCGAGCGCCAACTTATCAATGACCACCTGGTCCTTGGTAGACGCATCGACGGAGACAACGCGAAAGTCACCTTCCTGCATGGCCGGGTCAAACGGCCCAACCTTGGCAAAGTCCCACGGCTCCAAAATGCCCATAAGGCGAACATCCAGATAGTTTGCCCGCGGATACGCCCAGTCGAGCACCTCGTAGTACACCAGGGTTTCCTTGCTCAGGCCCTTGCCCGGGAAGCTCGCCATCATACGCAGGTCCGCCAGCGCCATGGGGAAATAGAAGAGCATCATGTCGTTTTGGATCGCGTCTTCCACGTCGTGCCCGGCAAAGGCATCCGGGTACTGGCGCACCAGCTGCAGCGCGTTGGCACGTGCCTGCTGCGGCGAAATTTCGCAGGGAATACCCTGCTCCGGCACATACTCCGCACCCACGCCCATGGTCAGACGTTTGCTAAACGTACCGGGCTTGAGCAGGTCGGCAATGCCGATCTTGTTGCCGCAGGACGGGCACTCAAACACACGCTGCGTTGACTCGCCCTCAAAGGACGCTCCGCAGAAGGGGCAGGGAATGCTCACGTGCGTCGCTTCTTGGAACTCCTGCGCCGTGCCGCGGTCCTCCCACAGCAGATGTTCCAGGACCGACTGATTGCGCCAGTGCGAATTGAAGAAATACCAGTCCGGGTCCTCCGGGCGCTCGAGTTGCGACACATGCGTGAGCTTGAGCAGTCCATCCACTACCGTCAACGGCGTATGGCGAATGCCCAAAGCGCTCTTGGGCTCTCCGGCGTCCGCCTGCCACGGAATGACCGCACCGCAATAAGCGCACTCAAAGCTGCGCTTAGCTTGGTGCGAGTACATAGGGCCGCCGCAGTTTTGACATTTAATGGCAAACATCTCGTCCATGGAAACGTCCTCCTTTGCACAGGGGCTGTCGACATAAAGTATGTCGAGCAAACAGGCACATGCCCATACCCATGTGGCCCAAAATGGACCACCCAGGCAGACGAGAAGGCTCGCTCGTTAGCACCGGCAGACCATTACTGCATTTTCTGAGCATCGGTGCACAGCGCCTCCGCGCGAGCTACACTATCCCCTTAAACATGATTGTGAGGACGACCGCTATGCTATTTGTAAATCGGCTGGTACATACGCTTGTTCCCGGCAGCGAGGGCGAGCCGGTCGATACCTCCTGCCGCACCAACGCGGGCTTCGCCGCAAGCCTCATCTGCATTGGCCTCAACATCACTCTGTGCCTGGCCAAGGGCATCGCGGGCCTGCTCGCCGGCTCCGTCTCCCTCATCGCCGACGCTTTCAACAACCTCTCCGATGCCTCGAGCAACATCGTAAGCCTGCTCGGGTTCCGCCTTGCCAGCCGCCCGGCAGACGAAGGCCACCCCTATGGCCACGGCCGCTACGAGTACCTAGCCGGTCTGTTCGTCGCCGTCCTGGTTTGCGCCGTCGGCATCAACCTGATCCTCGAGTCGGTCACCAAGATCATCAAGCCCTCCCCCACCGCCTACACGCCGGTCTCCCTAGCCGCTCTCGTCTTGTCCATGCTCGTCAAATTCTGGATGGCCGCATTCAACCGCGCGCTGGGCAACCGTATCGATTCCGAAACACTCATTGCCACAGCGCAGGACTCCAAAAACGACGTCATCACCTCGGGTTCGGTCTTGATGGCGGCGCTTATTTCGCAGACGACCGGCTTTGACCTCGATGGCTGGGCAGGCCTGGGTGTGGGCATCTTCATCTGCATCAGCGGCATGGGTCTAGTGCGCGACGCCATCAGCCCGTTGCTGGGACAAGCGCCCGACCCCAAGCTCGTTCAGGCAATCCGCGACAAGATCATGTCCTATCCGCAGGTCTTGGGCACACACGACCTGATGGTGCACGACTACGGCCCCGGTCGTCAGTTTGCCAGCGCCCACGTGGAGATGCCCGGCGAGGGCGACGCATTTGAGCACCACGAGATTTTGGACACCATCGAGCACGACATCAAGCGCCAGATGGGCATCGGCATCACGTTGCACTGTGACCCCATCGCCACCACCGGCGACGACCTGCGCGGCTGGGTCAAGCGCGGCATCATGCAGATCGACCCCGCGCTCTCCATCCACGACCTGCACGAGCACGACGGGTTCGTTTCGTTTGACCTTGTGCGTCCCGACGGCTTTGACATATCCGACGAGGAGCTGCTGGAGCTCGTCACGCGCATCGTGCACGAGCGCCGACCCAATGCCTCATGCGTCGTTACGTTTGACTCGGGCTTTAGCTCGCCCGACCGTCCGGCCGAGCAGCTGTAGCCCGCTTAACAGCTAGTTTCCCTGAGCGCCCGAGATGCCGTTTTGCAGAGCGTTCCAGGCATCCGTCGCCATGCCGCCCAAGTTCTGAGCGGTGTCGCCCAGGTTCTGGGCCGTGTCGCCCAGCTCTTGGGCCTTATCCCCAAGCTCCTGTGCCTTGTTGCTCAAGTCCTCCAGCGTATTGGAACTCGAGCTGTCGGTACCGCTTTGGCCGTCGGGCGAGTTGCCCGAGCTATTCTTGTGCGTGAGTTGAATTTCGAGGTTGCCGCTGTCGTTATAGTAAGCAGAAGTAACGACCCAGTTGGCATCGATGACGGGCGTTGAGCCATCATCAGTCAGGACCACGGCATTCGAAAGATTGGCGCCGCGCGACTTGAGAAGTTTCTTGGCGTTGGACCAGTACTGCCCCGGGATATCGCTCAGATCGACGGTGCTAGACGAGGCGGACTCGGTTTGCTCGGCAGCGGTATCGGCCGTTGAACTCCCTCGTTTGTTGAGCATGCCCGACACAATGGCAAACACAACCGACAGCGCAAAGAAGATCGCCAGCACGATGAGGATCTTCTTGATCACGCTCGACGAACGCGACGGCTTCTTCTCCTCGTCCTCGCCATATTGCGGAATCGACTTGGGGTACTCGCGATACGGCTCGCGCGACTCGTAGCGAGACTGCGCCGTGCGAGGCATATACGTCGTCTGCTGAGGCTGCGGAATGGGATTTTGTGGCAGGTCATCATAGGGATTCGGCGTCGAGGCGGCATAAGAATCCTGCGGCACGTAATCAAACGGGTCCGGAGCTGCGTTGCCATAGGGGCCTTGCGAAGATGCAGCGTAAGAATCCTGCGCCGTGTCGCCATAGCCCATAACCCGGGTGGGCTCGACCGAAGGCTGCGTCGCGGCAGGGTCGGTATAACCGGGGTTGGGAACAACGCGGGTCGCATCGGCGCTATCGCCAGCCTGCGCGGAACCGTAGCCGCCCATCACGGTTGTCTTGTCCTGATCCATGCAACGATTCCTTTCCGTCGCGCGTGAGCCTCAAGTTATCCATGCATTCTACCCGCGCAAAAGCCTATGATGGGCAGAGTCCGTCGGTATCTACAAGACATGCGCGGGCCTAAGGATAAAAAAGCCCCGCCGGGCCTTGGGGGCACGGCGGGGCGGACAAGCAGCTATGGGCAGCAGGCTTAGAACAGGCCGGTGATGTTGCCGTCGTTGTCGACGTCGATGTTCTCGGCCGCAGGGACCTTGGGCAGGCCCGGCATGGTCAGAACACTGCCAGTCAGTGCGACCACAAAGTGGGCACCGGCGGAAACCTTGAGCTCGCGCACCGTGATGCGGAAGTTCTCGGGAGCGCCCAGGGCCTTGGCGTTGTCGCTAAAGCTGTACTGCGTCTTGGCCACGCACACCGGCAGGTTGCCAAAGCCGTTCTCGCGCAGCTCGGCGAGCTGGCGCTTGGCGGCCGGCGTAAAGTCGACGCCGTCGGCGCGGTAGACCTTGGTGGCAATGGCCTCAAGAGCGTCGGCCACATCGGCGCCGTCCTCATAGGCAAACTTGAGCTCGCTCGGCTGCTCAATCAGACGCATGACCTCATCGGCAAGCTCGAGCGCGCCCTCGCCGCCCTTGGCCCAGACCTCGGAAAGCTTAACGTTGACGCCGAGCTTCTGACACTCGGACTCGATGAGCGCAAGCTCGGCCTCGGTGTCCGTCGGGAAGCGGTTGATGGCGACTACGCAGGGCAGACCATAAACGTTCTGGATGTTGTCGACGTGACGCAGCAGGTTGGGCATGCCGGCCTTGAGTGCCTCGAGGTTCTCCTCGTTGAGGTCGGCCTTGGCGACGCCACCGTTGTACTTCAGCGCACGAGCGGTCGCGACGACCACGACGGCGCTGGGGCGAACGCCCGTCATGCGGCACTTGATGTCGAGGAACTTCTCGGCACCCAGATCGGCACCGAAGCCGGCCTCGGTAATGGCGACATCGCCAAAGCGCATCGCCATACGCGTGGCCATGATGGAGTTGCAGCCGTGGGCAATATTGGCGAAGGGACCGCCGTGGACAAACGCGGGCGTACCCTCAAGCGTCTGCACCAGATTGGGCTTGAGCGCATCCTTGAGCAGTGCGGCCATAGCTCCTTGGGCCTTAAGGTCGCGTGCGCGGACGGGCTCGCCGGCATAGCTGTAGCCGACAACGATCTCGCCCAAGCGCTCCTTAAGATCGTTGATGCTCGTGGACAGGCACAGGATCGCCATGACCTCGGAGGCGACGGTAATGTCAAAGCCATCCTCGCGCGGCACGCCCTGGGCCTTGCCGCCAATGCCGTCGATGACATGGCGCAGCTGACGGTCGTTCATGTCGACAACGCGCTTCCAGGTGATGCGCTTAACATCGATACCGAGCTGGTTGCCCTGCTGAATATGGTTGTCGAGCATGGCGGCCAGCAGGTTGTTGGCGGCACCAATAGCATGGAAGTCACCAGTAAAGTGCAGGTTGATGTCCTCCATGGGGATGACCTGCGCCCAGCCACCGCCGGCGGCACCGCCCTTGACGCCGAAGACGGGACCGAGCGAAGGCTCACGAAGGGCCACGGCGCTCTTGACACCGCGACGGCGCAGGCCATCGGCCAGACCGATGGTCGTAGTGGTCTTACCCTCGCCGGCGGGCGTGGGGTTGATAGCGGTCACGAGGACGAGCTTGGCCTGGTGATCAGTCGGCTCGTTGAGCAGTGAATAGTCGACCTTAGCCTTGTCGAAGCCGTACGGAATAAGGTGCTTAACGTCGACGCCGGCGTTCTTGGCCACCTCGGTAATAGGCAGCGGCGTAACAGAACGTGCGATTTCGATGTCAGTAGGCATGGGCGGTCCTTTCGTTACCGGATGAGAAAAAGACCAATCCAGCATAGCACGGGCGTGCAATAGTAAAACACCCGCAACCGACAAACGGCGATCTGTTTATCCAATGCTCAGCGATAGCTTAACAACCCGCCAAAACAAAGCGCCCTAAATGGTAGGTTCAATCCCCAGGTGCTCAAAGGTGCGAAGGGTTGCCTGACGGCCCTGCGGCGTACGAATCATCAACCCGCACTGCAGCAGATACGGCTCATAGACATCCTCGAGCGTGCCCGGGTCCTCGCCCACCGCGCTGGCAAGGGTCGTAAGTCCCACGGCACGACCGGAGAACGTCTTGGCAAGCGTCTCCAAGATACGAATATCCATCCAGTCCAGGCCGAGCTCGTCGATCTCAAAGAACTCGAGTGCCTGACGGCAAATATCGAGCTCGATGGGGCCGTTGCCACGCACCTGCGCATAGTCGCGCACGCGCTTGAGCAAACGATTAGCCAAGCGCGGCGTGCCACGCGAGCGTGAGCCGATCTCGAGCGCGCTCGGATGGTCTATTGTCACACCCAGGATGGACGCCGAGCGCGTCACAATCTGCGCGAGTTCTTCGACCGTGTAGTAATCCAGGCGATATGAAATGCCAAAGCGGTCGCGCAGCGGGCCAGTCAGCATACCCGAGCGGGTCGTTGCCGCCACCAGCGTAAACTTGGGGATATCCAGGCGAATCGATCGTGCGGCCGGGCCTTTACCGATCACGATATCGAGGGCAAAGTCCTCCATCGCGGGGTACAGGACCTCCTCGACCGAACGGTTGAGGCGGTGGATCTCGTCAATAAACAGCACATCACCCGGCTGCAGGTTGGTAAGGATAGCCGCCAGGTCACCGGTGCGCGCGATGGCAGGGCCACTCGTGGTCTTGATCTGAGCGCCCAGCTCGTTGGCGATAACGGTGGCCAGCGTGGTCTTGCCCAGGCCCGGAGGACCCGAGAAAATCACGTGGTCGAGCGTCTCGCCACGGCTCTGCGCCGCTTCGATCAACACGCGCAGGCTCTGCTTGATGTGCTCCTGGCCACAGTAGTCGTCCAGGCGCTGGGGGCGCAAAGTGCGGTCGACATCGAGGTCCTCGGCCGTCAGCTCCGAGCCCACCATGCGCTCGCCGTGCGCCATGGATGCCGCCGGCGAGTTGCCGGGCGTCGCCCACAGGTCCTGAGAGTCATCGGCTTCCCACATCACGCATCCATTCCGAGTCGCTTAAGCGCCGCGCCGAGCAGATCCTCGACACGCATATCCTGCCCATCATACCCGCTCAGAGCGACATCGGTCTCCTGCGGGCTAAAGCCCATGGAAAGGAGTGCCGCACGAGCATCATCAATGGCCGAGGGAGCGGCAGCGGGCACGGGCATCGCAACCTGTCCGGGAATCACGTCGACCGGCACAAAGCCCTTATCCTTGGCAAAGGTGCTCTTGAGCTCCAGGATCAGACGCTGCGCGGTCTTTTTGCCCACACCGGGCACCTTGGCCATGCCCTTGTCGTCCTCGGCCATCACCAGCGAATACAACTGGCCCACGGTATAGGTGGAGAGCACGGCAAGCGCCAGGCGCGGACCGACGCCCGAGACGGACACGAGCCGGTCGAACATCGTACGCTCATCCTTAGAGGAAAAACCGAAAAGTGTCATGGCGTCCTCGCGCACCTGCATGCGCGTGTAGAGGCGGACCTCGCCGCCGGGCGTCGGCAACGTGGCCGCAGTGCCGCCCGAGATGCCGAGCTCAAAGCCAACGCCCGACACGTCGACGACGGCCGAGCTCATCGTGGCCTCGACAAGCGTTCCATGGAGCTGGGAAATCATCAGTATCCGGTTCCTCTCTGTTGATAGAACTCGCCACCGGTAAGGGCACGGGTGCGGCTGAGGTTTACGTGGCAGATGGCGCAAGCCAGGGCATCGGCGGCATGGTCGGGATGCGGGTCGTGGTCGAGCTGCGTGAGCGTACGAACCATATACGCGACCTGCCGTTTGTCCGCGGCTCCGGTGCCCACAACAGCCTGCTTAATCTGCATAGGCGTGTACTCGCCAATCTCGAGCGCGCATTCCGAAAGCGCCACGAGCGCGGCACCGCGGGCATGCGCCGTAGGGATGGCCGAGCGAACGTTGGCGCCAAAGTAAATGCTCTCGATGGCAGCGGTATCGGGTCGATAACGCTCCACGACGCCCTTGAGGTCGCGGGCGATATGCGACAGGCGCACCGCGAGCGGACTACCCGCGCTGGTCTCGATGCAGCCATAGGCACGGCAGCGAACCTCGCCACGCCGCTCCTCGATAATCCCCCAACCCGTATGAGCCAAACCGGGGTCAATGCCCAAGATAACCAAGCCAACCTCCCCTCGCCACAAGCGCAGCGCAAGACAAGGCCCCGCGCATCATTCACGAACGTCTGTTCTAGAATAACACAATAGCGGCCGCATCTAGCAAGCAAGGTTGAACCATAGGTTGAGCATAAGTCAGCGAGCGAGTCCCTGCCGTGGCAAGGTGTCGCGAAAGAGGAGCGCCGCGTACTTTTGTACGCAAGCGACGGTTTGAGCGGCAGATTGCCCGGCAGGGGCTCGCGCAGCGTCGACTCGTTACGCGGTTTGGCAAAACCGCGTAACCTTTTTAGTTCTGCGAGAAGAACGGGAACTGTCGGGGATCAACCGGCGGATGCGGCATCGGGCCACCCTGGGGCCCACCCTGCGGGCCACCCTGGCCGCCCATCATCTTATCGATGGCGTCCTGAACCTCGCCCTCGAACTTTTTCATTCCCTCGTGTAAACGACGCTGACCGTCTTCAGAGCGCAACTCCTCCATTTGTTCGGGCGAAATACCCAGTAGCTCGCCCAGCACGCCCATCATCTCGTTTCGCACGCGCTCACTAGTATCCTCGTCAGCAAAACGGCGCACCTCGGCGCGCGCCAGCGAATCGACCGTCATACGCTCCTTGCCGTTAAGCCCCAGGTCGGACCACGCGAGCATGTACGGCCAGGAGCGCTCGGCAAACGAACGGGACGAAACGATCGGCGCCGTCGGCAACATGCGGCGGGCAGCCTCACCCTGTCGAACGAGCATCAGCAGCAGCGAGCAGGCCTCAGGCTTGCCAGCGGCCATCGGGATGTCGTCGAAAGATCGATTGCGGTCCACGTGCGCCTCAAGCGCGCCATCGATCTCACCCGGCTCGACCCCGCCGAGCAGCTGTGCCGCGCGGTCGAGCATATCGACCGGACCGTCGAGCGTCGAGAGCGCCTGCGCCAGCACTCGCTCCATACAATCTTCCACCGCGTTGAGCGTCACGAGCTCTTGGGGCACCACGGCAGACGTGCGGTTGCGCACGCGCGCCACAAACTCAAGCGTCGACAGGTACACATCGCCAAAGGGCGCATAATCGCCCTGGTAGCCGCCGCAAAGCGCCGGCGCCGCCAGTGCGTACTCGGTTTTGGACAGCGGGCTCAGCGCCATCGCACCCAACTCGAGCGCCGTGTCCTCCAGCATGAGGCCCAGCGTGCGAGAGCGCAGGCGCTCGGCGTCGCCCGCCGACACATCGCGGTCGAGCACGCGCGCGGCATCCGGCGCATCGCGCTCAACCGTGCGAATATGCAGGCGCTCGGCAATGGCGCGAACGGCGGCACAGCGAGCAGCCTCGGCCTCCTCCTGCGCCGGCGTAAAGATGCGGTTGCGCCCCAGCACCAGGCCAATCACATTACGTGGGCCCAGAGCGTCGACGGCCAGCGCCGCCAGCAGGGACGACGGCAAGTCGCCCTCGAGTGCCACCACGGCACGCGACGCACCGTGGGCCCGGGCGTTGTCGCGCACGGCGAGCACCAGCGCCTGCCACAGCCACTCCTCGGAACGGAACTCGGGCAGTTCGTGATCTTCCAGGGCATCGAGCATCACGCCGCGCTGAATCTCCTGAACCAGCAGGCTCTCCTCAAAACACGGCGCTTGGGCCACCACGCGACCGCAGTCGTCGAGCACAAACGAACCGCCGGTATACACCGACTCGTCATAGGCACCGACCGGCGCCATACAGGCAAACCACACACTGCGCTTGGATGCGATCTTGCGGTAGGCGCCGCTGCGAACGGCGGCAATGGCGGCAGTCTCGCGGTCGGTCATGTCAAACGCATTGAATTGGAAATACGCAATGAGGTCAACACCGGTCGGCAACATCTCGAGTTCGCGGTCCAAGTCAAAAATCACGGCGATGCGCACGCCGTCCACGTCGAACACCGGCGGCGCCCAACGCGTGTCGTTGTTCTCGCCACGCTGCAGGGCAATGCTCGAACGCGCCGGCACCACATGACCGTCCTTGAGCATCATGTAGTCGAGCAGCGGCTGGCCCTCAAACGAAACCGCCGCGGGCACGATGCAGATCATGTCAAGCTCCTGGATACGCTCGGCGACACCAGTCAAGCCGGCAAGCATGTCGTGCTCAAAGTCGGCAGTGCCCACCAGGCCCCCGGGCATGGCGCCCATAAAGAGCGGAGCCGGAACGCACAGCACGCGCGCCCCGCGCTCGTGGGCCAGACGAGCCTGGTCCTCGATGCGGCCGCAAATGCCCTCAATATCACCCAGGCGCATATCGATCTGTGCAAGCGCGAGCTTCATGGCTCAGCCCTTTCCGTCGTAAACCATCGTTGTCGTAGTAAAAGCGCCGGCCGCATAATGCAGCCGGCGCTCGCATGTGCATATGCTAGCTATGATACCCCGAGCGGGGGCGCGCTCCTAGAACGTCGCGGACCACAGCCCGTGCAGGTTGCAATAGGCATAGACGGTACCGGTCTTGGAGCCGCCCGCGAAAAACGTCGCGGGCTTCATGCCGGGCTCAAGGTAATGGACCTCTAAGCGGCCCTCGGCCTCAAGGGCGATCCACTCAATATAGTGCTCGGGCAGGCTGGGGTGCTCGACCGAGCCAACGCGCGCGCGAATCACGTGACCGTCGCGCTCGGTCTCGACAACAGGCACGTGCTTCTCGTGCGCCGCGTCCTCAGTGTTTGCGGTCAGTTCCGTGCAACCGGCAGGGGTTGCAACGTCGTTGCCAAGGGCGGCAATGAGCTTACCGTCGGGGTCCTTAAAGAATTTCGCCATGATGTTCTCCTTTGCTGACGTGCCAATGTTCTTGATGGTTCTTATGCCCAAAGGCAGACAAACCATCCACGGCATTGCAAATGAACACATAACGGGCGGGGACGATGGGGCAGCGTGCGCTATCCGCCCTGGCGGCCCCACCCGAGCGGGTTAGCGCCCGTCGCCGCCCAGCAGCGCCAGAACATCTTCGCGGGTAAACAGCGCCGACGAGATGCCGTCGCCGCCGAGCACGCTGTTGACCAGGTCGCGCTTGGACTCCTGCATCTGCATGATGCGCTCCTCGATCGTGTCCTTGGCGATGAGCTTGTACACGGTCACGGTATGTTGCTGGCCAATACGATGCGCGCGGTCGGTCGCTTGGTCCTGCGCCGCCACGTTCCACCACGGGTCGTAGTGGATGACCACGTCGGCCGCCGTCAGGTTAAGGCCCACGCCGCCCGCCTTGAGCGAAATCAAAAAGACCGGGACCTCGCCCGCTTGGAACTGCGCGACCATCTTGGCGCGGCTCTCCTTAGATGAAGCGCCCGTGAGCTTAAGGAAGGCGATGTCCTCCTTGGCCAAGCGCTTACCGATGATATCGAGCATACCCGTAAACTGGCTGAACAACAGGATGCGATGCCCGCCGTCGAGTGCGCCGTGCACGAGCTCCATACACGTATCGAGCTTTGCGCTCCCCGCCTTGTAATCCTCGTAGTGTAGACGTGGGTCGCAGCAGATCTGGCGCAGCTTGGTGAGCTCGGCGAGCACCTTGAGCTTGTCCTTCTTAAACTCCCCAGCCTCGCGGTGCTGCACCTGCTGGGCGATGCGGTCCTGGTTGGCCAGGTAGAGCTTGCGTTGTTCGCCGGTAAGCTGTGCCATGACGGTGTCCTCGATCTTCTCGGGCAGGTCGGCCACCACGTCTTCCTTAACACGGCGCAGCACAAACGGCGACACGAGCGCCTGCAGGCGAGCGGCGCTATCGCCCTCGGCATGCTCGACGGGGCTCTCAAAGCGCTTGGCAAACGACTCGCGCGTCCCCAAAAGGCCCGGCATCAAAAAGTCGAAGATGCTCCAGAGCTCGGACAGGCGGTTTTCGATGGGCGTGCCCGTCAGGGCAAAGCGCACGCCGGCAGGCAGGCGCTTGGCAGCGCGCGCCACCTGCGTGAGCGGATTTTTAATGTACTGTGCCTCATCGAGCACCACGCGGGCAAAATCCTGCTCGACGTACTCGTCGATATCGCGCCGCATAAGGTCATACGACGTTACGACCACGTTATGCTCGGCCACGCCGGCAATCTGTACACGACGTTGAGCCTTGGCGCCCACAATGGCGCACACATCGAGCGACGGGGCAAAGCGCTCCAGCTCGGCAGTCCAGTTGTACACGAGTGAGGCCGGGCATACCACGAGCGTGGGCTTGGTGTCCCCCGCCTCCACGCGCGCCAGGATATGCGCGATCATCTGGAGCGTTTTGCCCAGGCCCATGTCGTCGGCCAAGATGCCGCCAAGGCCCAGGTGTTCGAGCGAGCCGAGCCACTGGTATCCGTCGACCTGGTAGCCGCGCATCGTTGCCTTGAGCGATGCCGGCACCGTAAAGTCCATCTTGCCGAGCGTGTCCAGGCGCTCGACGGTGCGGCGGAACGCAGCGTCGCGATCGGCCTCGAGCGCCGGCGTGCGTGCGAGCATGCTATCGACAAAAAGGGTACTCGACGCGGGAAGCGACACGCCGTCGAGCAGGTCGACGGCATCGACGCCTAGGTCCTCGGCAAGACCAAACGCGGCACGCGCTCCCTCATCCAGGCGCACGATGTCGCCGGACGTCAGGCGCGCGAACGTCTGGTGGCGCTTGTACGAGTCCAGATAGATGGCAAGATCTGCCGCCGAAAGGCCGCTCGCGCCCAGTTCGACATCGAGCAGGTTACTCTTGACGGTCGCGCGCACCGAGAGCTTGGGCGCAGGGCGGACCGAAATCTGGCGCAGACGGTCGCTGAGCATGACCTCGCCCAGCTCGGACAGGGCAGACAGGCCCTCGGTCAGCAAGTGGAACAGGCTCTCGTCATCGCGCTCCTCAAACGCCAGGCCGCCCTCGTAGAAATCGAAGTACATGGCAGCCGTGTCCATAACGCGAAACTCCGCCAGCGTATCGCGGGGCGGAACGCCGGGGCGTTGCTCTTCGAAAGGACTGCCCGGAGCACCAAGACTAAAGAGATCAGCCGACCAATCGCCGTAGGTAACCGTAATTTTGCAGGTCACAAGACCATCGTCGACGCCGATTGCCATGGCAAAGCTCGCCTCGGGTGCCACAGTATCGAGCGCGGCGGGCGCGGTGAGGTCGGTATAGTCGCGCAAAATGGGCAGCGCCATACGGCAGAACTCACCCACCTGCTCGGCGGCAATATGGGCGGGCGTGCGGCACGGCAGCAAGCGCGACAAAAAAGGTGCGGCATGCTGAGCAAATGCAGCGTCGGTACGGCGCGCGCGGCGCGTGTCAACCAAGTAGGCGGCATCGCCCGACGCAAAGCAGTACATATCGGCGGGCAGGCGCAGGTCATAGCTACCACCAGCCGCCGGCGCGATTTTGGCGGCAAGAAGTGGTGGGCGCTTAGCGGACGCCTCGTCCTCCCCTTGCGGAGACAGCTCAACCGCCACGTCGTAGGTGCGACGCGTCGTCGTCCCCCGCGACCAGGCGGGCTCAAAAGAGATGGTCTGGCCGCGCAGCAGGTCCAGCACATATACGATGCTATGCTCGGACAGCGGCAACTGACGCTCGGCAACAAAACCGCTGCGGGCAAAGTCGTACGACGCCGAACGCGAGCTTGTGATGTCATCGAGATAGGCAACTGTCGTCACAACAAGGTTGAGCAGCTTTGTCGATGTTTCGTCAAAGGCCTCAGGTGAATGGACAAACGTGAGCTTCTTGCCATAGGAGAACGTGCCGCCGCGCACGTAGGCATCGGCCATGCCGTCGATGTCCTTGACCACGTAGGAGACCGATCCACAGCGAATGCGGAACTCGAGCGCCCAGCTAAAGCGGTCAGCGAACAGCGGATTGTAGTACGGCACCAACGAGGGCTCCAACGCCGCTTTGGGGGCGTCGGGATCAACGGCACCGGCAAGTTTGCGGCGCATGCTCGCCAGCTCATCCATGCGCGCGTCCGAAAGATCGGAAAGCGCCGCCACAAGGCTCGGGCTCGTGGGGACGGGCGCCGGGAAGGGAAAGTTGGGGTTGACGGCCGGCGCGGCGGACGCGGCGCGTGCGGGCTGTTTCGGCTGCGCCGTAAACGTGCGAACCGGCGTGCGCAGCCCCTCAACAGGCTCAATGCCGCTGGTGTCCAGGTACGCCAGCGCTGTGGCGATGGCGTGCTTGCACATACCGGGATAGCGGTATGCGGCGGGGCAGTCGCAGTCGTAGTCGATAACCTCGTGCTCGTCCATATCGAGCGCCACGTGCGTCTTGTACAGGTCGCCGCGCGAGCCGCGCACCGAGCCCTCAACCGTCACGTTTTTGGAGAAGCGCGAGCCGCTGTCCTCAATCGACAGCACGGCGCCGTTGAGCATGAGCGAGCGGCCCTTCATAAAGGTGCCGCTCAACGCCGCCTCTTTGCGAAGCGCCTGCACAAACGTCCCCTGCGCCATCACTTCCTCCAATCTCACCCGGGGTAGCTTAGATCACCGTCACGCGGCCCTGGTTACCCACAATGGCCTTGGCCTCGGCCAGCAGCGGAATCGAACGCGCGTTGACCTTGGCAGGTACCTCGGCACGCAGCACGCGCCCGTCCACCTGCTCGATAAAGATCTCCACGCGGTCGCCGCCCGGGTTAGCGGTGAGCACCGTGGCCAGGCGCGCCATATTGCCCTGGCTAAAGCGGCTGTTGGGCACCATGACCTCAAACACCTTGGGCTTGTTGTTCTCCTCGTTGAGCTCGAGCGGCACGATCTCCTGCGCGATGATCTGGTCGCCGCGGTCCGAGCGCTCGAGCTTGCCCTTAATGCGCACAAAGGCATCGGACAGCTGCGCGCCGGTCTCGGGATCGACCTCGCCGTACAGGTACCCCTCGGCCTCCTTGTAGGTCTTGGGGAACACGACGACGGTGGCCTCGCCTTCCATGTCCTCGAGCTGCACGATGCCCATGGGGTCACCGTTTTTGGTCACGCGCTTGGACACGCTCGAGACCATGCCGGCCCACCACAGCGCCTTGCCCTCGGGAATTTCCTGGTTGATGGTGCCGCCCGTAGGATTCTGAACTTCGTAGCCGGTGTCGATCTGCGAGAACGAGAAGTCACGCGCCTTGGCTAGTGCATACTCAAACGGGCGCAGCGGGTGGTCCGAGACATAGATGCCCAGAACCTCCTTCTCCTGACTCAACTTAAGGTGACGGTCCCATTCCTGGCCATCCGGATCGGGCACGCTCACCTCAAAGCCCGAGCCCTCAACGTCGCCAAACATATCGAAGAACGACGTCTGGCCGCTCGCGCGATCCTTCTGGCGCTTTACCGCGGCATCGATGATGTTCTCGGGGTTGTTCTTGTCCACAAAGTGCATCATCTGGCGACGCGGATACCCCGTGGAGTCGAAGGCGCCTGCCTTGATGAGCGATTCGATCACGCGGCGGTTGGCCTGGCTCGAGTCCACGCGCTCGACAAAATCGTGCAGCGTCTTAAACGGACCGCCCGCCTCGCGCTCGGCGATAATCGCCTGCGCCACGCCGGTGCCCACGCCGCGGATGCCGGCCAGACCAAAGCGCACGCCCTCCTTGGTAGCCGTGAACTCGGTACCGGACTCATTGACATCTGGCGAAAGCACGGGGATGCCGTCGTGACGGCACGCCGAGACGTAATGAACGATCTTGTCGGTCTTGCCCGTGTAGGACGTCAGAACGGCCGCCATGTACTCGTGCGGATAGTGCGCCTTGAGCCACGCCGTCTGCATAACCAGGATGGCGTAGCCGGCGGAGTGCGACTTGTTAAAGGCGTAAGATGCGAACTCGAGAACATCGTCCCAAATCTTCTGGGCGACCTCGCGCGTGTAGTTGTTCTTGATAGCGCCGTTCATCCAGTGGTCGTAGGTGGTCTCGTCCGAGCCATCCTCCCAGTGCAGCACCGTCGACGTGAGCAGCTTGATCTTTTTCTTAGCCACGGGTTTACGGATACGCGAGTCCGATTCGCCCTTGGAGAAGCCGCACATCTCGACGGAGATGAGCATAACCTGCTCCTGGTAGACCATGGTGCCGTAGGTTTCGCCCAGGATGTCGTCCAGGCGGTCGTCGTAGGAAACCGCCGGTTCCTTGCCGTTCATACGGTTGATGTAGGACGAGACCATGCCGGCGCCCAGCGGGCCCGGGCGGTACAGAGCGATCAATGCCACGACGTGCTTGTACTCGGTGGGCTTCATGTTCTTGATCGTGGCCGTCATGCCGGCGGACTCGACCTGAAAGACGCCGGCGGTGTGGCCGGAACCCATGAGCTTAAAGATCTCGGGGTCGTCAAAGGGAATCTCTTCCTCTTTGATGTCGATGCCGAAGTTCTTCTTGATGTTTGCCTTTGCCTTGGAGATAACAGTCAGCGTGCGCAGGCCCAAGAAGTCCATCTTGAGCAGGCCCATGTCGGCAACGGTATGGCCCTCGTACTGGGTAATCTCGACGCCGCCCTTGGTGTCGAGCTTGGTGGGCACGTGCTCGTTGACGGGGTCGCGGCAGATCAGAACGGCGCACGCGTGCACGCCCTCGCCACGGGTGAGGCCCTCGATTGAGAGCGCCGTGTCGATGATGCGGCGGGCGTCGTCGTCCTTTTTATATGCCTCGGCAAAATCGGGGTTAAACAGGTCCTCTTTGCCGGGTTGCTTTTCGAGCACCTGCTTGAGCTTGACCTTGGGGTCGCTCGAGACCATCTTGGACAGACGCTGGCCCATGTAGACCGGGTAGTCCAGGACGCGAGCGGCGTCGTTGATGGCCTGCTTGGCCTTAATGGTCGAGTAGGTGATGACGTGGGTGACTTTCTCGGGGCCGTAGAGCTGGCGAACGTGCTCCACGACCTCGAGGCGCCGCTCATCGTCGAAGTCCATATCGATATCGGGCATCTCGGTACGCTGCGGGGACAGGAACCTCTCGAACATCAGGCCGTTCTCGAGCGGGTCGAACGCGGTGATGTTCATGGCGTAGGCGACGATAGCGCCGGCGGCCGAGCCTCGGCCGGGGCCGACGCCGATGCCGTTGTCCTTGGCCCATTGCACGTACTCGGCGACGATCAAAAAGTAGGCGGCAAAGCCCTTGTCGCAGATGACCTTGTATTCGTACTCAAAGCGCTCTTTGATGTTGACGCCACCGATCTCGCGCGTGGCCCAGTCGTCACCGTAGTGCTGGCGCAGGCCCTTCTCGCACTCGCGGCGGAACTGGCTCTCGTGCGTCTCGCCGGGATCGAGCAACGGGAAGCGCGGCAGGATGATGGAGTCCCAGTCCAGCTCAACGTAGCACTTGTCGGCAATCTCGAGCGTGTTGTCGCAGGCCTCGGGGCAATACGGGAACATCGCCCGCATCTCCTCCTCGGTCTTCATATAAAACTCCGAGCCAGTCATGCGCATGCGGTTGGGGTCGTCGACCTTGGCGTTCATGCCAATGCACATGATGACATCCTGCACGGGAGCGTCCTCGCGGCGCAGGTAGTGGAAATCGTTGGTGGCAATGACCTTGACGCCCACCTGTTTGGCGATGTCGATGAGCGTACGGTCCATCTGCTCGTCGGTCAGGCCGTTGTCGGTGGTGATGCCGTGTTCCTGGATCTCGATGTAGAAGTCGCCGGGCTCGAAGGTGTCACGGAAGGTCTCGGCCCACTTGATGGCGCCCTCCATGTCACCGCGGTCGATGTACTTGGGAATGATGCCCGCGATGCAGGCGCTGGTGCAGATCATGCCCTTGGCGTGGCGGCGCAGGTTGTCGAGCGTCACGCGCGGCTTGTAGTAAAAGCCCTGCACGGCGGCCTCGGAGACCGTCTGCATCAGGTTGACGTAGCCCTCCTGGTCCTTGGCCAGAAGGATCATGTGGTAGAGCTCGGGCTTGTGGTCGCGGGCAAGGGTCTCGTCCGGCGTAAAGTAGACCTCGCAGCCAAAGATGGGCTTGATGACCAGGGGCGGCTTGAGCTCGTCGATATTGCCCTTCTCGTCCCACATAGCCATGTCCTTAACGTACTGGGCATGCTCGCGCGGGTTTTCCTCGGGGTCGGGCTCCACCAGCTCGTCGCGGCGGTCCTTTTCCAAGAAGGCCTTGTCGTGGCTCCAGGTTTTGTACTCGGGCGTGTTGTGGTTAACGGCGTCGCAGGCCAGCGCCAAGTCGGGCACGCCATACATGTAGCCGTGATCGGTAATGGCCACGGCAGGCATGCCAAGCTCAACGGCACGGTTGACCATATCCTGGATACGGGTTGCGCCGTCGAGCATGGAGAAAACAGTGTGATTGTGCAGATGGACGAATGCCATGTGATGAGCTCCGATGCGGGTTCGTGTTCTGACTGAACGATTTTACCCCACGGCACGGACAGCGCCCGAACCTAGCCAAACCCACACGGGCAGTCTTTTTGGGACGTGTCTTTTTTAGCTGCTTTGACCTGATTGCTTCATTCGTCGCAAAGGGGCCGGACCGCGACCCCATGTCGCGGTCCGGCCCCTGAGGAAAGCTCAGCTCAGGTCCTCGCCGTTTGAGGCAATTACCTTGCGATACCACTCGAACGATCTTT
>NZ_QRKJ01000001.1:54374-379946 GCF_003471905.1 Collinsella sp. AM16-21
GAGGCAATTACCTTGCGATACCACTCGAACGATCTTTTCTTGCTGCGCCGACGTGTGCCGTGTCCTTCGTCATCGAGGTCGACATAAATGAAACCGTAGCGCTTGCGCATCTGGCCCGTTGCGACCGAAACCAGATCGATCGGTCCCCAGCACGTGTAGCCCAGGAGGTCCACCCCGTCGATTTCGACGGCGTCCTTCATAGCCTGGATGTGCTCGCGCAGGTAATCGATACGGTATCCATCATCCACAAAGCCGTTCTGATCCGGCTCATCCGGGGCTCCGAGACCGTTCTCCACGATAAAGAGCGGCTTTTCGTACCGGTCGTATATGTCGTTCATGGTGATGCGCAGCCCTGCGGGATCGATGAATCTGCCCCATGGCTCCATCTTGAGGTAAGGGTTGGGGGCACTCTTGAGTAGATTGGAGTCGAACTGCCCCTCGGTGTTTGCCTGCGCCACGCGCGTCGAGTAGTAAGAGAAGCCCACGAAGTCCACCGGATTCTGCGCAAGGACCTCCTCATCGCCCTCCGCCCAAGGAATCGCGAACCCTTGACGCTCATACTCCGTGAGCATGTAGCACGGATAGTGGCCGCGCACCTGCACGTCGGTGAACATGTAGTGCTTGCGATTCTCGTCCTGAGCCGTTTTAACGTCGGCAGGGTTGCAGGTAGCAGGATAGAAAATACCCGCATTGAGCATGCAGCCGATTTGCGCACCAGGGATGATCTCATGGCAGGCGCGCACCGCGCAAGCACTCGCCACGAGCACGTGATGCACCGCGTTATGAACGGAGACGTAGCGGTCCTCCCCCTCATCAAACACGATGCCTGCCGCCATGAAGCACGCAGAGGTCATGATGTTGATCTCGTTGAACGTGAGCCAAGAGCGCACTTGATTGCGGTAACGTGCGAACACAGTGCGAGCGAAGCGCTCAAACATGCCCACGAGAGCGCGGTTGCGCCAACCGCCGTATGCCGTAACAAGATGCATGGGCACGTCATAGTGGTTGAGCGTCACCACCGGCTCGATGCCCTGTTCGAGGCAGGTGCGAAACACATCCTCATAGAACGCGAGGCCCTGCTCGTTGGGTTCGGAGTCATCCCCGTTGGGGAATATACGGCTCCATGCGATGGAGAGGCGCAGAGCCTTGAAGCCCATCTCGCCGAAGAGCGCGATGTCCTCGCGGTAATGATGATAGAAATCGATGGCCTGTTGGGCCGGGTAGTAATGGTCGGACAGCGGCTCGAGCGGAACGTCGTCACCCCTGATGACGGCGAGACGGTCCCGCCCGTACGGCAGAAGATCCGCGTTGGCGAGCCCCCGCCCGCCCTCGTCCCAGGCACCCTCACACTGGTTGGCGGAAAGCGCGCCGCCCCAGAGGAAATCAGAACGCAATGGCATGGGAGTCCTCCTTATCTTGCTTTTAGTGCGAACGGGCACCACCATGCAGCGGTGCCCGTCCGGGTTCATGGGGCCCCAGTTCCGAGAAGAGACTCGTTGCGCTAAGGCACCCTTCTAGATGCAGCGCTTAAGCCTCAAGGGCCTCCTCGGCTTCCTTCTCGCCCGATTCGCGATTGTCGAAGCCAAAGACCATGCAGAGGGCGAATGTCACCGCAAAGCCAATCGCGCAGCTGATGGCGCCCGGAATGATGTCCTGGCTGAACTTGATGACGTTCATCCACGGGAAGCCGACTCCCGAGAAGACGAAGATGCGCGCGTTGAGCAGACCGCATGCAAGGCCGCCGGCCGCGCCGCCGATCATCGACCAAGCGAGCGCCTTCTTATCGCGCAAGAGGATGCCGTAAATGATGGGCTCGGATACGCGGCCGAGCGCATAGGTAGCGAAGGTAGTCCAACCGAGCTGACGGTTAGCCTTGCCCTTTGCACGGATGCCGTAGGCGAGCGCGACCGCAAGCGTCACGTAAACAACCACCGTCGTACCCGGAGTGCACACGGCGTCATAGCCCACCTCAAGCCAGCCGGGCATCATAGCGGTGAGAATCGGCACATGCATGCCGGTAGCGATCACGAGGTTCCACGTCGCACCGACCACCAGACCGCACAGCGGACCGGCGTTCGCGCCGAGCCAGATGATGATATCGGCGATGATGCCCATAATGAAGGAGACGGCGGGGCCGAAGACGCAGAGTGCAAGCGGCAGCATGATGAGCATGGTCCCCACTGGAATCACGAGGATGCGCAGCATGTCAGGGCAATGCTTCTTGATAAGCCCCTCTACGTAGGACTGAATCCACACGATGAGGATGATGGGAAGCACCGACTGTGTGTAATTCACCAGCGTCATGGGGATGCCGTAGACGTCGAACGGAGCGCCCTCCTCGACGATAGCGAGCATGCTCGGATGAATCATAATAGCAGCCGTCATGAGCGCGAGCACAGGACTCGTCTGGAACTTCTTGGCCGCCGCATAGGCACCGAAGATCGGCAGGAAGTAATATGCCGCGTCTCCCACCAAGGTGAAGAGCCGGTACATGCTGCCCTCCGCGGCTAGAAGGCCCGCGCCTTCCGGACCAAGCAAAATGGTGAACATGCGGAAGATACCCGCGATGCAGAACACGGGCAGAATGGGAGCGATAGAGCCGCTCACCGCATCGAGAATCAGATTGCCGATGCGCTTCGGAGCGAACCGCTCCTTCCAGGGAAGCCTCTCTGCTGCGTCCAGATCTTCATCAATCGCCGTCTGGACTTCAAAGCCGCCTTCCCTGCATACCGCGTCGTAGACCTTGTCGACGGTCGGCCCGATTACGAGCTGCACCTGGCCGCCAGCGTGCACCACGCTAATCACTTCGGGAATCGCATTGAGCTTGGCGTCATCTGCAAGCCCCTCGTCCTTAAGAACGAGGCGCAGACGCGTCATGCAATGCGTCGCGCTTGAAACATTCGCCTTGCCGCCCACCTCTTCGATGATTCTTTGGGCGAGTTTTTGATAGTTAGTCATCATTCCTCCTTTTACGCCACGAATCGTCGTGGCACGAGATGGTTCTCGTACTTTCGGAGGTCATGCCCTGCCCTAACACAGGTTACAATCCTTCTGGCCTGGGTTGTCAGCGTCCGGCTGTGCCGGATTCCGCCTTCGTACAGATACGGTTGACATGGAGCATGAAGTAAAGCTTCTCCTCGTCGGTGAGCTCCGTATGCCATTCCCGCTTCATATAGGTACAGATGTGGTCGATGCATTGCGCAAGCTCGGGAAACTCCTCGCGCGAATTCGCATAAAGCGGCAAATTGGCGCTGCTGAGGCTATCGTTACCCTTGATACGCTTGAACAGATACTGCACGTGTGTCGCAAACCGTGAGAACTCAAAAGACTCCCGATCGATGATGGTACGGAAATCGTACTCGACGATATCAGTGACATCGTTGAGCAGGCGCTCAAACGATTGGGCGCGATCGCTTGCCACAGTAACCTCTGCCCCAGTCTTTGCATTGACCAAATTCATGGCGATGCTTGCCACCTCTTCGCGCGGCAGCTCGACGCCCAACTCCTGCCGCACGCGCGCGGTAATGTAGCGGCCGATTTTGTATTCCAGCGGATAAAGCTGCTGCACATCATAGGTAAGGGGCATATCAAAACGAATGCCCTTCCTCTGCCGCGCAATCGCAAAGGCGATATGGTCGGCCATGATGAGCACGGCGTTGGGACTGAGTTCGTAAGGCAGCTCGTTCTCTACAATATCCATGATCTTTGCCGTAAACAGCACCACATCGGCAGGAAGATCCTGCATGATACGCTGCCCCTCGGCATCGATGCTATAGAACGTGCGCTCGATATGGTCCATCGCGAGCTCCCGGGGGAAGTCACCACCGAAGCCGACACCCTTGCCGAGCGCCACGACCTCGCGACCGCGACTATCTCGACAAATCACGGCGTTATTGTTGAGCTTTCTGATCGCCAGCATATCGATGCACCTCCTCTCTTGATGATAGGGCACTCATTCGGAGCTGAACAAAAAGGGCATGACCTCGGCAGAAAGCAGCACCCTACTTGCCTACGGTCATGCCCTAAAGTGACACCCGAATATATGTGCAATTGAATAACGAACGGAATCCGGATGGCCATGCTCCCCAAAGGGATAACAACCCATCACATGTATTTATAGGCCCACCCGAGATGAACGTCAAGTGTAAATTTGCGTAATCCGCACCCTTGATTGGCAACTTCATCCGCGTAATCCGCACCCCCGACTGATTCTGAGTTGCGGTGAAATAGTTCCTGATGGAGCCAGCTGGGCCGTAAAACAGGAACTATTTCACCGCAAGTTATGGGGAGACTGGGCGTGCGGACGGCCCTGGTGAGCTAGAGGTTGTAGGTGATCACCTGGGACTCGGCGGGGTTGGAGGGATCGGACTGCTCCACGCGGACGAACTTGACCGTCACCGTCTTAAAGCCCGCCTTGTGCAGAACATCCGAATAGACGCGCGCCTGCAGGGCGTGCTTCTCGAACAGCTGGTCGGGTGTCTCATCCGGCGTGCCACCCGTCTTGTAGTCGATGGCCAGTGCGCGTGACGGATCGGCCGGGTCGGTCGCCAGTGCATCGATGGCGCCCTCGGCATATGCACCGTAGCGGGCAATGTCCTTGTCCTCGCAGCCCAGCGAAAAGAACGGCACCTCGGCGCGAACGCACGGCCAGGCAAGCAGCTCGGCACGGACCGCCGACTTGAGCCAGCGGTCCAGGGCAACGTCGAAGCGCTCGCGCTGCTCCGGCGTCAGGCGCCACAGACGCGCCAGCGCATCGGCACGCGCGGCGGGCAGCTCATCGGCACCCATCTCGATCAGCCACTGGCAGGCGGCATGGAACGCCGAGCCCAGCGCCATGGGGTTGCCGGCGGGCTCGACAGCAGCCACGTCCGCATCCGTCATCTCGGAACCATCCGACTCCGCATCATCGCCGGCCTCGTCCATGGGCACGTGTGCCTCGGCGGCACGGTCCTCGGACTCGGCATGCAGCGCCGCGGCAATTGACGAGTAGCTGTACGAATCGCGCGCCGGATACGGGCAGGTGCCCATGCGCACGCCCACCGCCTGGGGATACACGAGCTCAAACGCATCGGGCTCGGGGTCGGCAGGACCGGGAACGGCGGCGCGGGCATCCGCACCGGCACCCTCCGGCTCCGCATCGCCGCGGACAAGCCTGCCTTCGGCATCAAGCGAAGCATTGGCCTCAAACGACTGCTCGCCAAAAGCAAAGTCAGCCAGCGAGATGAGCTCGTAGTCGCCCGGCTGGGAGTTGTCGAACACCAAACGGTCGGCATCGAGCTGCGGCATGTCCAGGCCGTCCGTCGGCAGAATACGACGCAGCACGTCGTAGGTCAGATCGGTCTCGACATCGAAGGTCGGCGCGCACAGCTTGCCGCGGCTCACGCCGGCATCCATCGCCAGAATGACCAGCTCGCGCGCTCGCGTCATGGCGACATAAAGCAGACGAGCCCGCTCCTCGAGCGAAAGCTGCAGGTCGTCGTTGCGCAAGTGAGCAAATGCCTCGGCGGGAGAACCCGTCGCGCAGACATCCTCCATGAGCTCTGGCGGCAGCCACAGCGACGTGCCCTTGCCCTTAAACGCGCGCTCAAACTGCTTTTTGACGTCATCGCCCTTTACGAACGTGCCGTCCGCGAGTTTAACGCCGTCGAAGCGTGCAGGCAGTGCCACGACCTGCGCTCCGCCCTCGACGCGACCCATCTGTGCCGCACCGGACGATTTGCGCACGCCAAAGCACTCCGCAACCGCCACGACCGGATACTCCAGGCCCTTGGACGCATGCACGGTCATGATTCGTACCGCGCCGTCACCCTCCTCGTTGAGCGCGCCCGGGGCTTCCTTGCCCGCCAGGAAGCGGTCAAAGGCCAGCGCAATGGAGCGCGGCGAGTTACCGAACTCGGCCTCGGCCTCAACCACAGCATCGAGCGCCTTGAGCACGTTGGCGGCAATGGCCTTGCCCTCGGGACCACGCTGTGCCAGACGCACAAACCAGCCCGAAGCGTTGACCACGTCGCGCGCGATCGCCGCGAACGAATCGCGGCCCACACGACGAAGCGCATAGCATAGCACCTCGCGGGCGCGCGTCACGAGCGGCAGGCTCTGCAAGCCCGGCACATCGGAATCGCTCATGATGCCCGCGTCGATGTTGCGGCGCGAGGTCTCCCCCGTCTGGTCGTCCAGCTTGGTCGCCAGCGCCAGGAACTCCTGGGCGCCGAGCGCAAACATCGGCGAGGCCAGCAGCGGCATAAGGCCCTGCGCCGTATCGGCCGGATTGGCGAGCGCGCAGACTAGGGCGCGCACCGTCTGCACCTCGGCTGCCTGGGCAAAGACCGAGCCACCCGCGATCACGCAGTCGAGTCCTTGGTCGCGGAAAGCCTGGGCATAGACGTCGGCGTTGGTCATGCGGCCCAGCAGCAGCACCATGCCGCCCTGGGGCTGACCGGCATCGGCAAGCGCGCGGAACCGCTCTGCGATCGCGCGGGCCTTGGCCTGTGTGCGCTCCTGCGTACTGCCGCCGGCAACAAAGAGGGCCTGACGACGCGAGGCGTCTGCCACCAGCGTGTCCTTGCGGCCGTCGCTCGCCTCAAGATCCAAAAAGCCCTGCATCAGGCCGCCGTCGTCGCCGTCGAAGACGCGAGCCACATAGCGTAGCACCTCGTCGTGGCTGCGGAAGTTGCGCACGAGCTTAACGAGCTCGCCAGCAGGGGCGTCGGCCGCGGCAGTCGCCTCGGGCGCGGCAGACGAGCCCACCTTGCGCTCCTGGCGACGGAACACCTCGACCTCCGCCCCGCGGAAGCGGTAGATCGACTGCTGTGCATCGCCTACGGTACACAACGCGCGCTCCCCCGCACCCGTCAGGTAACGGATCAGGTCGACCTGCATCTGATCGGTATCCTGGAACTCATCGATCATGACCATCTTAAAGCGACCCTCGTATGCCGCTCGGATGGCCGGGTAATCGCGCAGGGCCTCGTAGGCCATGCGCAGCAGATCGTTGTTGTCGAGGGCAGACTGGCCGGCCTTGAGCGCGCGGTACTCAGCCTCTACAGCACGGGCAAGCCCCACCAGCGCCTCGAGCGCGGGACCGCCGCAGGCCAGCACGATATTGATAAACGCATCGGCGGCCTCTGCCTTGAGTAGCTCCACCTGCTCCTTAGGGAATGCCTTGCTCGCGCGCGGCATGGTGCACGACATCATGAGTCGCGCCGCATCGGCCATGGTCTTGCCGCTCGCCTCGAACGCGTCGATGGCATCGAGCGCCGTCTGCGCTTTTTCGGTCGCGGCCTTGCTTGCGCCCAACGCCGATCGATAGGCATCGGCAAGGGCCGAGGTGTCGGCCTGGCCGCGCGCCACGCGCACGTCGTCCATACCGCCCGGCAGCTGGCTCGAGAGCTCCAGCAGGTCGCGCACCAGACCCTTGATGGTCGTGCCGGCGCCAAAGGGACCGCCCTCGCCCGCCATGGGATACCAGGCGTAGAGGGCCTTGAGCGATGCCGCGAGCTCGGGGGCGGCATCGGGCGCCGTCGCGCGGGCCAGCACATGCTCAACAGCCTGGTCCATAAGCTCGTCGGTATCGGTGAGCACCGTGAACTCGGGATCGATACCCAGCTCCAACGCGTGTGCGCGCAGGATACGCGAGCACATGCCGTGAATGGTCGAAATCCACGCATCGTCGACGGTCAGGGCTTCCTCGTCCATACCCTCGTCGATGAGCGCGCGGCGCACGCGGTCACGGATCTCGGCCGCGGCATCTTTGGTAAAGGTAATGGCGAGCACCTGGTCCAGATGCTCGACAAACGGACCGGATTCGGGCGAGAGCGCATAGACAATGCGGCGCGTGAGGGTAAAGGTCTTGCCCGAGCCGGCACCCGCCGAGACAAACAGCGGGCGGTCGAGCGTTTTGACGACTTGCAGCTGTTGCGGCATCAAAGTCGAAAGATCCATGGTCTACACGTCCCTCCTTACAAACGTTCCTTCGTGGTTATACGAGCAGCGCGCATGCGCGGCCTGCGCCGATGTCGGATCGACAGCGGCGACGTCGCCCGCCTCGAGCTCGCGCAGGCGCTCGGCAATGCCGGTCTCCACGCGGTCGAGCAGCGCATCGAAGTCCATGTTGCCGCCCTCGCCGGGAAAGCCCTTCTTAAGGCCCGGGATGCGACCGTCGCCGCGCTCTTCCTCGAGCAGCTCGGCACTTGCGGCGCCGCGCAGCGCGGGCTTGCCGCCCTTGGTGGAAAAGTAGAGCGCTGCGCGGGTATCTAGGCCCAGCGCCCGACGCACGGCCTGCGCGTAGATGAGTGTCTGGGTATGGGGCGGCAGCCAGCGCGGGTCGTCGATGGGAGCCTCGCCCGACTCCTCGTCGCGCACCGTGGGGTCGGCGAGCTTAAACTCCTCGACACCCGAACGATGCTTGTAGTCGATTACCACGGCGCGATTCTCGGCATCCACATCCACGCGGTCGATGCGCCCGCCGAGCGGCCAACCGGCATACTCGACCTGGAGCTCGTTGAACGCAAACTCCAGATAGCGCGGCGCGAAGGGCGCGAGCGCCTCGGACTCGTAGGCGAGCACGCCTTCCAACTGCGGCAGAATCTCGGCCACCTGACGCTCCTCCACCGGGGAGAGCGGCACCAGCGGGCCCTCGGTACCGCGCTTGCCGGCGTGCTCGGCCAGGGTCTCGGCAAAGACCTCGTGCAGCAGCTCCTTCGCGCGCGGCAGATTCATGGGCGTCACGCGCTCCATGCCCTCCTGCGGAAGACGCGCATGCAAGTGCTCCAGCACGTCATGGACAAAGTTGCCCTTCTCCATGTTGCCAAAGCCCGCATCGATGGACTGGGGCTTGACGCGATACGACACGAACCAGCACAGCGGGCAGGTGGAATAGGCCTCGATCTGCGAGGCGGACGTCAGACGCGGCACGAGCGGCGCGTCCTCGTCCTCGCCGTCACGACGGCGCAGGACCAAATACGGCACGGCCTCGGCACTCAGATGCTGAGGGGCTTCACAGGTCACGCGCTCGCGCTTGAGACCTTCGCCTGCCGCGGGATCGAAGTCCCTTACGATATCGCCCTCACCCACGCACTTCGCCTTGTCGGCGTCAGCGGCCTTAGCGTCGTCAGCGGCCTTGGCATCGTCAGCGGTCTTGTCGGCGTCAGCGGCCTTGTCGGCGTCAGCGGCCTTAGCAGCGTCAGCGGCCTCGGCGTGCGCCCGCAGCTCGGTCCACACGGCGGCTGGATAGCACTCGCGTGCCTGGCGATCGTGCGTCACGCGGGCAAGCGCAACCGGACCGCGTGCCGTCTGCATCGCGTGGCCAAAGCGCACGCGCAGCAAAGCCGCGGGCTCAAGCGTCACGCCCTCGCGACCAAGGCTCGCCGTCAGCGTGGCCAGCGGCCCCTCCTCGTGTGAGAGCGGATAGCTGTCCAGATCGACATCGGCAAACAGCACGGCATCGTAGCTGCCGGGGCGCAGGGCCGCCGCATCGGCAAGCGAAGTAAAGCGAACCTGGGCACGTGGCGCACGGTCAACCTCGTAGGTCTCGTAATCGTAGGCGGTGCTACGCTTGTCCACCTTGGTGCGAATGCCATCGAGCACGGGCACGGTCGCGGCCTGCGACACGTCGAGCGCGCGAGCATCGTTCATAAGGATGTCGATCGCGTGGCGCAGCAGGGCCACCTCCGCCTGGCGACGGGCCTGACCGTCGAGACCACCAAGCGCGCGATCGGGCAGTGCCTCGGCAACGGCAAGCATGGCCTTGAGCGCCGCCACGGGCTTGTCGCGCCACAGCGCCTGGAACACGTCCGAGACCACGCACGGCACGTTCTTAAACCAGTTCTCGTCGCTCGCCGCTTTACGCGCGCCCCTCACCTGGCCCTGCACGCTCTGCAGCAGGCTCTTGACGCCCGCAGTGGTCTTGCTGCGCGACAGTCGCATGTTCTTATCGAAGGTTCGCGCGCTGGCGGCATCGGCGCCTGAAAGCGGACTGTAGATCCAGTCAGTAAGCTCCGGGGCGGGCCACCACTCGGTCTTGGAGGCGGTGCCCTCGTCGGCGGCCTTCATGCGCTCGATCAGATTGGCGAGCGCCGTGAACTGCCTGCCCGCAATGGATTGGGAAAACGCCGTGAACTCGGCCGTCTCGGCAGCAACGTGGCGCGCCGCCAAACGAGCGGCAAGCTCGCCGAACAGCTGGGGTGCCCGGGCGGACACCACGAGTACGCGCACGGGATCGACGGGTGCGGAGGCGGCATCGTTGACCTTGGACTCCTTGCGCGCTTTCACCATCTTATCGATGACGTCCGCATAGACACGGGCACGGGCATGGGGCCCGGCGACTTCCACAAAGGCAGGACGTACGACGGACTTTGGAGCAATCGCGGGAGCGCCGGCATCCTCGTCCAGCGGTGCAACCTCAAACAGCACGCCGCGGGCATCAAAGGCGGCAGCCAGGTCCTCGCGCATCGCCGCTTGCTCGCAAGCGAGCAGCACGACAACCTCTCCCCCGTTGCTTGCCACGGCAGACAGCAACTCGAGCAGGCCGTGCGTAAACGACGTGATACCGCGCACGCATACGGCGCGGGTGCACGCCGGCAGGTTGTCGGCCAAAGCGCCGGCCATAATGTCAGCCGCCTCGCAGGGCTCGACCATATCTCGACGGTCCAAACCGCGCGCATAGGCGCACAAAAGTTCAAACACGCGAGCCTCGGCGTCGCTTCTGGGCTTGGGCTTGCAAACGTTGTCGCAGCAACGCTCGGCACCTGTCCCTGCCACACCCGGCAGCACATCGCGAGCCATACGCGCGAGCATACGCACCGTGCCCTGGCTGCGCGAAAGCGGCTGCAGGTCGGCGTCGTCGAGACGCGCTACCATGTCCGAAAACAGCATCTGGCGCTGCAGGTTGTCGACGAAACCGCGCCCGTCGCCCAAAAGCTCCCAAAGCGAGCGAAGCCACGACGAAGGGGTCTTGTAATCGATACCCAGTGAAACCCCAACTTCCGCCGCATCATGACGGCACAGATCGAGCTCGGCAAACGTAGGCGCCAGCAAAACGGCACGCCCGTGGCGGGCAACCAGGTCGGCGAGCAGCGCCGCCTCGGCATCGCTCAAATCCGCGCCGGCGTTGGTGGTATAGATTCGAACAGGCATGGTCCTCCACTCAAACCGTTCGCAATAATCAGTGCTTCCATCCTACCCGCCCGCGCGGACACATTTGCCCCACGCCAACAGATTTCCTCCGTCCCCAAGGGATCAAAAAACCGCCCCCGAAGGGACGGTTCTGCGCAATTCGTTTTTGTCGCTGGCCTACTCGCCATCCTCCAGCTTGATGAGGATCTTGCGATAGCCGCCGTACTCGCCGTTGAGTGCCTTGGACACGCGGCTCACCGTAGTGGACGAAGCGCCGGTGCGGGCCTGAACCTCAACATAAGGCTCGCCCTCATCCAGATAACGCGCAACCTGCAGACGTTGCGAAAGATCGCAGATCTCGCGCGGCGTGCAGATATCGGTCAAAAACGCCTGGATATCCTTCTCGTCATCCAAAAGACTAAATGCGTGGACCAGCTGCTTGACATCAGGCTTGTCAAACATGTTCTCGATATTCATCGATCACCGCCAAACCCGCCATAAGGCATCGAAGTTGATACTGACATCGGGCATCGTTCGCCCGTTCTATGCAATAGGGCAACGCCTGTGGCTTTTGCCCGTAGCAGTGTAGCACACCACCAAACTAAAGCGACAAGACTCTCTGCCAGCGGCGCGTTTTTCAGGACGAACGCCGTTTTGAAACCGAATGCGCACGTAAGCTCCACGAATATCTGAGACAATGGGCGGCCGAACAAGGCGGCACACCCGAGCGGCCGTCCAAGCCGCCGCAGCAAACCGCTTCACGCGACACCGACGCACCCTGCGCAAGAAAGGATTCACACCATGCGCTTTATGCTTAACTGGCTCTTTACCTCGATCGCCATCGCGATTGCCACGTTCCTCGTCCCCGGCATCCAGCCCTTCGGTTTTGCCGAGGCCTGGGTCTGTTTCGCCTTCGTGGGACTGTTCCTGAACATCGTCGATTCGCTCGTCAAGCCGTTTCTGACGGTTATCTCGCTGCCGCTCACGATCATTACGCTGGGTATTTTTCAGCTCGTAGTCAACAGCTTTATGCTCGAGCTGGCCAGCTATCTGTCGGTCAATCTGCTGGGCGCGGGTATCTCCATCGCCAGCTTTGGATCGGCCTTTATGGGCAGCATCCTGGTGTCCATCATGCGCAGCATCCTCGACAGCATCGCCGAGGGCTAAAACGGCCATTCCGGCCGCGCCCGTCTCAACAGCCCAAAACGAAGGCCGCCCATCACAAAAATGGGCGGCCTTCTTATTTGCCAAGTCTCAAAGGGCGAGAGAATCTGCCATTTCCACCCCGTCCCCAAATGGCAGGTGTGGGTTAGATGACGTAATCGTAGCCTTCGTTGGGAGCGACAAGTTGATCGAGCGTCACGCCATCGAGGTAGTCGTTGATGAGCTTGTCCAGGTTCTTCCACACATCGAGTGTGGGACACTCATCCGAACGCGAACAGCCCTTGCAGTCGCCGTCCAGGCATGCGACCGGTGCCAGACTACCCTCGGTCAGGCGCAGAATCTCGCCCACCGTGTACTGCTCGGGCGGGCGCGTGAGCACATAGCCGCCGCCCTTGCCGCGCATGCCCGAGAGCATATTGGCGCGCACGAGCGTAGCCAGAATATTCTCGAGGTACTTCTCCGAAATACCCTGACGCGCCGCAATCTCTTTAAGCGGGATACGGCCTGTCGCCTGGTGCTCGGCCAGGTCGACCATAACGCGCAGGGCGTACCTGCCCTTAGTAGAAACCAACATATATAGTGCTGCCTTTCGGTCTTTTAGTCCGTTGAAATTCTAGCCGAAAAATTGACTTTGAAAATACCCGTTCCGGTCAAGATGGTTAATCAACTTGCAATAATCTCCTATTTCCTATTGCATTACTAGGCTTTAGTGTCTACTATGCTTCCCAACAGCTAAACGAACAACCTATAAGGTTTGTGGGTTTCGCTGCTAGAAACACCGTAAAACCACACGGTATCCAGTCATTTGAACACTTTGGAGGTTCACCATGAGCAATGTTTACACGTCCATCGATCAGCTTATCGGCCACACCCCGCTTCTGGAGCTCACCCACTTTGAGGCCGACGAGGACCTCAGGGCCCGCGTGCTCGTCAAACTGGAATACTTCAACCCCGCCGGGTCCGTTAAAGACCGCGTCGCCAAGAACATGATTGACGAGGCCGAGAAGGCCGGCAAGCTCGTGCGTGGCGGCGACTACACCATCATCGAGCCCACGAGCGGCAACACCGGCGTCGGCATCGCCTCGGTGGCGGCGGCCCGCGGCTACAAGGTGATCATCACCATGCCCGAGACCATGTCCGTCGAGCGCCGCAAGCTGATGCAGGCATACGGTGCGCAGCTCGTGCTCACCGACGGCTCCAAGGGCATGAAGGGCGCTATCGCCAAGGCGGAGGAGCTGCAGAAGGAGACTCCCAACAGCATCATCGCCGGCCAGTTTGTGAACCCCGCGAACCCGGCCATTCACAAGGCCACGACTGGCCCCGAGATCTGGGACGACACCGACGGCAAGGTCGACATCTTCGTCGCCGGCGTTGGCACCGGCGGCACCGTGACCGGCGTGGGCGAGTTCCTCAAGGAGCAGAACCCCGAGATTAAGGTCGTCGCCGTCGAGCCCGCCACCTCCCCGGTGCTCTCCAAGGGCCAGGCAGGCCCGCACAAGATCCAGGGTATCGGCGCCGGCTTTGTGCCCGACGTCCTCGACACCCAGGTCTACGACGAGATCATCCCCGTCGAGAACGAGGACGCCTTTGCCACCGGCCGCGCCGTGGGCCACAAGGAGGGCGTGCTCGTGGGCATTTCGTCCGGTGCCGCCGTGTGGGCCGCACTGCAGCTGGCCAAGCGCCCCGAGAACGAGGGCAAGACCATCGTGGCGCTGCTCGCCGACACCGGCGAGCGCTACCTGTCCACGGCGCTCTTCCAGGACTAAGGGCCCGTCACTTGTCGATAGGCCCAAGGCACGCCGTTCTTCCCTCTCTTCTGGCAGCCTGAGCCCATCTCGTTAGGGTGTCCCACACGACGCCCGAACTTGCTACAATGTCTGCGGCGCGGAACCAGCCTCCCGCGCCGCTTTTCTTTTTTGGCCACATGCCACCAAGGAGAACCTCCCCATGCACAATAAGCGCGTGCTCGTCGCCATGAGCGGCGGCGTCGATTCCAGCGTGACCGCGTATCTGCTCAAAAGTCAGGGTTACGAATGTGTCGGTGCCACCATGCGCCTCACCTGCCCCGCACCCGATCCCGTCACGGGCATGAGTAAGGTCGACCGCGACATCGCCGACGCGAAGGCCGTCGCCGAGCGCCTAGGCATTCCGCACCATGCGCTCGACCTGCAGCAGACCTTCGACCACAGCGTTATCGAGCTCTTTGTGAACGCCTACCAGGAAGGGCTGACGCCCAATCCGTGCATTATCTGCAACCGCCACATTAAGTTTGGCGCGCTGCTCGATGCGGCGCTGGACATGGGCTGCGACTACATCGCAACGGGACATTACGCCAAAACAAGCCAGGCGGCAGACGGCACCTGGCAGCTACATCGCGGCGAAGATCCCAAAAAGGACCAGAGTTACTTTTTGTATTCGCTCACGCAAGAGCGTCTGGCACGCACGATCTTTCCGCTGGCAGGCTTGGACAAAGAGCGCGACGTTCGCCGCATTGCCGCCGAGCAGGGCTTTATCAACGCCCAGAAAGCCGAGAGCGAGGATATCTGCTTTATCGCGGACGGCGACTACGCGGGCTATATCGAGCGCCGCTGCGGACATGCCGCCGAGCCGGGCGATATTGTATGGCGTGACGGCAGCGTGGTCGGACGTCACAGCGGCGCACTGCGCTATACCATCGGCCAGCGCAAGGGCCTGGGCGTCGCGATGGCGCACCCCGTGTACGTAACGGGCGTCGATGCCGCCAACAACATTGTGCATCTGGGCGAGGCCGAGGACCTGACGGCCACAGCGCTCACGGCCAACGACTGGATCTGGAGCGCCCCTGCCGACCGCATGGAGGCAGAGCTGGACGCCGACGGCATTCGCGTGGGCGCCAAATACCGCTACCGTCAAAAGGACCAGGCAGCGACCCTTGCACGTGGCGAAGACGGGCAAATGCTGCTAACTTTTGACGAGCCGCAGCGAGCCATCGCCCCCGGCCAGGCAGTCGTTGCCTACCGCGGCGACGTCGTCTTGGGCGGCGGCACCGTCACGGCAGCCATCAGGTAGCCCCATCCCCTTCATAAGTTGCGGTGAAATAGGGACTGTTTAAGCGTTTAAAACCGCCAAACAGTCCCTATTTCACCGCAACTTAGAGAGGACGGCCTCGGTCGGTACTGCTGTGTCAGCCGAGGCCGCTGCATCGTTAGCGCTGCACGTAGGCGCGGACGAGCTCGTAGGTGTTAAGCACGCCGTCCATGTGGCTGCGCTCGTAGTTGTGGCTCGCGTACACGCCGGGGCCGATCAGGCCATGGCGAATGTCGTAGCCGGCCGAGAGCGTGGCCTCGACGTCGGAGCCGTAGTGCGGGTACACATCGATGGCGTAATCGAGCTCCAGCTCGCGCGCGATGTTGGACAGCGTGGTTACCAAGTCGTAGTTGTACGGACCACCCGAATCCTTGGCGCAAATCGACACCATGCGCTCGGTGCAGCCCAGGTCGTCGCCCACGCAGCCCATGTCCACGCTGATCATCTCGCGCGTGTCGGCCGGCACGAAAGCGCCGCCGTGGCCGACCTCCTCGTACACAGTAAAGAGCAGGGACACCTTGCGCGAGAGCGTCACCTCGCCAGCGGCGACGGCACGCGCCAAGCCCAGCAAAATGGAGGCCGACAGCTTGTCGTCCAAGAAGCGACTCTTGATGTAGCCGCTCTCCGTCACCGTGGTACGCGGATCCATAGCGATGATGTCGCCCGTCTGAATGCCCAGCTCAAGCACGTCATCCTTGCTGTCGACATTCTCGTCGAGCAGGATTTCCATGTTCTTCTCGATGGTCTTGACCGGCTCGTCGGCCACGTGCGCCGAAGGCTCGGTGTTGAGAACCACACCCGTGTACACATTGCCGTCACGCGTGTAGACGGTGCAGTTCTCGCCATCGGCCGTAGACCACTGGTGCCCACCAAGCGTCGTGGGACGCAGGCGGCCATTGTCCTTAATGGAGCGTACCATGGCGCCCAGGGTGTCGACATGGCTCGCCAAAACAAGCGGCTCGCCCTCGCCGCCAAGCTCAACCAGCACGTTGCCCTTATTGGAACGCTCAGGGCCAAAGCCCATATCACGCAGGGTCTCCTTTAGATAATCAGTCGCCGCACGGGTATAGCCCGTAGGCGAAGCAATAGAAGTCAGCGTCTTAAGCTGTCCCGCGATATAGGAGAGCGTCTCCTCTAGAGAAGCATCGATATTGGAACCCATATGCATCCTTCCAAATAAAACTAAGACCGAATCCCGATTTTAACCGTTCTACACGTGCAATGCCCTAGAAGCCGAGCCACCTCCAGACGTCCTCGCGCCGATTTTGCGCACGCGCACGGTTTAAAATCCGAATCTTGCATAAAGCTTTTCGATTTCTGCATAAAAATGAGGCATCTTCTTGCTTCGTCTCAGGGTACCCCACTTTGGACCGTGCAAAAAACGGAGTATTCAGCACCGTGGGCCCCAACGGCCCCATCACAAACGACAAAACGATGCGGTTACAGCAGTATTGCGGGTCGTCGCAAAGCAGAAACTCAGTAACAACCCCCTCCACTCATCGATAGCCCACCCACAATGGCTGTCGATGGGCGTCTGCGGGCCACTACGGGCCATTCAAAACGTTATGCATTTTTAAGAGCTTGCTGAATACTCCCAAAAATGCACGCTGGGAAGTGCGCCACCTATCCGCAGCGGGCGGTATGCCTTGGCTTTACCCATCTCGGGGCATCGACACGGCACAAAAAGCCCCGCCGCGCGTAGCGCGGCGGGGCCAGCGGCAAGTCAAAAGACTATATGCCTACGGGCGAAGGACCACCAAACGAGACTAGGCAGCCGGGCAGATCTTCTTGAAGAGCTCGATGACATCGTCGAGCGTCGCCTCGCGCGGGTTACCCGGGAAGCAGGCGTCGGCCATAGCGTCCTTGGCCAGAACCTCGATCTCGTCAGCCTTCATGGCCTCGCAGACGTGCGGGATGTTCACGTCGGCAGAGAGCTGCTTGACGGCGGCGATGGCGGCATCGGCGGCCTCGTCGGTGCTCATGCCCGTGGTGTCAACGCCCATGGCGACGGCGACCTTGGCCAGGCGCTCGGTGCAAACCGGCTTGTTGAACTCCATGGCGATCGGCAGCAGCATGGCGCAGGCGACACCGTGCGGGGTATCGTAGTGAGCGGACAGGGTGTGAGCCATGGCGTGGTCGATGCCCAGGCCGACATTGGAGAAGCCCATGCCGGCGACATACTGGCCAAGAGCCATGCCCTCGCGGCCAGAGCCGGGCTGGCCGGACTTGGCCTCGGCAACGGAGTCGCGCAGGTTCTCGCTGATCAGCTTAATAGCCTCAAAGTGGAACATGTCGGAGAGCTCCCAAGCGCCCTTGGTGGTGTAGCCCTCGATGGCGTGGGTCAGAGCGTCCATGCCAGTGGAAGCGGTCAGGCCGGCGGGCATGGAAGCCATCATGTCGGGGTCGACGACGGCGACCTCGGGGGCGTCGTTAGTGTCGACGCACACGAACTTGCGGACCTTCTCGGGGTCGGTGATGACGTAGTTGATGGTCACCTCGGCAGCGGTACCGGCGGTCGTCGGCACAGCGATGGTGAACACGGCGTGGTTCTTAGTGGGAGCAACGCCCTCGAGGCTGCGGACATCGGCGAACTCAGGGTTGTTGATGATGATGCCGATAGCCTTGGCGGTGTCCATGGAGGAGCCACCACCAATGGTCACGATAGCGTCAGCCTCGGCGGCCTTGAAGGCCTCGACGCCGTCCTTGACGTTCTGGATGGTGGGGTTGGGCTTAATCTCGGAGTAGAGGCTCCAAGCGATGCCGGCGGCGTCGAGCTCGTCGGTCACCTTAGCGGTAACGCCAAACTTGACCAGATCGGGGTCGGAGCAGACGAAGATCTTCTTGTAGCCACGACGCTGGAGCTCGCCGGGGATCTCCTTGATGGCGCCGGAACCATGGTAAGAAATGGTGTTGAGAACGAAACGATTAGCCATTGATAGCCTCCTATCGTGCGCGGGGCACCCGTTACGCCCCGCACTATAAGTCCCATCCTAACGCTTTTGAAACAAAAAACACGTGAGAACGTCAAATAGTTTAAAGCGCTTCAACATACTAACGGGGCCTTAGCCCTTCCCTCCCGACAGCAGCGAAGGCTAGATTATAGGAGCAATCGCCCAAAGAATACGACCAACTCAGTCTATAAATTGTTTCTGTTTTAGCAATATATGTTTGACAATACGTTTATAAAAGGATACTTTATAGTAAATAAAATGCATGCAGCAAATAGCGTCATTCATTTTGTTAGAAATTGCCCATGCGGTTATTGCAGCTGCATGTACCGCAACGTACAGCGCAATTCTCCGCACGAAGTAGAAGACGGTTCCAATTCGATCGAGGCGATGACGCGTGATGGCTACTGGTCCTAAATCGAGCAAGACGGCTACAAACGAATATCGAATCTCAATTGAAGGTAATCCTTATCCGCATACTCTGGCTCTCATCAACCCAGCGGGAGACAACCTCAACATCAAAAGACATGGGTTCACGGGTCCACTAGGACAGCTATCGAGTCTTAAATATACCGTTTATGACGATGCGAATGAAAAACTCTTCACTGTCGTCGACGGTGGCTTTAGCAACATGCCCAGGGTTGCGCTCATCATCGAACACAAGGAAGTTGCGGTGTTCGATTATGGTCTAAACAGACTTGAGATGAAGTGCGTAACGAACATACCGAATTACGCAATAAAAGGTAACTTCCTATTTGGAGATTACGATATATTCAGCCAACAGGAAGTGAAGCTATCTTCAGTTATCGTCCTTCAATGTGATAAACAATCGTGCTTTAGCATACAGGTTTTGGATAAAGCCGAATTAGCCGCCGCAATTGGAATACCTACAGCCATTGCCCTTCTTAGGGCTCGGATTGAAGAGCATCTCGAATAAATCGCAAAAAGCAGTTCGTAACAACATTCAGGAGCTAGATAGTTTTTCTGGCTCCTGAATGTTGTTACGAACATGCACCTTAGCGCTTAAGACTCGTGGTCTGCCAGTCAGCTACGATGCGGGCCCATTTCCTGTGCAAGTCGCGTTCGCGATCGATAAACATGATGGCAAACGCGATAAACAGCAGCATGCTCGCCACCGCAATGGCGTGCAGCCCCATGCGCTCGATGCACCAGTTGCCCAGCACGGCGCCAAACACAAAGGTGAAGATCACGCCAAAGTACAGCAGGCCGTTTTCCAAAAAGCCGCGCTTGTGGGTGATGATGTAATCGTCCACGTTTTGCAGTGCGTTGCGCAAGTTGCCGATGCACATGGTCGTGGCGATGCCGTGACCGTGGATCTTGCGGAAGCTCTCGACCTGCATGCCGCAGGCAAACGAAGTGAAGCAGTTGGCGAGCAGGTTGAAATCGCCACCGGGAATAAAACTCACGCCCAGCAAGATGACGGCTTCAAAGAACACCGTCACCTGGCGCCAGTGAATCACACTGCCAAACCGCTCGTGAACCAGGTCGGCAAGCATAATGCCCACGGCAAACGACACCACGGGGAAGAAATAGCGTCCCGCCAGCGCCCAGTTGCCCTCCGAGATGCTTACACCCACGAGCAGGATGTTGCCCGTCTGAGCGTTTGCGAAAACATGGTCGCGCCCTATGTACGAATAGACGTCCATAAAGCCACCGGCGAGCGCCAAGATGATGCCCAGCTCAATAGACTCCGATATCTGTTTGGCACGCTGCATCGTCGTGCATCCTCCTTGTTGACGACCCTCTCGTGCGTTGGCGGAAACATAGCCGCCGTTCATACTGTAACCCATTGACAACATGGCGCGCCCACGAGACGGGTCTCCCAATGCGCAGATACACAGTCTGGAAACAAACCGTGAGCGCGGCGCCACACCCGATGCCCGACGCCTCGTGTACTCCACCAGTCTTTTTAGCCCCGTCCCAAAAAGACTGGTTACAATTACGTGCAGCATACAAACACCGGGAGGGATCGTGGCAAAAAAGCCTCAGCACGCTCAGAATAACCAGCGCAGTCAGCAGGGCAAACAGGGCCAGCAGCAAAAGCGCAGCGGCAAGGCCCAGGGCGGCCACGCCGCTCATACCCCGGCAGCGCCCGCCCGTCCCTGGCGCCCGGGCCGCGATAAGTTCCTCCCCGTCAGCCGCGCCGATATGGACGCGCGCGGTTGGGACCAGTGTGACTTCGTCTACATCTGCGGCGACGCCTACGTGGACCACCCCAGCTTTGGTATGGCCATCATCAGCCGCGTACTCGACGCGCACGGCTACAAAGTGGGCATCATCTGTCAGCCCGACTGGACCGACCCCGCCAGCATCACGGTGCTCGGCGAGCCTCGCCTGGGCTTTCTCGTCAGTGCCGGTAACATGGACTCCATGGTCAACCACTATTCGGTGACCAAGCACCGCCGCCACACCGACGCCTATACCCCCGGTGGCGAGGAGGGGCACCGCCCCAATCGTGCCGTCACGGTCTACGGCAACCTCATCCGCCAGACGTTCAAGGACGCTCCCATCATCATCGGCGGCATCGAGGCAAGCCTGCGCCGCCTGGCCCACTACGACTACTGGCAGGACAAGCTCAAGCGCTCGGTACTGCTCGACTCGGGCGCCGACATCCTCATCTACGGCATGGGCGAGCACGCGATCGTCGAGATCGCTGACGCGCTCGACGCCGGACTGCCCGTCGATCAGATCACCTATATCAACGGCACCGTCTACCGCACCAGCTCGCTCGACGAGGTCTATGACTACGACCTGCTTCCCAGCTGGGACGACCTTGCCGCCGACAAGCTCAACTACGCGCGCAGCTTTAACGTGCAGCAGCAGAATATGGACCCCATCACCGGACATCGCCTGGTAGAGCCCTACCCCAACAGCGTCTATGTGGTACAGAACCCGCCGTCGGCAACACTCACCACCGATGAGATGGACGAGATGGCCGAGCTCCCCTACGCACGCGATTGGCATCCCGACTACGACGCGGCGGGCGGCGTGCCGGCCTTTGCCGAGATCAAGTTTTCCATTAGCTCCAACCGCGGCTGTTTTGGCGAGTGCTCGTTTTGCGCCCTCACCTTCCACCAGGGCCGCGTGCTGCAGATGCGCAGCCACGACTCGATCATGCGCGAGGCCGAGCTGCTCACACACGATCCCGAGTTTAAGGGCTACATCAACGACGTGGGCGGACCGACGGCAAACTTTAGCCGTCCCGCCTGCGACAAGCAGCTCAAGCACGGCGTATGCAAGAACAAGCGCTGCCTGTGGCCAAGCGTGTGCAAGAACATGGTGGTCGACGAGAGCGGCTACACGCAGCTGCTGCGCGACCTGCGCCAGCTGCCGGGCGTCAAGAAGGTCTTTGTCCGCAGCGGCATCCGCTTTGACTACACCATGGCCGATGCCTCGGACGAGTTTTTGCGCGAGCTTTTGGAGCACCATGTCTCGGGCCAGCTGCGCGTAGCGCCCGAGCACGTGAGCGATGCAGTGCTGTCCGTGATGGGCAAGCCGAGCCGCGCCGTCTACGATGCGTTCTGCCGTAAGTTTGAACGTCTGAACCGCGAATACGGACTCAAGCAGTACGTGGTGCCATATCTGATCTCGAGCCACCCGGGCTCAACCATGAAGGAAGCTGTGGACCTTGCCGAGGCCGTGCGCGACATGGGCTACATGCCCGAGCAGGTGCAGGACTTCTACCCCACCCCGTCCACCATGTCGACCTGCATGTACTACACCGGCGTGGACCCGCGCACCATGGAGCCGATCTATGTAGCGCGCGACCCGCACGAGAAGGCCATGCAGCGCGCGCTCATCCAGTACCGCAAGCCCGAGAACTACAAGCTCGTGCGCGAGGCACTGGAAAAGGCTGGCCGTCGCGATCTGATCGGCTACACCAAGCATTGCCTGATTCGCCCCGTGCCGCCGCGCCCGGGCGAGACGTCTGCTGGCGGTGGGCATGGCACCGGCAAGAAGGGCGGCAAGCCGCACGGTGACGCCGCCGGCAAGGGACCCAAGGGCAGCAAGGGTCACGGCGGCATGTCGCGCGCGCAGAACACCGCAGGCCGCAACCGCGCAGCTCAGGGGCGTCAGGGTGCCAACGGAGGCGGTCGCCGCAACTAGCGAAATGGTGCTCTCGCTGCGTCCATCCCACACGCTTGGCGCAGCGAGCGCATTGCCTCCACCAGGATCACGCCGGCGATTGCGACCGTGATTATCACGTCGAACGGCGTGTTCACAAACCAGAGCAACGTCATGAGATACGAGCCGGCATTAAAGGCAAAGTGCAACAGGATCGTGTAGCGGAGCTTTCCGGTCGTCACGAGCACCCAGCCAAAAATGAGGCCGGCAGCGCCCGCATAGCAGCCCTGTACCCAATTCATGTGCATAAAGCCGAAGATTGCCGCCTGCAGTACGATTGCCGCGGCGATACCCCACGTGCTCGGGGCCGCCCAAGGCACCATGGCGCCGTCCTGCGCACCCGCACGACGCCGGCGCTTCCAGAGCGGACGGCACTGCGGGTTAAATGCTCGGAGCGAAAACTCAAAAATGATGCCGCGCACCAGCAACTCCTCGCAAAACGGAGCGCCGAGCACCGTGGTCAGGACGGCCAGGTAGCTCGTGTCGCCCATGCCTGTTTCCTCGACAAGTTCACTGTAGTCGGCCGCGACCTCGGGCAACAGCGACAGCACGGCGTCGGTCACGTAGCCAACGACCACCTGCAGGGCAAGGCCGATCACGATAACGCAGGCGATGCGCCTCCATGCTTTGCCTGCTCCCCCGCCAAGCGGGCGCTCGCCCTGCCAGCGCGTCATAAACGAGCGCGGCCACAGATAACGCCACCACAGCAGCGCCATCAAAAACGACGCCATCTGCGCGGCAGCCTGAAGCAATTGAATATCGAGGTCGTCAATCGAAAAGCCCATGAAAACCGATGCGACGCCCAGAGCGGAGAACAAAACCACGCTCAGAGCGATATCGGCAGCGACGACGCCAAAACAGGCAAGCGCCCAAACCAGCGCATTGAGCATGCCAACCTCCTCCCGACGGGTAGTCATATAAGAACGTCCCCAACGACTAGTCATTGGGGACGTTCTTCAACGACCAGCCGTTGGGGACAGTCTTTGCCAAAGGCCCCGTTGGGCGAGATGTCGAACGGGAAGGTGCCGCAGCGATTGAACGCGGCGATAAACATGCGGATGGCGTTGGACGGCGTGGTGCCCACGAGCTGGGTTGCCGCCGCGAAGGCCGCCTTTTCCTCGGGCAAGACCTTCGCGACAACCGGGGTCATGTGTTCTGCCATGGCGCTTCCTTTTTGAAACGACGGTGGTGCGGATAGATGCGGGCCACGCGGCTGGGCGACGGGCTGTGAAGGCAACCCGATTGGCCCGCATCCGGAGTTTGTTTCTGCGGCGTTGGTATTACTTGGTATTCCTAAGTATTACCCCGCAGATAGAATACCACACCCGACCCCATGGGGACGGAGAAAAACGGATCATTTTGTTGCTAAGTTAGTATTTAGAGCGTGATGATGTCCGAGATATTGAGGGCCCGAGCGTCAGCGGCATCGTGTGTGGCGAGTAGGAGCATGCGACCGTCGAGCAGATCGAGCACGACCTCGGCCGTCGCATCGCGCGCGACGACATCCAGGCCGGTAAAGGGCTCGTCCAGAATCACCGCGCCGCCCGGGCACAGCAGTGCTCGGGCAATCTCGACGCGACGACGCTGCCCACCCGAGAGCTCGGCCACGCGAGCATGCAAATCGACCCCCGGCACCAACAGGCGCAGCAGGGCCGCGGCACCCGAGGCGTCCACGCGCGCGTCGGCGCACACCAGCACGTTTTCCAAAGCCGAAACGTCCTCAACCAAGCGCGCGTCCTGAAACACCATGGAGCACGGCGCGCACTCCCCCGCAGCCAGCGCAAGCAACGTCGACTTGCCCACACCCGAGGTGCCCATCACGCAGGCGCGCCCACCGGCGGGCACGCAGAGTGTCAGTCCGTCGAGCGCCGGAGCCCAGGGCGCCCGCTCGCCCACGGCGAGCGCAAGCTCCGCCGCAGCGCCGCCCCCGGCAGCCCCCGCACGCCCGCGAGCGCCGCGTCCATGCGCCCGCACGGCCACGCGCCACGCCACGGGTCCCGAAACCCGCAGCAGCCACACCAGCACGCGCTCACACGCCCACGAGGCGGCAACGACCAGCACGGTCCACGCCAGCAGATCAGCCGTCTCAATCAAAAGCTTCGCCTGATAGATGCGCTCACCCACGGTGCCCACCGCCATGCCGATGAGCTCGGCTGCCACGCCGGCCTTCCAGCTCATGCCGATCACCGACTGCGCGCACGAAAGCACAAACGGTAGAACTTCGCGCCAGGTATGGGCGCAAAACAGGCGCCAGCCCCGTACGCCATGCAGGCGAAACATCTGCTCCAGCGGTTTGTTCACTTGCGCCAAGCCCTCGGCCAGCGAGAAATACACGCCCGGCAGCGCCATCAAAAAAACAGCGGCGATGCTCACGCGCGCCGATCCCAGCCAAATGAGCAGCAGGACTACCACGCAGGCGACCGGTGTCGCCTTTACAAACGACAGCGCCGGAGCCACCAGGCGCGCAAACGCCCGCGACCGTGACGAAATCCCGGCAAGCACGCCACCACACACCGCGGCAAGCGCCAGCCCGCCCAGTATCCGCGCGCCCGAGCCCGCCAAAATCGCCCAGGTACCGCCATCGCACACCAGGCGCAGCAGCGCCAAGGCAACCGCGCCCGGCCCCGGTAAAATCAACGGCTGCGCCACCAGCGCCGCCGCAAAGATCCACACGGCAAGCCAAAAGGCGGCGACGGCACCTACTGCCGCCACCGCCTTCGCACGCTCAGTCATTTGTCGAGCAAACGCACGCACGAGCTACTCCATGTAGTAGAAATCGTCAGCCGGAAGCTTACCGCCCACGGCGCTCGCGTCCGCATCGGCCAGCACCTGTAGGTACCCACCGAGCGCCGCCTTCATATCTTTCCCCGTCTGGCACACGAGCATGCACCCGGGAATCGCCTTTTCGGCAATCGTGGCGTTATCGACGATACCCGCATCGACCACGGCCTGCGCCCAGTCTGACGGCGCCGCATTGACAGCCTTCACGCTCGCCTCGTGGCAGCTCAGGAATTCCGCCACGGCCTCGGGATGTTCCTCGGCAAACGCGCGGCGCACCACGGTCACACCCGTCAGCAAGCGCGAGCCCGTGTCTCCTGCCAGCTCGTCCCACACATCGGTCAGGCTCACCGGTGCCGACAGCTTGCCCTCGCTCTTGGCGATAGCAGCGGTCTTGAACGGCTCCGGCAGCACGCCCACGGCAGACGGATCGGCAAGCAACGCCGACAGCACCTCGGTGGGCTCGCTCTTAAACTCGAGCGTCACCTGGCCGGTCAGGCCCGCGCGCTCCAGCAGGTAGTTCATGACGTACTCCGGCGTCGTGCCCTTGCCCGTCATGTAGGCGGTGCGACCCGCCAGGTCGCCAAACGAGGCCACACTCGCATCGCCCGTCACAACGTTCAGCACGCCCAGCGTGTTGATGTCGATGACCTGCACCGCGCCCTCGGTCTTGTTGTAGAGCGCGCTCGCCACGTTGGCTGGCACCAGGGCAATGTCGATATCGCCCTGAATGACCTTGGGCACGATCTCGTCGGCGGCGGTGTTGATCGCAAAGTCGAACTCGTTGTCCGTCTCGCCGTTTGCGGCCTGGTCCATAAACTGCACCAGGCCAATCGAGGTCGGCCCCTTGAGCGAGGCGACATGCACCTCGACCGACTCTGCAGCAGCACCGGCGCCGTCCGTGGCAGCCGAGCCCGCGGCGGACCCGGCACCGGCAGCCCCGCCGCCACAGCCCGCGAGCGCAAGCGACAACGCGCCCGCGGCAAGCGCTGAGGCAAACCCTCGGCGCGACATCTCAACATTACATGCGCGCATCGTTAGCACGTCCCCTCATTAGGCATCGACCAGGCGTGGTGGTCAGTGTGCAGCAGCTCCTCGGCCAGCGGCGAGAGCGGCTCACCTAAGAACTCGCGGTAGCACGCTTGGACATCGGGATTCTCGTGCGAGAAGCGAATGTCCGCAGCGGCATCCAGGCCCCACAGCACCTGGCCGCGCTCGGCTGCCAGCTCGCAGCCGTCGTGGATGGGCTGACCGCCGCCACCGACGCAGCCGCCCGGGCACGCCATGACCTCAACGAAGTCATAGCTCACACGGCCGTCGCGAATCGCATCGAGCAGGCGGGCGGCGTTGCCCAGCCCGTGCGCCACGGCGACGCGAACCTTGGTGCCATCGATATCGGCAACGGCTTCCTTCCAGCCGTCGAGTCCACGCACGTCGGTAAAGAAATCCGCATCGGGGTTCTTGCCCGTCACCAGGTAATAGGCCGAGCGCACGGCAGCCTCCATCACGCCTCCCGTGGCGCCAAAGATCACGCCCGCGCCCGTGCCGAAGCCCAGCGGCGTATCGAGCGGCTCCTCGACCAGCGTGTCAACGCTCACGTGGCTCGCGCGGATCATGCGCACCATCTCGCGCACCGTCAGCGCAACGTCCACATCGGGCACGCCGCCCTCGCCCACCATGCTCGGCAGCGCACACTCGGCCTTCTTGGCCGTGCACGGCATCACGGACACCACGAACAGGCGCTCGGGCTCCACGCCCAACACCTTGGCGTAGTACGTCTTGGCAATGGCGCCGAACATCTGCTGCGGCGACTTGGACGTGGACAGGCTGTCGACAAACTCCGGATAGCGCGCCTTCACAAAGCGCACCCAGCCCGGGCAGCAGCTCGTGAACATGGGCCAGCCGCGGCTGTCGCCCTCGCCCTTGGCGGCCTTACCCAGGCGCTCGAGCAACTCGGAGCCCTCCTCCATAATGGTGAGGTCGGCCGAGAAATCGGTATCGAACACGTACTCAAAGCCCACGCGGCGCAGCGCGCACGCCAGGCGCTCGACGGTGGCCTCCTCGCGCGGGATGCCGAGCTCCTCGCCCCAAGCGCTACGCACAGCCGGCGCGATCTGCACCAGCACGATCTTGTCGGGATCGGCGAGAGCGTCGAACACGGTCTCGGTGTCGTCACGCTCGCGCAGCGCGCCCGTCGGGCAATGCGTGATGCACTGGCCGCATGCGACGCAATCGGTCTTGCCAATCGGCGCGCGCCCGCGGGCACCCACGGCGGTGTGCGTGGCGCGATTGGTCAGGTCCCAAATCCCCAGCCCCTGCACGTTTTCGCACACCTTGATGCAACGCATGCACTTGATGCACTTGTCGTTGTCGCGAATGATGGGAAAATCGAAGTCCCAGCCCTCGCGCGCCAAGTGCTTTTGATACGGCAGGTAGAAAATGCCCAGGTCGTTGGCGATGGTCTGCAGGTTGCAGTTACCGCTGCGCACGCAGCTCGCGCACTGCGCATCGTGCTGCGACAGCAGCAGCTGCACGTTGGTGCGACGAGCCTCGCGAGCCTTGGGGCTGTTGGTGTGGACCACCATGCCGTCGAGCACGTAGTTGTTGCAGGCGGCAACCAGCTGGTCGCAGCCCTCGACCTCGACCACGCACACGCGGCAGCCGCCGATCTCGTTTAGATCGCGCAGATAGCACAGGGTGGGAATCTGGATGCCGACGGACTTGGCTGCATCCAGGATCGTGGTGTGCTCGGACACCACGACCTCGCAATTATCGATCGTGAGCTTGACCATGTTATGCGCTCCGTTTTCGGTGTTGTCGCTGACGGTGGGGTTGTTGAGCTCTACCATTCCAGGTTCCTCCCTCCGCGGAACGCACCAAAGCCAAAGTGGTCGCAGCGCAGGCAGCGGCTCGCCTCCTGGCGCGCCTCCTGCTCGGTAAGACCTTGCTCGACCAGATTCCAATCGTGAATACGCTCGCCGGCCTCGCGCTCGCCCAGCTCGCAGCGACCGCACTCGTGCTTGCCCTTAAACTGGACGGTCGGCAGCTCGACCTCGAGTTTAATCTTGTGATCAAAGCCCAGGTAGCGGTCAATGTTTGCCGAGGCCACACGGCCAGCGTTGATGGCGCGGATGACGGTGGCGGGGCCGGTCTGGCAGTCGCCGCCGCTAAAGAGGCCGTCGAAGTTGGGCACGGCGCCGTCCGAGTCGGTGACGACGCAGCCCCACTTGCAGGCAATGCCCATCTCCTCAAACGGCTTGGAATCGATGTCCTGGCCAATGGCCACAAACACGCGCTCGCAGGGGATGACACGCTCGGGCGTAGCGGCGGCACGCGGGGCCGGGCGACCACGGCGGGGCTCGCCGATAATCTGCGGTTGTACGCGCAGGCCGCACACGCGACCGTCCTCGCCGGTCTCGATGGCGAGCGGGGCCGTCAGCTCCAGCACCTCGCAGCCCTCGGCCTGGGCGCCGGCGATCTCGGCGTCCTGGGCCGTCATGTCGCAGATGCGGCGGCGGTAGACGATGCTTACCTTTTCGGCGCCGCAGCGCACGGCAGAGCGGGCAACGTCCATGGCAACATTGCCGCCACCGATGACGCACACGCGCTGGCCGCTCAGATCGGGCAGCTCGTCGTCACCGATGGCGCGCAGCATCTTGACGGCCGACTCCACGCCGGGCGCCTCTTCGCCCGGAAGGCCGAGCTTCTTGTCGTTGTGGGCACCGATGGCCAGGTAGACGGCATCGTACTCGTCACGCAGACGGGCGAGCTCCTCGCCGCGCACAGAGTGGTCGAGCTCCACGTCGATGCCGGCGCTCAAGATCCAGTCGATCTCGGCCTGCAGGCGCTCACGCGGCAGACGATAACTGGGGATACCGTAGCGTAGCATGCCACCCAGGTGGTGACGCTGCTCAAAAATCGTCACCTTATGGCCCATCACGGCCAGATAATAGGCGCAGGAGAGACCAGCCGGGCCGCCGCCGACCACAGCGACACGCTTGCCGGTATTGTCCACGACATGCGGCTTGTGGTCGTTGAGGTCACTATGCTCGACGGCAAAACGCTTGAGGACGAGGATGTTCATGGGGTCGTCGACCATACCACGGCGGCAGTGCATCTCGCAGGGATGCTCGCACACCAAGCCGCAGACGAGCGGCAGCGGGTTGTTTTTGCGGATGACTTTGACGGCGTCGGCATAACGGCCGGCCTCGACCAGCGAGATGTACCCGGGAATGTCGACGTGCGCCGGGCAGCCCGATACGCACGGAACGCGCGCCTCACGGTCAAAGCCGCAGGAGTGCTCGCGAATGTGGTGTTCAAAATCGTCGCGGAAGCCGCGAATGGCGGTGAGCGCCATGGCACCAGCCTCGTAGCCGATGGCGCAATCGCTCGAAAGATAGATGGTGCGGGCCGTACGCTCGATGAGGTTGAGCGTGGAATCGTCGGCGCGTCCTTCGAGCACGTCGGCGAGCAGGTCGCTCAGCGCGCTCAGGCCCACACGGCAAGGTGTGCACTTGCCGCAGCTCTGGGTGGAGCACAGGTTGACGAGCGCTGCCGTAAACTCAACGGGACACGGGGCGAGCGAACTCACCGCCAGACGACGTCCGAGCGCATCGTGCAGATCGTCCATGACGGCCTGAGCGTGGCTGCGTTCCATTACGTGCAGTCGTGCCATAAAGATCCCCTCTCACATGGCAGCCCGGAGGCGAGGCCGGGCGAAATTGCTACACGCACAACACTGACCTAAAAAGTTGTTAGGTCTCCACGCAGTTCGGCAGGCGGCATGAAATGTCACCCTCAGCGGTGAAATAGAACATTACCGCAGATAAATGCCATATTTGATAAAACGCGTTACCAAATGACAATGCCCCGTCCACGCAATCACGTGGACGGGGCATTGCTCTAGGTATGCGGCCAGCGACCCTGTTGCCTTTACTTAAGCTCGGGCCAGAAGTCCTTGTTGGCCTCGATCATGTCGTCGAGAACCTCCTTGGCGACCTTCATCGACGGCACGGTCTTGTTGAGTGTGAAGGCCTTGAGCGCCTTCTCGTACGAACCCTCGATCGTAGCCTCGACCACGAGCTTCTCGGAGTTCAACTGCTGCATCATAAGACCTTGCTGGAACAGAGGAATGTTGTCGCGGCTGATGACCTCGGGGCCGTTCTTGCCAATGTAGGCAGGCAGCTCGACCATAGCGTCGTAGGGCATGTTGGGGATAGCGCCCTTGTTCTCGCAAATGACCAGGAAGCGCTGCTTGGTGTCGTTCTTCAGAGCGATAGCCAGGTCGGCAATCCAGTCGCCGTGGCTGCCCGCATAGAACGTGCTCTCGTCGATCTCGCCCGTCTTCTCGTAGTGATCGATACCATCAAAGAGGTTCTTCTCACGCGTCTCCTCAACCTCGTTAGCACGGGTGCGCTCGGGGTTGGAATGCTCGACGAACTCCTTCTGCTGCAGGTAGTAGTTCAGGTACGTGTTGGGCAGGTACTCCGGGAAGCACTCCATGATCTCGTACTCGCCCTTCCAGACGTAGTACCAGCTGCCCTTGGTGTGGCGGTTCTGCTCGGGGTGCTCGTCAGTGGCCTCCTCGGGCTTCTTGGACATCAGCGAGCCCATGCCCTTGAGGTACGAATCGGGCAGCAGAATCTCGTGCTCCTTGATGTACTCGCGCAGCTGCGGGAGCACCTCCTCGCCCTTGTGGCGGATCGAGGTGAACCAACCAAAGTGGTTGAGACCAAAGTAATCGTACTCGACATCCTTCTTGTCGATATCGAGCGCGGCGCAAACCACGTCGATAATCGCGATCGGCATGTCGCAGATGTTGATGATGCGAGCGTTGGGGCGCAGGACGCGGCAGCCCTCGGAGACGATGGCGGCAGGGTTGGAGTAGTTAAGAATCCAGTAGTCCTTCTTGGCATACTTCTCAACGTCGTCAATCAGCTCGACCATGGGGAAGATGGTGCGCATGCCGTAGGCAAGGCCGCCGCAACCGCAGGTCTCCTGGCCCACGCAGCCGTGACGCAGCGGAATCTTCTCGTCCTGCTCGCGCATGGCATAGCCGCCCACGCGCATCTGGGCAAACACGAAGCTCGCGTCCGTAAAGGCAGTCTCCTTGTCAGTGGTCACCGTGAGCTTGATGTCCAGGCCAAGGTCCTCGTGCAAAATCCAGTCCACGAGCACGCCGATCTTGCGCTGGCGCTCCTCGTTGATGTCGTACAGACGAATCTCGTCAACGTCGAGCTCGTCCTTGCGCAGAGCGATGGACTTGACGATGCCGGGGGTAAAGGTGGATCCGCCACCACACAGAGTAATGATCATTGTTTACTGCTCCTTCTCAATTGCGTTTTCGACCTTGTCGCGCATCTCGGCGACCTTCATGCCAAAGATGATCTGGATATTATTGCCGTTGCGGTTGATGCCGCTGTTGGGCACGTGGTTGATGAGGTCCTCATTGATGAGGTCCGGGTTCTTAACGTTCACGCGGAGACGCGTAAAGCAGTTCTCGAGCTCCTCGATGTTGTCCTTGCCACCAAGACCTGCGACCAGGTCGGCAATACCTGCATCGACGCCCTCTGCGGGGGCCGCGGCAACAGCGCCCTGCTTCACCGCGACAGACGCGGCGGCCTCGCCCTCGGCAACGGACTCGGCGAGCTCGGACTCCTCCTCGCGGCCAGGCGTGTGGAGGTTGAGCTTCTTAATCAGGAAGGTGAAGAGGAAGAAGTACAGAGCGGCGTTGACGACTCCGAGCACGAGCATCATCGGCCAGTTGGTCTTATCGACACCAAGGACCAGGTTGGAAACCACGATGTTGATGATGCCGCCTGCAGTCGAAGCGGGCACGGAGAGGACCTTGAGCAGGACCAGGAAGATACCGGAAAGAACCGAGTGAACAACAAAGAGCACGGGAGCGGCAAAGACAAAGAGGAAGTCCATGGGCTCGGTGACACAGGAGAGCACGGCGGTGATGATCAGCGGGATGATAACGGCCTTGGTCTTATCCTTGTTCCCCTTGTAAGCGGTGAAGATAAAGGCGAGACCGATACCGATGTAGGGCCACAGGTTGTTGAAGGTGTAGCTGTTGAAGTAGGTGCTATCGGAGAAGGGCTGGCCCGTCATTGCCATCTCGGCGACACGGATGGGATAGGCGCCGGCGATAACCTGATCGCCAAGCGTCAGGGTGCCGCCCACATCGGAGAACTGGAACGGGGTGTAGATGAGGTGGTGCAGACCGGTGGGAACGAGCAGCTTGTTGAGCATGCCGTAAATAAAGAGGCCGATGTTGCCGGATTCCTTAATAATGCCGGCGACGGAGGAGATGGCACCCTGAACCGGAGGCCAAACGATGCAGAAGCCCGCGCCCATGATCCAGGAGATGATGATCATGATCAGGAACGGGAAGCGAACGCCCGAGAACATCGAAAGGGCAATGGGGAACTGCTTGTTCGAGTACTTGTTGAACACGGCACCGGTGATGCAACCAAGAATGATGCCGCCAAACACGCCGGTGTCGAGCACCTGAATGCCCATAACGGTGCTCTGGCCGGTTCCGGTAAGGCCGAGCATGCCGCTCGCATCGGCAAGAGAGCCGGTGGCGTTGAGCACGATGTTGTTAGCCTGCAGGAACAGGAAGAACGACATCAGGGCGATCAGCGAAGCATGGCCCTTGTTCTTCTTTGCCATGGCGCCGGCGATGCCCACGCAGAACAGAATCGAGAGGTTGTTGATGATAAACATCAGCGACTGATAGACAACGGCGCCCACAAGCTGGAACGGACCGGAGCCCAGTACGGGGACCAAAGCGCAGATGGTCTTGTTGGTCAGAATGATGCCCACGATGAGCAGGATGCCGGCAACCGAGAGATACATCATCGGCTGGACGATCGACTTCGCGAACACCTCCAACGGCGCTTTGAAATTGAACTTCTTTTTTGCGGTCATAGCGGTACTCCCCTTCCTTTTCCGCAAATTAAGACAGATGTGCCCTGGACAAGGCCGTGAGCCCTGCCTTATATCAATCGATGTGTGGGCACGTTATGCCTAGAGACCGGGTTCTCCAAGCAGGTTAACAATGTGATATGCGAGATAACTCTTCTCGGCATCGGTAACGACAACGTTATAGGTAGACGACAAGTGGGCGGCTATGGCGTCCGCGCACGAGAACGCGCACGGATACTTAGTTTCATCGATTCGGAACAGTGCATCGTCATTGATCTGCCCGGCCGCGGGGTCAAGCGCCCGCTGTGCGAAAAACTGCAGGTGGCGGACGAAACGCTCATAGGGCAGCGAGGTGTCATCGAGGGTCGTGGCATAGCGCTCGGAAACAATCGCGAGCACGTCGCGAACAAGCTGGACCGAGATGATGAGACGGTCGGAGCGTTGCGGCATGGTGGCGTTGACGATATGCAGCGTAATAAAACCCTGCTCTTCTTCGCTCATCTGGATGCCCATATACTCCTTGACAATCTGCAGCGCACGGCCCGCAAGCGCGTACTCCTTGCGATAGAACTGCTGGATCTCGAGCAGCAACGGGTTCTCGCAGGGAACGCCCTTGCGCTCACGCTCCAAAGCAAGGCTGATATGGTCTGCGAGAGCGATGAGGATCTTGTCGTTGATATCGACATTGAGCTCTCGACGAAGCATCTGAACGATGTCCTCGGAAATCACGAGGTTGACGGTGGGGATGGACTCCAAAAGATGTGCCAAGCGGTCAATCGTACGCGAATCCTGAGAAGTGCCCTCCTGCAGCGCATAGGTCTTTTCGACCGATGCTTCATCGATAGCGTCGCCGGCATGACGGCCAAAGCAGAGGCCTCGACCGATGACAATGAGCTCGGAGCCATCGTCCGAAGTGACCATTGCGACGTTATTGTTGAAAACTCGCTTGATAACCACGGTACCCACCAAAAGAATTTACTCGGAAAGCCAGACGACAGGCTCTTTAACAGCAACAGGGCCGGAAGCGTGCTCACGAAGAGTCGAGTTCTCCGAACGCTCGCACACGATAACGAAGACCGTGGGATCGAAGCCGGCGGCGCGGACCGCGTCAAAATCGACCTCAACGAGGGGCTGGCCCGCGTCGACATGGTCACCCTGAGCAACAAGCGCATGGAAGCCCTTGCCCTCAAGTTTAACAGTGTCGATTCCGATATGCAGCATCACCTGAGCAGAGCTGTCGTCGGACATGATGCCCAGCGCGTGCTCAGTCGGAAACAGCGCCGCGACGGTGCCGGAAACAGGAGCGCACACCGTTCCCTCTTGGGGAACCACGGCAACGCCATCGCCCACGGCACGGCTGCTAAAAGCGGGGTCATTGGTATTTTCTAGATGAACAAGCTCGCCGGAAACGGGAGCGAGGATTTCGAACTCGGAAGCTGCAGTCTTCTGCTCATCCGAACCGCCCATCAGGCGAGAAAAGAAACCCATGGTGGCATGTCCCTTCATAAATATAGCCCAACCAAAATCAAGCGAATGCATCCATAGAGACACACCCGTTCAAAGACTTTGGTTAGGCCCACGTCCGAGGGACTCGGTAACCTTCCGCATTTCTTTTTACGGGAGTTATTGTAGACAAGCCCAAAGCCAGAACAATCATTATGACCGGTGAGCGGTATTTTTTCTTCGATAAACGGTATTTAGGCGGCACTTAGGGACGTTCCTTTCCCGCCGGCACCCAGGGACACTCCTCACTCTGGTGCGTTGTGGACAGGTTTGTTTGCACCAATCATGAGTTGCGGTGAAATAGGGACTGAAAAGCCGCTCAAAAGGCCAAAACAGTCCGTATTCCACCGCAACTTCATGACGTTGGTGCAGATTAACCTGACCTCTTTGCACCAAAAAGGGCCCCGAGCATAGTCTGCTCGGGGCCCAAACTCATCTCGCCTTATCGCGCGACGCGTATGTTACTTGCGCTTGCCGCCGCCGTCGCCGGGGCGACGGGAGCTGCCACCGTGCTTGCCGCCACGGCTGTTGCCATAGCTGCCACGGTTATCGCGACCGCCGGCACGGCCGCCACGGGAACCGGCCTGGTTGCCGCCGCGACCACCACGGTAGCCGCCGCGACGCTCCTCGCGGGTGTCGTCGTAGTTGCGCCAGTCATCGCGACGATCGCGGCTGGCACGCGGGTCGCGACGATCGCGCGACTCATTCGAACGACCGGCGCCGCTGCGGCCACCGTTGCCACGAGCGCCCTCGCGACGCTCACCACCGCGGCCGCCCTCGCGGCCTCCGCGCTCGTCAAAGCGCTTGCCGCCGCGGGACTCGCCGCCGCGGGTACCACGCTCGTCACGCGAACCACGGCCTTCGCCGCCGCGACGCCCATCACGGCCACCGCGCTCGTCATCACGACCGGAACGACGGCGGTCGCCCGCACCGCGCTTGCCACCGCGCGAACCGCGGCCCTCGTCCTCGCGCTCGACACGACGACGGCCACCGCGATCCTCATCCTCTCGACGGCGGCGATGCGCCTCGCCCTGGAACTGCTTGGCACGACGCTCGGCACGGTTACCGCGCGCAGGCTGCTCAGCGGCACCAGCACCAGCGCGCTCCTCGGCAGCCACCTCGCGGGCCACGCTCTCCACAGCCTCGTCCACGCAAGCCTGAACGCCCTCGCGCACGCGGGTCTTGCCGCCACGCTTGGGACGACTCGGGCGCTCGCCGTCGCTGCGGCGCTCGTCGCGACCGCGGTTGGAACGACCGGCCACATCGCCGTAATCGTCGCCGTTGCGCTTGCCGTCGCGACGCGCCTGCTCAAGCTTCTTCTTGCTCTTGGACTTGCCACGCTTGGTCTTCTTCTTCACCTTAAAGGCCGCAGGGTCGCGCTCGGGATCAACCGCGGGCGGATTGGGACCCACATTCAGACCGCCGGCCTCGTAGATGTCGGCGGTCTTGTCCATGAGCTTCTCGATCTCGTAGAACTCGTCCACGTCCTGCTCGGTCACAAACGTAATGGCCCAGCCCAGCTCGCCGGCGCGGCCCGTACGGCCAATACGGTGGATGTAGTCGGTCGGCTCGGCCGGCACGTCAAAGTTCACGACGTAGCGCACATCGCTAATGTCGATGCCGCGGGCGAGCACGTCGGTTGCCACCAACACGTCGACGGTACCGTCGCGGAAGGCCGAAAGGGCACGCTCGCGCTGGGCCTGGCTGCGGTTGCCGTGAATCGCGGCGGCCTTAATGCCCTTGCGCTCCAGACGACGGCAGCAGCTGTCGGCGCGGTGCTTGGTGCGCATAAAGACGATAGTGCGCTCCGGGCCCTCCTTTTTGAGGAACTCGGGCAGCAGGTTGTTCTTTGCCTCGATGGACACCGGGAACACAAACTGGTCGACGGTATCGGCGGTCGACGTGGCCGGCGCGATCTCCACGCGGGCCGGGTCGCTCACCAGATCGGTGATCTCACCCACGGCCTCCTCGTCGAGGGTCGCCGAGAACAGCAGCGTCTGGCGCTCGGCCGGCGTCTCGCGCACAATGCGGCGGACGGCGGGCAAAAAGCCCATGTCAAGCATGCGGTCGGCCTCGTCGAGCACCAGCACCTTGACCTCGTCCAGGTGGCAGGCGCCCTGCTCGATCAGGTCGACCAAACGACCCGGCGTGGCGACCAGGATGTCACAGCCATACTTGAGGGCCGCAGTCTGCGGCTTGTAGCTCACGCCGCCCACGACGGTAACGGCGACATGGCCGGTGACGTCGGCAATCTTGCTCGCAACCTCGTCGATCTGCTGGGCAAGCTCGCGCGTGGGGGTGATGACGAGCATCACGGGACCGCGACCGTTGCCCTCGGGCTTTTTAGCACCGCGACGACGGTTGCGACCGCCGCGCTCACGCACGGGCTTGGGCGGAGCGATGTGCTCCAGATTGTTCATGGTCGGCAGCAAAAAGGCGGCCGTCTTGCCGGTGCCGGTCTGGGCGGCGGCAAGCAGGTCGCGACCCTCGAGCACCACGGGGATGGAGCCGGCCTGAACGGGCGTGGGCGCCGTGTAGCCCAGATTCTCGATAGCACGAAGCATCTCGTCGGAAAGTCCCAGCTCGTCAAAGGCGGGCAGGCTCTCGGTAGCGGACTCGACGGCCTGGGCAGCATTGGCCTCATCGGCGGCATCGAAGGCAGCCTGGGTCATGGCCTCGCGGGTCTCGTCCAGAATCTCGGCGTCCGTGACGTCAGATACAGAATTACGCATATGTTGTTGTTCCTTATCTGCACGCGTTATGGGCACGGCATGCAGCCGCGCGGGGCGTGCTTGGTAGTGCGCTAATACATACAAAACAGGTGCGCACAGAGAGGACGTTGCTCAGCACGCTGGCGATCGCTTTGGCAGCCCTATCACGCGCCGTCCAGACGCAGCGGCCCTAAGCGATGGAGCAGATTCGCCGCCGGTTAGTATACCCGCGCTTCGCATGCCCCCACGTAAACCACAGATGACGGGGCGGGTCTGGGCCGATTGTCTCAATCTGTAACAGTTACGAGACAAAACCGGGTCTACACGTTACAGATTGAGACGAACTCAAACATCGCAAAACATAATCTCGATCTGTAACAGTTAGAGGTCATTTTCCCCGCTAGATGTTACAGATCGAGATGTTTGACATGAGCTGCCAACGATTGAGCAGCCACCCGCATCTGTAGCGAAATGTCATACATTCTCATCTCCACTGGACACCCCCAGGGGGTATGGGTGTATAGTATCGGCAGGTTAACAATTCAAACACTACGCCACAGAAAGGAGAAGCCATGGCTCAAGATAAGTTCGATGTGGGCGGCATGACATGCGCCGCCTGTCAGGCGCACGTGGACCGTGCCGTGAGCAAGCTCGACGGCGTCCAAAGCGTCGCGGTCAACCTACTCGCCGGTTCCATGATGGTCGACTACGACCCCGCGCAGGTCTCCCCCGACGATATCTGCACCGCTGTCGACCGCGCAGGCTACTCGGCCTCGCCCGTCGATGCGGGCACCGGTGCCGCCGGCTCAAACGGCAGCACGCAAGCCAGATCCGGCGCCACCCATATGGAATCGCCCACCAAAAAGCTAGAGGCCACTGCCTCCGCCATGCGCACCCGTCTCATCATCTCAATCATCTTTCTCATTCCGCTGTTCTACATAGGCATGGGACACATGCTCGGCTGGCCGCTGCCCAGCATCTTCACCGACCACATCCACAGCATGACGCTCGCCCTCACCGAGCTTGTCCTGCTCATCCCCATCGTCTACGTCAACGACGCATACTTTATCAACGGCTTCAAATCACTCGTGCACGGCGCGCCCACCATGGACGCTCTCATCGCCGTCGGCGCCACCGCCTCCATCGCTTGGTCGCTCTATGCCATGTTTATCATGGCCGACCAGCTGGCCACAGGTCAGGTGCACGAGGCCATGATGACGGGCATGGACAACCTGTATTTTGAGAGTGCGGGCACGATCCTGTCGCTCGTCACCGTGGGCAAATACCTTGAGACGCGCAGCAAGTCCAAAACCGGCGGCGCCATCGAGGCGCTGATCGACCTGGCGCCCAAGACCGCGACCGTCGTTGCCGACGACGGTACCGAAACCACCGTCGACGTCGACAGCATCCTTCCCGGCCAGGTCCTGCGCGTGCGCCCCGGCGAGTCCATCCCCGTCGATGGCGTGGTGCTCGAGGGCAGCTCGGCCGTGGACGAGAGTGCGCTCACCGGCGAGTCCATCCCCGTGGAAAAGGTCGCCGGCAACACCGTCAACGCCGCCACGGTCAACCGCACCGGATCGTTTACCTTCCGTGCCACGCGCGTGGGCGCCGACACGTCGCTCGCCAAAATCATCCAGCTCGTCGAGGACGCCAACGCCACCAAGGCGCCCATCGCCCGCATGGCCGATAAGGTCGCCGGCGTGTTTGTGCCCGTGGTGTTCGTGATTTCGGCCGTGACCTTTGCGGCGTGGATGGCACTGACCGGCAGCATCAACGAGGCGCTCACCTCCGCCGTGGCCGTGCTGGTGATCAGCTGTCCGTGCGCACTGGGTCTGGCCACGCCCGTCGCCATTATGGTGGGCACCGGCAAGGGCGCCGAGATGGGCATTCTGTTTAAGAGCGCCGAGGCGCTGGAGAATCTGCGCAGCGTGGGCACCGTGGTGCTCGATAAGACGGGCACGGTCACCCGCGGCAAGCCGGCCGTGACCGACATTGTGGTGGCCACGCGCGTTGACGGCTCGCCCGCCATGAGCGAAAAGGCGCTGCTCAAGCTGGCCGCCGCGTTGGAGCGCTCGAGCGAGCACCCGCTGGCCGAGGCGATTATGGCCGAGTGCGAGTCGCGCGGAATCGTCGCGCGCATGGTCGAGGACTTTGCCGCCGTGCCTGGACGAGGCGTTACGGCGCGCGAGGGACAAAACGCCATTGCAGCCGGCAACGTACGCCTGATGGACGAGTTGGGCGTTACCGTGCCCGCGGGTCTTGCCGAGCAATTTGCCGCCGAGGGCAAAACACCGCTGTTCTTTGCCAAGAACGGCGAGCTTATCGGCACCATCGCCGTGGCTGACGAGGTCAAAGAGACGAGCGCCGGGGCCATCGCCGCGCTGCGCAAGCTCGGCGTCGACGTGCGCATGCTCACCGGCGACAACCGCGTGACGGCCGAGGCCATCGCCCGCCGCGTGGGGCTGAGCAGCGAACAGGTCATCGCCGACGTCCTCCCCGCCGACAAGGAACGCCACGTGCGCGAGCTGCAGGATGCGGGCGGCAAGGTCGCCATGGTGGGCGACGGCATCAACGACTCCCCCGCCCTGGCGCGCGCCGACGTGGGCCTTGCGATCGGCACCGGCGCCGACATCGCCAAAGAAGGGGCAGATGTGGTGCTCATGCGCAGCGACCTCATGGATGCTGCGCGCGCCATCGAGCTGTCACGTGCCACAATCCGCAACATCAAGCAGGACCTGTTCTGGGCGCTGTTCTACAACGGCATCGGCATTCCGCTGGCGGCGGGCGTGTTCTTCCCCCTCACCGGTTGGCAGCTCTCGCCGATGTTCGGCGCCGCGGCCATGAGCCTATCGAGTGTCTGCGTCGTAAGCAATGCGCTGCGCCTGAAATCCTTTAAGCCTAAAGTGGCAAAATAGGCTCACCATTAAGTCCATTTAGAACGGGTTTTCCAGGTGCCCGAGATTGACCTGAAAGAGGAGCGACGCGTACTTTGGTACGCGAGCGACGGCTTGAAGGTCAAGGTCGGGTGCTTGGGAAAGCCGACACAACAGAGAGGAATACCAATGCGTTACACGATTAAGACTTCGGGCCTTATGTGCGGTCACTGCGACGCTACTGTCGAGACGGCACTGCTCAACGTGGCCGGCGTGACCGACGCCGACGCCGATCACGAGACCCAGACCGTCCAGGTGGAGTGCGCCGACACCGTGACCGCCGAGCAGCTCGCCGCCGCCGTCGAGGGCGCCGGCGAGAAGTTCCACGCCCTGTCCGTAACCGCCGCGTAACGACCCACGCGTACCCCGACCAGAAACGAGGACCCGCCATGATGGCAGACCATAAATCGGTGACCCGCATGCTCAAGACGGCACGCGGTCAGATCGACGGCATCCTGCGGATGGTCGAGGAGGACCGCTACTGCGTCGATATTTCCACGCAGCTCATGGCCACACAGGCGCTCATTGCGCGCATCAACGCCGACGTGCTCAAGGCGCATATCGAGGGCTGCGTGACTTCGGCAATCGAATCGGGCGACGAAGACCTCAAAGCCGCCAAGCTCGCCGAGATCGAACGCGTCGTCGACAAGCTCTCCAAGTAATTGGGGCATTGGGGACAGACTTCTTTGCACCATCTTGGTGTATCGGGGACGGGTATGTTTTGCACCACCTTGGTGTAGATTAACCTGTCCCCCTTGCTCTAAATCGGGTATAAAGGCGTGCAGCATATCGAACGAAAGGCAATTTGCATGAATGACTTTATGAAGGGTCGCAATGGTGCTGACGAGCTCACCATCGTGATGGGCTTTGCTGGAATCGTCATCGCGATGATCGGTTCGATGGCTCGTATCCAGTGGCTCAGCTGGATCGCCATCGCCGTGATCGTGCTCGGCGTGCTGCGTGGCCTGTCCAAGAATATCGACGCACGTCGCAAGGAGAACGCGGCCTTTGTCGCCGCGACCGCGAACGTCCCCGGCTTGGGCAAATTCGTCGCCAGTTTGGGCGGCGGCGCTGCGGCGTCCAACGCCTCGCGCGCAGCCGGAACGAGCAAGGAAGACTTTGAGCGCGCCAAACGCACGGCCAAGAAGATGTGGAAGGGCCGTAAGACCACGGCATACCTCAAGTGCCCCAACTGTGGCCAGATGCTCTCCGTCCCCAAGGGCAAAGGCAAGATCCGCGTCACCTGCCCCAAGTGCCACGCCAAGATGGAAACCCGCTCCTAGCGCCCGCACACGGGACAAATTAATCAGGTTTGTTTGTCCCAAATCTTAAGTATTTGTTCGATAAAAAAGCCGAGGCCTCGTGTTGAGACCTCGGCTTTTTGTATGCGGCAACGGAGCTGTCCCTTTGACTCGTCTACGCCACACCGTCGCGGGCAAGCTCCTCGGCCAACGCCTCGGCAGGCATGGCCATAATCGCGTCGAGCTCGGCGTCCACCTCGGGAATACGCTTCACCTTGAGTTTGCGCACCAGATCACCACGGCACATCACGTACGTCGGCTCACGCAGTGCGCACAGATCATCGAGCGGGTTCTTGCGCGTTACCAAGATATCGGCAGCCTTGCCGCACTCGATCGTACCGGTCTCGCCGCCCAGCCCCAGCAGCTCGGCATTGACCTGCGTGGCCGTATGCAGCGCAAAGGCATTACTCACGCCCACGTACTTGGCAAAATAGGCTACCTCGCGCCACATGTCGTACTGCGTCACGAACGGACAGCTTGAGTCCGTGCCCAGGCCCACCTTAACGCCAGCTTCCAGTGCGGCGCGAGCGCTCTCGATAATACCCGAGCACACGATATCGCCGTTCTTCTTTTGCGTATCGGTCGAATGGGTCTTCTCCGGGTCGAGCAGCACAAACGGCAGCGCCGGGCTGATTGTGCAGGTAACGCTCGGTGCACGCCCCTCAAGCTGCGTCCCAGCGGCGCCGCGGTACAGATCCAAGATTTCGGGAGTCATCGGGGCACCGTGCTCGATCGTATCGACGCCGGCCTCAAGCGCGGCCTTCACGCCTTCGGTGCTCTCGACATGGGCCATAACCGACAGGCCCACCTCGTGCGCCGCCTTGCACGCCGCTGCGGCAACCTCCACCGGCATACGCAGCACGCCCGGCTCGCCCACCTCGGTCGCATCGAACACACCGCCCGTTACGAACAGCTTAATGACGTCGGCACCGCGCGCGTACAGGTCGCGCACCTGCTCGACTGCCTCGACGGGGCTATTTGCCACCTGAGCAAACAGCCCCGCGCCATGGCCGCCCGGCACCGTGACGCCCGTTCCCGGTGCTACCAGGCGCGGACCCTGATACTTGCCGGCATCGATAGCATCGCGCACAGCAAGATCGGCAAACAGAGGATCGCCCGCGCCGCGCACCGTGGTCACGCCGCTTGCCAGCTGCTGCTGGGCACTGCCCTTGAGGATGCGGCGGACGATGGCACGGCCCACGGGATTATCGAGCTTCTTCATCAGCGCGCCCGCATCGCCGGCCGAGACAGGCTTGCCCGAGCCGCACAGGTGCACGTGCATATTGATGAGGCCCGGCATGAGATACGCACCGCCCAGGTCGATGATCTCGGCACCCGCTGGAGCTTGGGCCACGGCGCTCGGTCCCATCCAGGTGATGATGCCACGCTCGACGACCACGGCCATATCGGGCTGCGGCTCCATATGCTCCGAGCCATCCAGAACGGTCGCATTGATAAACAACGTGGGACGATCGGCAGTCGTCATATCGAGCTCCTCCCCCTCAGAAAACTTGAACATTTGTCCATTATTATCCAGCGTGGCAGGATTGCTGCGGACATATCGGTTAACGGAGGGAAGAGAGGATGTGGGAGACGGAATACGTTGCAGTCCCACCCCAGCGACACCAGGGAAATGTCTCGATCTGTAACAGGTAGACCGTCTTTAACCTTCCAAATGTTACAGATCAAGATCTTTCGGCACCGCGTCCAACCTTTGTCTCAATCTGTAACAGTTTGGTCGAATTTTGGCCGTTAGATGTTACAGATCGAGATATTCTCCAGCCCTGTCGTCAAACGTCTAAATCTGTAACAGGTAGACAGGTTTTCGGCCTCTAGACGTTACAGATTGAGATCTTTTAGCGGCAGCCAACCTTCTGTCTCGATCTGTAACAGTTGCGAGGCCAAACGGCCCCTTGTTGTTACAGATTGAGACGAACTCGTCCGGAACAACCACATCCGCGTTAGTCGTACCCCTCAGCGCCCATACCACTGCCGCTTCCATTGCTCAGCAAAATCGGCCCGCTGTGGAATACCCGCCAGCCTCATTTTCTCGACCAGCTTCACCGGATCTTTGAGTTCGTTAAACGTGAACCGAAGCACCTTGTGCCCGAGCATTGTCAGATGAGATTCCCGCTGACGCTCTGCCACGAACGGGTCGACCGACTCCCGACCCTCGCCGTTCTGCAAGGTATACTTCCCCTTTCCGTCGAGCTCGCCGATGACACATGTCCCGTCCTCGAGCCTCCAGAAATAATCGACCCGAAACACCTGGCTCGAATTGAGCGGATCGCGAAACTCCACCTGCAACTCCGGAACCGGAAAGCCGTATGCAATAAAGAATGCTCGGAACCGAGACTCGCCACCATTTTCGGACAGGCCATCTGCATGCGACGCAATCACCTGAGCTCTGCGATACCCGCGCCTGCCCTCGCAATCGGCGCGGAGGCGCTCGCACAAATCCCCACGTGATACACCTTTCGCCCGCAGTGCAGAATCGGCAATCGCCAACCCGTAGGAGAACGGCGCACGCAGCAAGCAATCCTCCACCGTGCGCCAAAACGACGTTACCCGCACGCCATCAACGCGCTCGAGCGCGCCCGCCATCTGTGGACGCAACAACCTGCACCCGCTGCTCAACGTCACTGAACAGCCCGTCTTAACAAGAAAACGCGGCCCGAGTAGATCATTCGGCACCTCCAGACCCCACAAAAGCGCCGCGTCATAGCCCCAAAACGCCCAATCGGGATGAAACTCTGCAAGCCCTTTGATAGTACGCAGTGCTCGCTCCGCCGGTGTCAACGCATCCCAATCATGTTGAAAACAGAACAGGTACGGCTCGGGCTCCGCGATATCATCGGTTCCAACATGGCGCCGCAGCCACATGAGCTCGGTATTGTCATGCGTTGCGAGCAGCGCACCTTGCTCGGTCGCCTCCGTGAGCCGCGCGAGCATCCTATTCCGCGCCAACGTGTTGCGAGTCGTATGCTTGTGCTTGAAAACGGTATTAGACACTTCCATCACCACCACATCGGACAAATGAACCATCGTCACCGTTGCCTCCGCCGACAAATGTCTTGATCTGTAACAGTAAACCGTTCTTCAGGCCCCTAAACGTTACAGATTTAGACAAACCAGCGGTGCCCAAGCGTTCGTCTCGATCTGTAACAGATAGGCTGGTTTTTTGTCCCCAAACGTTACAGATCGAGACAAAAAGGCAAAAGGCAAGGCAGGCGACAACCACCCATCCCCTACTCCCACTCCTGCTCGTAGATGTTGAGCGACTTTACGTACCGCCCCTGGACGCCCATGATGTCGCGGACCAGACGCAAGAAGAAGCTGATGCACGAGGTGTCAAAGCCGTCCTGCAGGTCCTCCGGATGCACCGCACCCGGCCCATCGACCGCCGTATCGCTCAGCCGCGCGATGTCATACAGGTAGAGCTGTCCCGCCGTAAGCCAGACATCATCGACGCAGGCGAGGCGCACCGCAATCGCGCCGTCACTCCAGTGCTCCTTCTGCACGATATGCGGATCGTAGACATCAAAGCGATGATCGGTGCGCGTGTCCTTCAGCACGACCATGCCGGACGCAGGATCCTTGTCCAAAATGCCAAAGCGCGAGAAATACTGCGTGTCGCGTACCTGCTCGAGCCGCTTGAGCGAGGCAGGCGAAAGCGATGCCGGCGGCTCGTCAACATATAGCTCGAGCAGCGTTTTGCCATGGCGATAGGGGCGCTCAAACAGCAGCCAATCGGTAAACGCCATGTTGTAGGCCATGATTTCGTTTTGCGAAGGCTCGGTGCAATAGCTGAGCCACGGGTCGACAATGATCTCGAACTGTTCGCGCGCCGGCTCCAGGAATTGAAACTTCCGCAGCATCCAAAAGTGAGCCATGTCGGCAATATCGTTGCCGACGGCTTCAGCCAGCTCTGCTCGGTCAAAAGCGTGGTCAGTCATGGCATCCTCCTCAAACTGATGGACCTCAATTTGAGCTTACAAGGAGGGTGGGCAGCCACGACCAGCGCGGGCAAAATAGGCCTCCGGCTGCAAACCAGATGCTGACCAAACACTTGACGAAAAGCTTGACCGAAAATGCGCGCCGCAACAAAACCGCAGGTAAACATCGACGGCCAACCCGCCCTTTTGAGCCAGATGCCCGCAGCCACCACTTAAACAACAGGTGACCACAGCCCAAGAAGTCGACAAATGAACGCCCGTACGTCGACAAACGAGCAAACTGCTCGCAAATCCGCAAGGAGTGTCCCCGAATGCCGACAGAAAAGGAACGTCCCTAACTGCCGGCACTTAGGGACGTTCCTTTTGTGCCGGCAGTTGGGGACAGCCCTTGCCGATTCGATTGTTGAATATCTCCGTGACTACTTTACAGCTCCAGCGCATCGGCGACTTCAGCAGCGCAGGCCAGGGCGTCGGCCATAGCGTTCACCACGAGCGAGCTGCCGTTGCGAGCGTCGCCGGCAACATACACCGGCGCGGCATCCGCGGCGACGCCGTCGACACGCGCCGCAAGATGCGAGCCCTCGGCAGCCATCACCGGCAGCGGACGGCCAGCGGCGGCAACAGGCACGCCGGCAGCGTCGAACACGCTGTGCTCCGGGCCCGTAAAGCCGCAGGCAATGAGCACCAGCTGGGCCGGCACCTCGTGCTCAGAGCCCGCGATGCACTCGGGCTTTCCCGCCGACCAGTCCAGATCGACCACGCGCAGGCCCGCAGCCGCACCCTTCTTGTCCAGCAGCACCTCGAGGGTATCCACGCCCCAGGCACGCATCTCGCCACCCATCGCAGCGATAACCTCTTGCTGGCCGTAGTCGGTCTTCTTAACGTTGGGCCACTGCGGCCAGGGGTTGCTCGCCGCGCGCTTATCGGTCGCAGCCGGCAAGAACTCAAACTGGCGCACGCTGCGCGCGCCCTGACGCACGGCGGTACCCACGCAGTCGTTGCCGGTATCGCCACCGCCAATGACCGCAACGTCCAGGCCGCGTGCATCGATGGCAGGCTCGCCGCCATCGAGCACCGAGACGGTCGAAGCCGTCAGGTAGTCCACCGCGTACACCACGCCGGGCGCGTCAATATTCTCAGCAGCCAGTCCACGCGGAGCACGGGCGCCGGCAGCCACCACGACGGCGTCAAAGTCGTCGAGCCTGGCGGTAACCTTGGGATCGCTCACGTCGGCACTCAGCTCGAACACAATGCCCAGCTCGCGCATGAGCGCCACGCGACGCTCGACCACGGACTTCTCGAGCTTCATGTTGGGAATGCCGTACATGAGCAGGCCGCCGGGGCGGTCGTCGCGCTCAAACACCGTCACGCGGGCGCCGCGACGCGCAAGCTCCCATGCAGCCACCAGACCAGCAGGACCGGAACCCACCACGGCAACCGTGGGTGCGCCCTCCCCCGCCGGCTCAAAGCGGCGCGGGCCACCGTTTGCCCACTCATGGTCGCTGATCGCACGCTCGTTGTCATGGATCGTCGTGGGCTGGCCGTCGACCGAACCCAGGTTGCACGCGGCCTCGCACAGTGCCGGGCACACGCGGCTCGTGAACTCGGGCATGGGCGAGGTGAGCGACAGGCGCTCGGCAGCCTCATCCCAGCGGCCGCGGTACACCAGCTCGTTCCACTCGGGAATCAAGTTGTGCAGCGGGCAGCCGCTCGGGCGCGCCTTGCCAAAGCTCGCGCCCATCTGGCAAAACGCCACGCCGCACATCATGCAGCGGCTCGCCTGGGCGCGACGTGCGTCGTCATCGAGCTCCACATACAGGGGATCAAAATCATGACTGCGCTCCTCCACGGGGCGAAGCTCGTGGGTCACGCGATCGATATCAAGAAAAGCACCGGGCTTACCCATGGCACTTACGCCTCCTTCTTGGTCGAAGCAACAGAGCTGGCGGCGGCGGGCACAGCACCAGCGACACCACCCGCCACATCGAAGCGAGCGACATCCGCGGCGCTCGCGCGACCGGTCACAATGTCAAACGCCAGCTCCTCGGCCTGCGCATGCGTCTTGCCGACGGCCTCGGCGGCGGCGACAATCGCCAGCACGCGCTCATACTCGGTCGGAATGACCTTCACAAAGTGCTTACTCATCGTCTCAAAGCTGTAGAGCAGCTTAATGCCGCGTGGACTCTGTGTCGCGTCCACGTGCTCCTGGATGAGCTCGCGAATCTGCGCCAGCTCGACGGCCGTCGGGGCCTTAAGCTCGACGCTCTCGTGGTTCACGCGGGCGTCGAGCGTGCCGTATTGGTCAAAGACATAGGCCACGCCACCCGTCATACCGGCGGCGAAGTTCTGCCCGACCTCACCCAGGATGAGCGCCAGACCGCCCGTCATGTACTCGCAGCCATGGTTGCCGCAGCCCTCGACCACCACGGTGGCACCGGAGTTGCGTACGCCAAAGCGCTGGCCCGCCAGACCGTTAATGAAGCCGCGGCCGCTCGTAGCGCCAAAGAACGCAACGTTGCCCACAATGATGTTCTCGTCGAACTTGTAGGTCGCATGCGGGTTGGGGCGCACAGACACCTCGCCGCCCGAAAGGCCCTTGCCAAAGTAGTCGTTGGCGTCACCGCACACGTTGAGCGTAATGCCGCGCGGCAGGAAGGCGCCAAAGCTCTGACCGGCCGAACCATCGCAATCGATGGTGATGGAGCCGGCGGGCAGGCCCTCGGGATGAGCCTTGGTCACCGCGTTGCCCAGGATGGTGCCCACGCAGCGGTTGACGTTGGCGATATCGGCGCGGAAACGAATCGGACGCAGGTGCGCACGGGCATCGGCCGTATAGGGCACGAACAACGTGGAGTCGAGCGTCTTGTCGAGCTCGCTGTCGGCAGCCATCTGCGGCAGGAAGTGACGACCGTCGGCACCCGGGATATGGGCACCAAACTCGCAGGTCGCGCTCGCCAGCACGGGCGACAGATCGAGCAGGTTGGCCTTGCGGTTGCCCGGGACCTCGATCTGGCGCAAGCACTCGGGGTGGCCGACCATCTCGTCGACGGTGCGGAAACCCAGGCTCGCCATAACCTCGCGCAGCTGCTCGGCCACAAAGAGCATAAAGTGCTCAACGTGCTCGGGCTTACCGCGGAAGCCGTGACGCAGGCGGCAGTTTTGCGTGGCGATGCCGGCCGGGCAGGTATCCTGCTGACAGTCACGCTGCATGAGGCAACCCATGGAGATGAGCGGCATGGTCGCAAAGCCAAACTCCTCGGCGCCCAGCAAGCAGGCGACGGCGACATCGGTGCCGTCCATGAGCTTGCCGTCGGCCTCGAGCACCACGCGCGAGCGCAGGCCGTTTTGCAGCAGCGTCTGTTGAGCCTCGGCAAGACCGAGCTCCAGCGGCAGACCGGCGTGCCAGATAGAGTCGCGCGCAGCGGCACCCGAGCCGCCGTTGTGGCCGCTGATCAAGATCTTGTCGGCAGCACCCTTGGCCACGCCGGTGGCGATGGTGCCGACGCCCGCCTCACTGACCAGCTTGACCGACACGCGCGCGCCGGGGTTGGCGTTCTTAAGGTCAAAGATCAGCTCTGCCAGGTCCTCGATGGAGTAGATGTCGTGGTGCGGCGGAGGCGAGATCAGGCCGATGCCGGGAGTGGACTGACGGACCTCGGCAATCCAAGGGTAGACCTTCTTGCCGGGCAGGTGGCCGCCCTCGCCGGGCTTGGCGCCCTGGGCCATCTTAATCTGAATCTCAAAGGCGCTGCACAGATAGCGGCTCGTCACGCCAAAGCGCGCACTTGCCACCTGCTTGATCGCGGAGTTCTTGGAGTCGCCGTTGGCCAGCGGGGTCTCGCGACGCGGGTCCTCGCCGCCCTCGCCTGAGTTGGAACGGCCATGCAGACGGTTCATAGCGATAGCCATGCACTCGTGCGCCTCTTTGCTGATGGAGCCGTACGACATGGCGCCGGTGTTAAAGCGGCGGACGATGTTGAGCGCGGGCTCGACCTCGTCGAGTGCCACCGGGGTGCGGCCGCTGGCATCAAAGTCGAGCAAGTCGCGCAGGCGCACGGCACGGCCGGTACGGTGCAGACGGGCGCTGTACTCCTTAAAGGTGTCGTAGCTGTCCTCACGGCAGGCGGTCTGCAGCAGGTAGACGGTCTGGGGGTCGATGAGGTGTTCCTCGCCGCCGAGCGGGCGCCACTTGGTCAGACCCAGCGTAGGCAGCTGATCGGGAGCCGGGCTCTTAAGGATGGCGAGCGCGGCGTCGTAGCGCTCGTTTTGCTCGCGCTCAACGTCCTCGACACCCATACCACCCACACGGCTCACCGTGCCGGCGAAGTACGCGTTGACGAACTCCGGCGTAAAGCCCACGGCCTCGAAGATCTGCGCCGAATGGTAGCTCTGCACTGTGGAGATGCCCATCTTGGACATGATGGAGACGATGCCGGCGGTCGCAGCCTTGTTGTAGTTGGCGATGCCCTGCTCGGCCGTCACGTCCAGGTCGCCGCGTGCCGCCAGATCGCGGATGCACGCATGTGCGTTGTACGGATAGATGCCGCTCGCGGAGTAGCCCACCAGCGCCGCAAAGTCGTGCGGGGACACGGCGTCGCCACACTCCACCACGATGTCGGCAAAAGTACGCACGCCGGCGCGGATCAGGTGGTTGTGCACGCATCCCACGGCGAGCAGTGACGGCACAGGGACCTCGCCCGCCGCAGCACGGTCGCTCAGCACCACGATGTTCACGCCATCGCGGACCGCAGCCTCGACGTCCTCGGCAAGCTGCTTGAGCCCAGCCTGCAGCGCGCCCTCGCCGGCATCGCGGCGGTAGACGGCACGGAAGCGGCGGGTCTTAAAGCCCACGCGGTCGATGGCGCAGATGCGGTCAAACTCCTCCTCGCTCAGCAGCGGACGCTCCAGGCGCACCAGCTGGCAGGCCGTACGGGAATCCTCAAGCAGGTTGCCGTGGTTGCCCAGGTAGAGCGTGGTCGAAGTTACCATATGCTCACGCAGGGCATCGATCGGAGGATTCGTGACCTGAGCGAACAGCTGATAGAAGTAGTCAAAGAACGAGCGCGTCTTCTTGGACAGGCAGGCCAGCGGTGCGTCGATGCCCATCGAGGCGAGTGGGGCCTTGCCCTGCTGGGCCATAGGACGCACGACCTCGTCGACGTCATCCCAGTGGTAGCCGAGCTTGGCCATACGCACGGCGGCGGGCACCTCGGCGTCCTCGGCGGGCGCGGGCGCGGCGGACTCATCGAGCGCGTCGACGGCCAGCGTCTCCTCGGCAATCCAGTCGTGGTAGGGCTTCTCCTTGGCATAGCGGGCGCGCAGCTCGTCGTTGTAGATGACGCGGCCGCGGGCAAAATCGACCTCGAGCATCTGGCCCGGTCCCAGGCAGCCGCTCGTCAGGATGTTCTCGGGGCGCACCTCGATGGTGCCCACTTCGCTTGCCAGCATAAAGCGGCCATCGCGCGTCACGTAGTAGCGGGCGGGGCGCAAGCCGTTGCGGTCGAGGGCGGCGCCCAGCGTGCGACCGTCGGTAAAGGCGATGGCCGCCGGGCCGTCCCAGGGCTCCATGAGCATGGACTGGTAGGCGTCGTAGGCGCGGCGCTCCTCGCTCAGACTGTCGTTGTGGTCCCACGGCTCAGGTAGCAGCATGGACGCAGCGCGCGTAAGCGGGCGACCGTTCATAACCAAAAACTCAAGCACGTTGTCCAAAATCGCCGAGTCGGAACCCTCGCGGTTGATGATGGGCATCACGCGCTCAAGATCGTGCTGCAGCACGGGGCTGTACAGGTTGGGCTCGCGGGCGCGAATCCAGTTGACGTTGCCCTTGAGGGTGTTGATCTCGCCGTTGTGGATGATAAAACGGTTGGGGTGCGCACGCTCCCAGCTGGGCGTGGTGTTGGTGGAGTAGCGCGAGTGGACGAGCGCAACGGCCGTCTTGACAGCGGCGTCGTTGAGATCGATGAAGAAGCGGCGCATCTGCGTGGCGACGAGCATGCCCTTGTACACGATAGTGCGCGAGCTCATGGAGCAGACGTAGAAGATCTTGTCGCGCAGGGCAAACTCGGCGTCGGCCTTCTTCTCGATAGTGCGACGGCACACGTACAGGCGGCGCTCGAAGGCGTCACCCGCCGGCGTATCGTCGGGGCGGCCCAGAAAGGCTTGCAGAATGGTGGGCATGCAGGCGCGTGCCGTCTCGCCCAGGTCGTGCGGGTCGACGGGCACCTCGCGCCAAAAGAGCAGCGGCACGCCGGCCTCGGCGCAGCCCTCCTCAAACACGCGACGGGCATCCTCTACGCCCTTGTCGTCCTGCGGAAAGAACAGCATGGCCACGCCATAGTCGCCCTCTGCCGGCAGAATCTGGCCGCACTTTTGAGCCTCTTTGCGAAAAAAGTGATGCGGAACCTGGAACAGGATACCGGCACCGTCGCCGGTGTTCTTCTCGAGTCCCGTGCCGCCGCGGTGCTCCAAGTTGACCAGAATGGACAGCGCGTCGTCCAGAATCTGGTGATGGCGCTCACCGTTGATATCGGCAAGTGCGCCGATGCCACATGCATCGTGGTCGAATTCGGGGCGATAAAGGCCCTGCTGTTGAGCGGAATCTGCCTGCATCGCGATCCTCCCCTAGAAATATGACAGTCAGTTGAATAGGCATACTAGGAGCATCGCCGGTCCGCTGTGTTTCCCACCCGTTTCGAAACAATCGCGTAACGCACGCGGGACATCTACGTCTTGCCATCAAACGCGTACATCAGCCTCCAAACATGTCAAAAAACGACATCTTTGGAGGCTGACGTACACCTTTTGGAGCAGAACAGCATGTCCCCAATGCACCAACCAATCCCCGCTGGACCAATATTTTGTTAGTCTTGGTTAACTTTTTAGCCTAAAACGGGTATCCTTTGCGGCGTCAAGCAAACGGCACGCAGGAGCGCACCATGATCAACCATCTCAAACATCATTTTGGCTCCCGACGCACCGGTGGTCACGGAGGCCTAGACATTGCGCGGCATATCGGCCCCGGGCTGCTCGTGACCGTCGGCTTTATCGACCCGGGCAACTGGGCCTCCAATATGGCCGCGGGCTCGCAGTTTGGCTACGCGCTGCTGTGGATCGTCACGCTGTCCACGATTATGCTCATTGTGCTGCAGCACAACGCTGCGCACCTGGGTATCGCCACGGGCGCCTGCCTTGCCGAGGCCACGACACGTTACCTCCCCCGCTTCGTTGGACGCACGGTACTCGCCAGTGCCTATCTCGCGACTGTCGCCACCGCCATGGCCGAAGTCCTGGGTGGCGCGATTGCCCTTCAAATGCTCTTTGGGCTGCCCGTGCGCGCGGGCTGCGTCATCGTGGCGGCAGTATCGATGGCGATGCTCATGATGAACTCCTACAAGCATGCCGAACGCTGGATCATCGCCTTCGTAGGCGTGGTAGGACTCTCGTTTTTGGCCGAGCTTGCACTAGTCAAGGTCGACTGGCCGCAAGCCGCCGCAAGCTGGATCACGCCTAGTATGCCCACTGGCTCTGCCGCGATTATCGTGAGCGTTCTGGGTGCGGTCGTTATGCCACACAACCTTTTTCTGCACTCCGAGGTCATCCAATCCATGCACTTCGAAGGCCAAGGCGAGCAGGTTATCGAAGAACGTCTGCGCTACGAGCTCTTCGACACGCTCTTTTCGATGGGCGTGGGCTGGGCAATCAACTCGGCCATGGTCATCCTTGCCGCAACGACCTTCTTTGCGCACGGCATGGTCGTAGACGACCTCGCCGTCGCAGCGGCCACACTCTCCCCCATTCTGGGCCCGGCGAGCTCGACCATCTTTGCGGTAGCGCTGCTGTTCGCGGGACTATCGAGCAGCGTGACAGCGGGCATGGCGGCGGGAACCATCACTGCGGGCATGTTCGACGAGGAATACGACATCCACGACCGACATTCCTCGATCGGGGTGGCGGCCTGTTTCGTCGGCGCAGTGACGGCGTGCCTGGTCGTCCCAAATCCTTTTGAAGGTCTCATCTGGAGTCAGGCGCTGCTGTCGCTTCAGCTGCCGATTACGGTCTTTGTGCTCATACGGCTCACCAGCTCACGCCGCGTCATGGGCAAATATGCCAATTCGCGCCCGCTCAACGCGCTGCTCGTAGGGATCGGTGCCATCGTGACGATTCTCGATGTCGTGTTGTTGACAGGGATGTAATGGGGCGGGGCACCTACTCAGGCAAACGTCTCGATCTGTAACATCTAGACCCGCTTTCGATGTCTAGATGTTACAGATTGAGATCTTCTGCCGGACGGTTTTGGTTTGTCTCGATATGTAACAAGTGGGCCCAATTTCCACCGTTAGATGTTACAGATTGAGACAAAAGGTCGGCCGGACTCACAACAGACAGGATCGGCCAACAGCAACCGTGATCCCTTGGGGGCGGAGGAAAAGGGCCCCGGCCGAGAATTCGACCGAGGCCCTTGGACAGAGCTATGTTCGGCTTTCGCCGTGTGTCTGCGAGCTACTCCTCGACGAGCTCAAACTGATCGGGACCGACGCCGCACACCGGGCACACATAATCCTCGGGCAGCTCGGGCGTATCGACCTCAACCTCGTAACCGCAAACGACGCACACGAACTTATACGTCTTCTTCTCCTCAGCCATGATGTTCTCCTCTCAAACGCGACTGGTGATGTACTTCATTTATCAGTATAGATTCTCAATAATATAATGCAAGTATTTTTAAAACATTTCTAGCCTTGATACGAGGACGCCTTCGGAGGCGTCTTGCCCTTCAGGACCTTATGGTAGTAATCGTAGGTGAGCGGCGTCTCGTCACTCAAGCGCTCGGCATCCTCGACCTCGCCGATAAACAGTAGATGCGTGCCAACATCCACAGTGTCGATCAAATGGCAGCTAAACAGGGCCGCCGCGTGCTCGGGCACATAGGGCATGCCCAGAGCCGTCTCGCGGGTCTCGTATTTGGCAAACTTGTCATAATCGCTGCTGGTGCGGAACCCAAAGTTACCGATGTAGAGCATATCGGCGGTCTGATCGATCACGGTCAGCGCGAACGCTTTGGCCGAAGCGATGACGCCCGAGGTGACGTTGTCCTTGTTCACGGCAACCGAAATGCGCGGCGGCATGGACGTCACCTGCACCGCAGTGTTGATGACGCAGCCGGCACGCAGCCCGTCTGCCGCGGCGCTCACCACGTACAGACCGCTCGGCATGGTAAAGAACGCAGTTTTGTCCATAACGATCACTCCCCTAGCTCGGGTTGGAACCTCATGGATGTATGTACCCACAAAAAAGGCAGCGCCCATAACGGACGCCGCCTTTGAAACATATGTGTCAGAACAGTAAGAAAGATGAGACGCCCGCAGTTGCGGTGAAATAGGGACTGAATAGCCCCCTCAAACAGGCAAACCAGTCCGTATTCCACCGCAACTTATGAAGGACGGTCAGCGGTTGCGTTCCTTGAGGGCGCGGTCGATCTCGCGTTGGACATCACGCTTGGCCATGTCCTCGCGCTTGTCGTAGAGCTTCTTGCCGCGACCCAGGCCCAGCAGCAGTTTTACGCGACCGTCGGTATTAAAGTAGAGCTCCAACGGAACCAGCGCATAACCACGGTTGCGAAGTTTGCCGTCAAGAAAGTCAATCTCCTTGCGGTGCAGCAGCAGACGGCGCCGACGGTCGGGATCGCGATTCCACACGCCACCATGGCTATAAGGGTGGATATGCAGGCCGACGAGCCAGCACTCACCGCCACGAATCAATGCAAAGGTATCGGTGATCTGGCAGGCGCGCTCGCGAATCGACTTGACCTCGGTGCCGCTCAGCTCAATACCGCACTCAAACGTCTCATCGATAAAGTACTCGTGATGTGCCGAGCGATTCTTGGAAATGAGCTTGCGCTCGCGCTTACTGGGCATCGCCGACCTCCTTGGCGCCATCGGCGTTTGAGCCCGCAGCCTCGCGCTTTGCCTTGCGCTCGGCATTGAGCTCGGCATCGCTCTCGCGCACCAGCTTGATAATCGCCGCGCATGCCTCCTCGCCCACCAGGTCGCGGGCACGGACCGTCAGACGCGTAGCCTCCTGCTTGTCGCCGTCGCTTGCAGCATCGGTCGCGCACATGATCAGGCAGATGGCGATCTCGGCCGAAGGCGAGGTCGGCACGCCCTGCAGGGCGAGCTCACCCATCACATGGTCGTCACTCTCGTCCGCGGCATCCGGATAGGTGGTATGGATCTTGTTGAGCAGGCGCGTCGTATGCGCATCGTTGGGCGCCAGGCGCAGCGCCAGACGCGCGCAGCCCACGGCAGCCGAAATGTTCTCGGTCTCGGGCTCCAAGAAGTACTGACCCAAATTGGTGTAGGCGCGTGCGGCGCACTTACCGTCGCTCGCGCGCTCCAGCACCGAGAACGAGAGCGATGCCCACTCCTGCTTGTCCTCGAGCGCGCGGAACAGCTCGGCCAAGTCCAAGCGATAGTTGCAGTTCATGGGATCCCAACGCACGGCCTGCATCAGGGCATTCCGAGCACTCACATAATCCTGCTGGCGAATGTAGGCAAACGCCATGTCGGAGTACAGGCGGTCAAAGGGAACCTCGACCTGCACCAGCTCGCGCGGATCCTTCTCCACGCGGCGATAGGCCAGGCGCTCAAACTTGCTGTCGAAGCTAAAGTACTGGCGCTTCTCCTCCGTCTTGCACTCGGCGTCGATATACTCCTCGGCGAGCTCCACCAGACGCTCCAACAGCGGCGTCGCCGTAGCCAGGTCGCCCTGCGCCAGATAGTTCTCGGCATACGTGATGTCTTCCAAGCTGATAGGCAGGTCCATGACAACTCCTCGGTCCGGGCGGCAGACTCAACGCGCGCCTTAAATATCGGTCAATACACAAAACCCGGGTCTCTTACGAGGCCCGGGCGTTCAATTTTGGTAGCCCGTACCAGATTCGAACTGGTGATCTCCGCCTTGAGAGGGCGGCGTCCTAAACCGCTAGACGAACGGGCCATATGTAGCAAATGCAATGGCTGGGATGGAGGGAGTCGAACCCCCATTGACGGAACCAGAATCCGCTGTCCTGCCATTAGACGACATCCCAATGACTGCATCGCTGCGCTCGGCTGTGCCTTTGCGCAAGAAAGAAATATACGGGAAGTACCGCCGTGACGCAAGCCCCAATTTTGACTTTTTTAAAATTCAGCCAAATTGGCCTAATTTAGTCCAACCCGTGAAGGACCTGTGAAGCCGACCGCTGCACACGAAGGGCAAAACGCCGCGAGCGGTAGCCGTCAACCGTTGGCAGATTCTACCGTGAAAACGATAGCACCAGGCAACACAATCGGAGTATCAATGATCGCGTAGATATCGAGGCGCCATGGACGAAGAGCTTGATTACCTATGGGAGACCCTGGGCCTCGAGATCACTGCTGACCTTTGGCCCGAACGGGACAAAATCCATCCCACACTGCGCCCCGCCATCACGGTGATGCAGGCAAACTACCGCCGTGCATCCTTTTTGATCATGCGGATGTCATGGCACGCGGGACTCCCCGACCTTAAGCGAATCCAGGCAAGCCTCGTCGAGCTGTCCGGCATGCCGACCGTCATATCCGAGGCGCGCCTGGAGCAGCGCCAGCGCGAGCGACTGCAACAGCAGCGGATTCCCTTTATCTGCCCCGGCATTCAGGCATACCTGCCCTTTATGGACGAGGAGTACTGGAGCGGCAAGCCCAACAAGCACGTAAAGGTCTACGATCCGCACGAATGGGCACAGCTGAAGGACTGACTGGGGCAGGCCCGCACTCGAAATGGGACGTACTTTCCGCAGCCGCTACAGCAACGCCTCGGCCCAAGCCGATTCCCTAAAGCCGGGAATCACAAAGTCGTCGCCCACCAGCAGCGGACGCTTGACCAGCATGCCGTCGGTCGCCAGCAGCTCGTAGCACTCCCGATCCGTCATGCCCGCATCCAGACGCGCCTTCAGGCCCAGCTCTCGATATTTCATGCCCGACGAATTAAAGAAGCGCCGCACCGGCAGCCCCGAACGAGCAATCCAGGTCGCTAGCTCATCAGCCGTGGGATTGTCCAAAACGATATCGCGGTCGATATACTCTACCCCGTGTTCGTCCAGCCACGCCTTGGCCTTTTTGCAGGTCGAGCACTTGGGATATTCAACAAACAGTACGGTCATGGGATTTCCTTTCTTAGAGAAAACGGGTGTCTGGAAAACTGCACATCGACGGCCACTCGCGATTGCAGCCGTTATTGTAGTCAATGTCGAAGCGCAGGCAGTCGCGATGTCTCGTCTTAAGGCTAGCGCCTCGCATGGGCGCCGATCGGCCGATTCGCATGGCGCACCAACGCCGCCGCCAGCAATACCAACAGCATGGCGGTGACATAGCCCGCAGCATCGAATCCTAGATCGATAACGTCGAAATGCCTGCCGGGAACAAAGATCTTATGTACCTGATCGCCAACGGAGCAGGCGGCGCAAAAGAGCAATACGGGCACGCAACGGGAGCATACGCTCCACGGACGCCTGGAAAAGCAAACCACGACCACCGAGGCGAACAATCCGACGAAGAAAAACTCTACGGTATGGGCAACGCGACGGACGTTCGTGCCCACCCACATGCGAATGGAAGCAAGTCGGCCAGACCGGACATTCGAGGCAGCCGAATCGGCGCCCCCGGTCATTCCGTTCTCCGTCTGGGCTTCACCCGTGGCATCGACAGCCTGAACGCCCGTAGCCTGACCCTCTACCACACGCGCGGTGGACTCGCTCAGCAACGACGTCTCCACCGCATTTTGCTCCGTCAGCACCCAGATGCCCGCCAGCGTTACAACGAACAGAACGATCGCGGTCCATCCGATTATTTGTTTTACGCGCGACAAGGGCCAACCTCCTTTTTTGAATATCAGCGAGTGTAGCCCCAAATGACATCGTCACCGTATCAAAATTTGAATCGCAACAGGAAGCGACAAAGCGACGCAAACCTCTACCCCGCCTCGCGCATCCAGCGATCGAACGTCCCCACGCACACGCCCAGGCACTTTGCTGCCTGGCTGCGGGTTATATCGCCCGCCTCATAGCTATCGCGCACCAGCTCAAACTGAGGAGGGCACGGCTTGCGAGGTCGACCGAAACGGACCCCTCGCGCCCGCGCAGCTGCAATTCCCTCCGCCTGGCGCCGATGGATATTCTCGCGCTCCACCTGCGCCACGTAGCTCAGCAGTTGCAGCACAATATCGGCAATCAGGGTGTTGGTCACATCCGGCGTGCCGCTGGCCCTGACGCGCGTGTCAAGCAATGGCATGTCCAACACCACAATGGCAACCCCGAGCTCCTTGGTAATGCGTCGCCATTCCTCAAGAATCTCGGAGTAATTACGGCCAAGTCGGTCGATAGAAAGCACCACCAGCACGTCCCCGTCTCCCAGGATGTGCAGCAGCTCGCGATACCGCGGGCGATCGAAGTCCTTGCCGCTCGCATGGTCAGCATAAATATTCGCCGAGCCCACGCCATAGGCGCCCAGCGCATCCAGCTGCCGATTTAGATTCTGATCGCGCGAACTCACCCGCGCATAACCATACACCGTCGCCATCTCATCCCCGCTTTCTTGTAAACCTGCCAAAAAGGGACAGGTTTATTTTGGTAGGTTTTACCTCTCGAATAGCAGGTAAGCGGGCGGCCGAGCAGACGGCAAGGTAGCCATGATCCAAATGCGGAGGGCGGCCCCGAAAGACCGCCCTCCGCTCTCCCGCCATGAGTCGAGATTTGGCTAATGGATAAGCTTAAAGTCCAAGTGCCCACGCGTGGTATTGACGCGCGAGACCTCGATGATCACGCGCTGCCCCAGCTCGTAGCGAGTCCCCGTGTCGGCACCCGTGAGCGTGAGCGCGTCCTCATCAAACTCAAACCACTCGTTGCCCAGACTCTTGATCGAAACCAAACCCTCAACCTGTGTCAGATCAAGGCGCACAAAGAGGCCCATGCTGCTGACCCACGAAATCGTTCCGGCGTAGCGCTCACCCAGGCGATCCTCGTAATACTGGGCGATCTTGATCTTTTGCGTCGCATGGCTGGCGGCGTCGGCCGCACGCTCGGCATCGCTGCACGCGCGGCAGATTTGCGGCAGGATGCGCGGCAGGGACTCGCGACCCTTACCGATCAGCCGCGGCGTACGCACCAAGGCGTCCTTGCCGCCCAGCTGCTCGTATGCCAGCTGCAGTTTGAGTACGCGATGCACCACCAGGTCGGGATAGCGGCGAATGGGACTCGTAAAGTGGCAATAGCACGGCGCGGCAAGTGCAAAGTGGCCCTCGTTGCGCGGCTTGTACAGTGCGCGCTGCATACTGCGCAGTAGCAACGTGTTGACGAGCGGCGCGTTGGCCGTACCGGCTGCGGCATCAACCGCCGCCTGCAGCTCGTCGGGGCTTCCCAGAGCAATGCCTGCCGCGCGACGGTCATCGATGATACCCAGCTGTGCCAGCGCCACGGCGGCACCGTGCAGGCTGTCGGGACTGGGGTCGTCGTGCACGCGATAGCAGGCCTCGATATCGCGGTCGGCCAGCCACTCCGCCACGCACTCGTTGGCCAGCAGCATGGCTTCCTCAATCAGCGACGTGGCGCACGAGCGCTCACGGGCCACGATCTGCACGGGCACACCGTCCTCGTCCAACAGCGCACGGATCTCGGCCGTATCAAAGTCGACCGAACCGCGTGCGCGACGAATACGACGGCGAAGCTCGGCGAGCTCGTTGGCAGCTACGAGGAAATCCCCCAAGTCGACGTTATAGCCGCGGGCGGTTTTCTCGCACGCAAGCCCGCGCCCGAGCGCTTCCTCGCGCGAGGATTCAACCGCAGCAACATCCTCGGCGGCGCCCTCCAGCACCGAATACTCCACCGCACCGGCACGTACCAGCAGCGCCTCGGCGCCGTCGTAGTCCATGCGCACGCGCGAGCGGATCACGCTGGGATAGGGATCGTAATGACGCACGCGACCCTGCGCATCGAGCTCAATGTCGACGGTAAACGCCAAGCGGTCCTCGTCGGGACGCAGCGAGCACAAATCGTTCGACAGGCGCTCGGGCAACATGGGCAGCACGCGATCGGCAAGATACACCGACGTCGTGCGATGGCGAGCTTCCAGATCGATATATCCGTCCCAGGCGACATAGTGCGAAACGTCGGCAATATGGACACCCAGCTTGTAGCCACCCTCGGGCGTGCGCTCCAGCGAAATGGCGTCGTCAAAGTCGCGCGCGTCGACCGGGTCAATCGTAATAACAAAGCGGTCGCGCAGGTCGCGGCGGAGCGGGTCCTTGAGCGCCGAGGTCACATCGAGCGAAAGTGCCTCGGCCTCGGCTAGCGCGGCCTCGGGATACGTATCGGTATAGCCATAGCGCGCCATCACATACTGAACGCCCAAATCGGGCGCATCATCGCCGCCAATACGGCGCTCGATCGTCACGGTGCCCGATTCCAGACGCGTCGGATATGTCAGAATGCGCGCGACGACCGCATCGCCCGGATGAACACCCAAGCGCTCCGCCGAGGTGTCCTCCGGCAGAATAAAGAAATCGGCCTTAAGGCGAGAATCAAGCGGCTCGATCACCCCGAGCGGGCCGGCGGTCTGGTATGTGCCCACCACACTAATGGCCGCACGCTCGACGACGCCCTCGATTACGGCGCGTCGCTCGCCATGCGGGCTGTTCTTAATGCTCACGGCAACGGTATCGCCGTCCATAATCTCGCGCTTGCCGCGGCCCATGACCTTGTAGTCGCCGTTTTCGGTTACAACGTAGGCGCTATGCTCATGGAGCTGCACACGTCCGGTCAGACTCGGGCGACGCTCGCTGCGCACCGGCCCGCGCTTATTGCGAGCTCCACGCTTATGCTTGTTATTGCGCCCCATGGCGCCTCCTTACTATCGATGGCCGTTTACACCCCAAGAGTCTACCCAAATGATCCCTAGGGGACGGCAGGATTGCGGGTCACATAGATAGACCAGCGTCACGATGATGCGCAATCCTGCCGTCCCCTAGGGATCAAAAAACGGGCCGCCCCCAAAAGAGACGACCCGTTGAAGGAACGAATTCCAAGCACGCCTACACGCGCAGATAGCGGCGCATGGCGATGGCGGAACCAAAGAGACCGATAATGACGCCGACCAAAATCAACGCGGCGTAGGTCACCAGGTAGTACTGCATCGGCAGCGCAAACGACATCCAGCCGATGCTCTCCTGCAGACGCGGAACCATCAGGTTACGCAGCAGCTCCAGCACGCCGATGGAAAGCAGCGAGCCCAAAATGGCCTGCAGCACACCCTCGGTAATGAACGGCCCGCGAATGAAGCCGTTGCTTGCGCCCACCAGACGCATGATCGCGATCTCACGACGACGCGCCGTAATGGACAGGCGAATCGTGTTGTTAATGAAAATGAACGCGATAAAGGTCAGCAGACCGACGAGCACTACAGCGGCGATACGGATGTAGTTCGTCACCTGGAACAGGCGGCTCACTTCCTCCTGGCCGTACAGAACGCTCGCGTTAACGTCGCCGTCGTCCGCGATCTTCTGAAAATCGGCGTTCTTCTTGAGCTTCTGGGCCGTGCTCTCGACCATGGACGGATCGTCCATCTCGATGGCATACGAAGCCGGCAGCGGGTTCTGACCGTCGAGCGCGCTCATGGTAGCGTCGGCGTTACCCGACATCTTGCTCGTGTACTCGGCCAGTGCGTCGTCCTTGTCCTTGTACGTCACGGACTTGACGTTGCTCCACGTCTTGAGCTCGGCCTCGAAGGCCTGAACATCTGCCTGGTCGGCGTCATCGCTAATAAAGGCGTTGATGACGACCTGATCCTCGACGGTGCCGATCACGGAGTTCAGCATCGCGGAACCCATAATGAACAGGCCGATGATAAACAGCGAAAGGAAAATCGTGATGACGGCGCCGAGCGAGGTGGTCCAGTTACGGAAGAAGTGGCTGATTGCCTCTTTGAGCGAGTAGCCCACGTTAGTTGGTGCCATAGTTGCCGTAACCTCCCCTCTCCTGGTCGCGGATTACGTGGCCGCCCTCGAGGGCGATCACGCGACGGTGCATGCTATCGACCATCTCGCGGTCGTGCGTAGCGACGATCACGGTAGTACCGGTGCGGTTAATGCGCTCGAGCAGCTTCATGATGCCCAGCGAAATCGCCGGATCGAGGTTGCCCGTGGGCTCGTCGCAAATCAGCAGCGGCGGGCGGTTGACCATAGCGCGGGCAACGGCCACGCGCTGCTGCTCGCCACCGGAAAGCTGATCGGGCAGCGAGTCCATCTGATCGGCCAGACCGACCAGACGCAGCACCTCGGGCACCTGGCTGCGAATGACGCCCTTGGGCTTGCCGATGCACTGCAGGGCAAACGCCACGTTTTCGTAGGCGGTCTTTTGCGGCAGGAGCTTAAAGTCCTGGAACACGGCGCCAATCTGACGACGCAGGAACGGAACCTTGCGGTTCTTGATCTTCATGAGATCCTGGCCGGCGACCAAAATGCGACCGCTTGTGGGCTTGACGTCGCGGTTGAGCGTCGACAGCAGCGTGGTCTTACCCGAGCCGGAGTGACCGACCAAAAAGACGAACTCGCCCGGATAGATTTCGATGTTGATGTCGTCGAGTGCGGGCTTGTTGGGCTGCGCCGGATAGATCTTGGTGACGTGCTCCATAAGGATGACGGGCTCGACACCGGCCTGCTTGGCCATCTTTTTGCGGCTGGCCTGCGGGTCGACGGGCGCAAACACCGACGTGAAGTCGGGGTTGTTGAGCGCGTTGTCGAGGCTTGCGACCTCGGCGGCTTGATCGCGCTCGACCACGGGAGCCGCAGGCTGCGTGGGGTCGGGAATGCCGGCAAAAAGACCGGACTGCGCGGGCTGCGGCGCGGGAGCCGCAGGGGCCATAGGATCGGGGATGCCGGCCATGGTAGGCTGCGGCGTGGCGGCGCTCATCTGAGGCTGAGCCACGCGGGCGGTCACCGTCTGAACGGGCTCAAAGCCAGCCGTGCCGGAAAGCGCAACATCGTTGTTGGGGTTGTAGGCAAAGGGATCTGCCGCCGGCTGTGCCTGATCTGCCGGCTGTGCGGGGATCGGGCTAAACAGCTGATCCTCTGAATCCGGAGTGGCGAAACGACTGCCCGCGACGCTCGGCTGCGTCTTGGGGGCTTCATCGCCCGCACCGGAGGTACGGAAGTGGTTACCCACTGGTGCTCCTTATCGTCGTGCGTTTAAACTACATGAGCGCTTTGTATTTTAGCAGGATTGCCTTTGCTGCACATAAGAAGCATGGCGGGCTTTGGGATCTGTCCGGCCGCGCACAGGGTTACCTCCCAAATCGTCCTCGGACATGTCGGAGCCCCCACTGCGCGCTTCGCGCTGCGGGGGCTCCTCCGTCCTGCGGAAAGATTTGGGAGGTAACCCTGTGCGCGGCCTGCGGCTACCAAGGAGTCGATGCGTTCGTCTTGAATGCAGCAAAACCATGCATGAGTCTGGCTGAATTGCACTTTGTTGTGCTGGGCCCTTACCCCAATAGAAACCCCGCTTGATACGGCCTCTATAGAAGTTGCGGTGAAATAGGGACTGTTTTAACAGTTAAAAGCCCTAATCAGTCCCTATTTCACCGCAACTTATATTGGGGCTCATTGTTGCGCAACTTTGGTTAGGGATATCGCTTTACAGTTGAGTTAGATAGATGGATGGTTCTAGGCTTGCTGGAGGTTGGTATGGTTTGTCCCTATTGTGGTGCTGAGCTTGCTGATGGTGCTCGGTTTTGTGTGGGATGCGGGGCTGCGCTTAACGGGACACAGGCTATGCCCGTAGCCAACCCTTCGGTTGCGCCGGCACCTGTGGGTTCGCCCGCCCCCAGCAAGAAGCCCAAGAAAGGCGTCGTGATCGCTATCGTCTGCGCGGCGGTAATCGTTGTTGGCGGGGGCGGTGGGCTGGCGTATCACCTGTATCAGCAGCATGCCCAGGAGCAGGAGCAGTATGAGTCGGCGCATTCCAAGCATGCGCTCGTGGTGAGTGTAAAGGCTGAAGGGTGGGATACCGATAACGGCGCTTCGCGTGTGCTGGTGCGCGTAAAGGGCAAGACGGTCGACGGAAAGAAGGTCGACAAGGTCGAATATGTCGCTTCCGACGGCTCGGGCATCAAGCTTATCCAGGGCAAGTACACGCTCAAGGCGGCAGGCTCCCCCATCGCTGCCGATGGCACCATCTACCAGGTGCCTTGCACAAAGGCCGAGCTTACGATCGACGATGTCTTTGCCAAGGGCGAAAAGATTGACCTGGGCGAGCTCGCCGAGCAGGATTCGGTTTTGGACTTCACCCCCATCGACGCCGCCGAGGTAACCGACGACGAGATCAACGACGCCGTGACGCTCGCCATGGCATATAAGGGCAAGGACGCGCCCAACGTCGACGCGCTGCAACACGCCGCAACGAATCGCCGCGACACCGCCGTCGCCGCCAAGAAAGCCGCCGAAGAGGAAGCGGCGCGCCAGGCCGAGGAACAGCGCAAAGCCGCCGCACGCCACATCGAGGCCCAAACCTTCAGTGTCGACCTGCCCGAGTACTGGGACGGCAGGGTCACGGCAAAGGTCAACGGGGATTCGATAGGGCTGTACTCGACCGCCTATCCCGACAAATACATCGGCAGTCTTACCGGATACGACCATGAGGTATGGGGTGGCGGCGATATCGGCGGCGGGTGTGTAAAGGACATCAACCTCGGCGGCGGCCGCTATGTAGAAATATGGATTACGCGCTGGTCCTACGACGCCGCGGTGGCTCATCTTTCCAAATTCTCATCGAGCTCGACCGGCTGCTCTGATGATGCCGCCCGCGAGACCCTCGATTTACAGTCCTTGGGAGCCGTCTCATTCGATACCATCGTCTCCGAAATGAAAGCCGCAAACGCGCCGGAATCCAAAACGCTCTTCAAGGCAGATGATATCTTTGCCGGCGCCCTCGCCCCGACCGTAAAACCTCTCTAGCTTCTTCCCCGCTTTCCCTTAAACAAAAAGCCGGGGCGCCTCCACATGGAAGGCACCCCGGCTTATTTTTTGCCCAATACGGGAACGACACTCAAATTAAGGCCAACGCAAAACGTCTTAGGCCAAGAACTCCTTGGTGGTCGCCACGATGTTGGCGGCGTCCAGGCCGTACTTGTGCAGGAGCTCGGCACCCGGGCCGGACTCGCCGAAGGTGTCGTTGACGCCAATCTTCTTGAGCGGCGTCGGGCACTGCTCACACAGAACGTCGGCAACGGCGCTGCCCAGGCCACCGATCACGGAGTGCTCCTCGACGGTCACGACGTGACCGGTCTTGGTGGCGCTCTTGACGATCAGGTCGGCGTCGATGGGCTTGATGGTATGCATGTTGATGACCTCGGCATCGATGCCCTCGGCAGCGAGCTGCTCGGCGGCCTCGAGGGCCTCGCCGACCATTAGGCCGCAGGCGATGATGGTGACGTCGGTGCCCTCGCGCATGACGATGCCCTTGCCTACCTCGAACTTGTAGGTCTCGGGGTCGTTGATGACCGGCGAGGCCAGACGGGCAAAGCGCATGTACACGGGGCCGTCGCACTCGTAGGCGGCGCGCGTCACGGCACGAGCCTCCACGTCGTCGGCGGGAACGATAACGGTCATGCCGGGGATGACGCGCATGAGGGCGATATCCTCGCAGCACTGGTGCGTGGCGCCGTCCTCGCCCACCGAGATACCGGCGTGCGTGGCACCGATCTTAACGTTAAGGTGCGGATAGCCGATGGAGTTGCGGACCTGCTCAAAGGCGCGGCCAGCGGCAAACATGGCAAAGGTGCTCGCAAAGGCAACGCGGCCGGTGGTCGCGATACCGGCGGCAACACCCATCAGGTTGCTCTCGGCAATGCCCACATCGAAGAAGCGGTCGGGGCAGGCTGCCTTAAACTTGCCGGTCTGCGTGGCGGCGGCCAGGTCGGCGTCGAGGACCACAAAGTCATCGTGCTCGTTGGCGAGCTCGACGAGGGCCTCGCCGTAGCTTACGCGCGTGGCGATTTTCTTGACGTCTGCCATCCTAGAGCTCCTCTCCGGCGGCCGTGAGCTCTGCCATGGCCTGCTCAAACTGTTCATCGTTGGGGGCCTTGCCGTGCCAACCCACCTGGTTCTCCATAAAGGAAACGCCCTTGCCCTTGGTGGTCTCGGCGATGATGGCGGTCGGCTGACCCTTGGTGGCGCGGGCCTCGGCAAAGGCGGCGCGGATCTGATCGAAATCGTTGCCGTCGGCAAGCTCCACCACGTGGAACTTGAAGGCGCGGAACTTGTCGGCGAGCGGCATGGGGTCGTTGACCTCCTCGACGGGGCCGTCGATCTGCAGGCCGTTGTGGTCGACGATCACGCAGAGGTTGTCAAGCTGCTGGTTGCCGGCAAACATGGCGGCCTCCCAAACCTGGCCCTCCTCGCTCTCGCCGTCGCCCAGCAGGGCGTAGGTGCGATAATCGTCGCCCCAGTGCTTGGCGGCAACGGCCATGCCCACGGCGGCGGAGATGCCCTGGCCGAGCGAACCGGTGGACATATCGACGCCCGGGGTGTCGTTCATGTTGGGGTGACCTTGCAGGTGGCTGCCGATGTGGCGCAGCGTCTCGAGATCCTCCTTGGGGAAGAACCCGCGCTCGGCGAGCACGGCGTACAGACCAGGCGCGCAGTGGCCCTTGGAAAGCACGAAGCGATCGCGGTCGGCCTTGCGGGGGTCGGCCGGGTCGACGTTCATTTCCTCAAAGTACAGATAGGTCATGATGTCGGCAGCGCCGAGCGAACCGCCCGGATGGCCGGACTTGGCAGCGTGCACACCGGTGACGATGCCCTTCCTTACCTCGTTGGCAACCTTTTTGAGCTCTTCGTCGCTCATTGTGCCTTCCTTTCATCCTCTTTAGACAAGATGCGCACGGCACAGAAGGTCGTCCCAACCCAGCCGCGATGCACGTACGTCATTCATTATGCTGGAAACTGGAAGCTTTACCAGACTTTTTATCATTATTTGAGCAATTGAGCAGGCAGAATCGCTGATGAAACGGTTTACCAATGTGAACGTCTTTTGGATGGAACGCAGTCGACCCTACGCGTTAATGTCCTTGAATCCCTCGCCGAAGGTTTCCGTAACGTCGGCCACGGTCACGATAGCATGCGGGTCGCGCTCACGCACAATGGTCTTGAGCGTGTTGAGCTCGCGACGACTCACGATTACCATGATCACCGGCTTCTCGGCACCCGAGTACATGCCGGTCGCCTTAAACTTGGTGCAGCCGCGACCCAGGCCATACATGATGTCGGCCGCAATATCGGGAAACTTGTCCGAGATGATGAGTACCATACGGCGCCTGTTGCCGCCGTCGACCACGGCATCGATCACGTAGCCGCTAATGACCATCGAGAGGCCCGCATACAGCGCGTTTTCGACCGAGAAGACCGGGGCCGACAGCGCACACACGGCAACATCGATCGCCATGACGGTCGAGCCAACCGGCAGCGATGTGTTGCGCGAGATAATCTGACCGATGGTGTCAGAACCACCAGTGTTAGCACCGGCGCGCAACACCATGCCATAGCCGATGCCCGTGATGATGCCGCCCCACATAGCGGGCAGCATCAGGTCGGCATGTGCCAGCGGCGCCACAAACGGAGCGAACAGGTCAGTGAAAAAGCCCAGCAGCACAAAGCCCGTCGCCGTCTGGACCACGTAGAACATGCCACCCTCGCGCATAACGACCAGCAGCAGCAAGGCATTCATCACGATGGTTTGAATACCGACAGGCAGCGAGATGCCATGCGAGGCGCCGACCGCCTGGATAATCGTGGCGAGACCCGTAACGCCGCCGGCAGCAAGACCGTTCGGAATCAAAAACAGGTCCGTCGCGATAGCTGCCAGGGCGCAGCCAAACATGATCTTAGGCAAGTCATGAAAGAAGTTCAGCGAAAGAATGCGCTTGATGTCCAGACGATATGCCATGCTGCCTCCCTCAAAAAAGCACACCCAAACGAGTGCGCTTTGAACTTCTTGCTGCATTCGATTCTACCGATTCATCGAGCAAATACCACCCCTGCGAAGTGTTTGCATCGATCCGGAGCCAACCATGTGCCTAGGCGTCCGAGCCTTCCGCATCGGCGTTGCCGGTAGCCCAACGGTGATAGCCAATTACAAACGGATCCAGATCGCCATCGTCAAGAACGGCCTCGACGTTGCTGGTCTCCACGCCCGTACGCAGGTCCTTGACCATCTGATACGGGTAGAGCACGTAGCTGCGAATCTGGTTACCAAAACCGATCGTGGTCTTAGGTCCACGAATCTCGTCGAGCGCCTCGGCGCGCTTCTCGAGCTCGATCTCGTACAGACGGGCCTTGAGAATCTGCATGCACGCGGCCTTGTTTTGAATCTGGCTGCGCTCGTTTTGGCAAGTGACAACGATGCCGCTGGGAAAATGCGTCACGCGTACGGCGGAGTCGGTGGTGTTGACGCCCTGTCCGCCCGGGCCGCTCGCGTGATACACGTCCACGCGGATATCGTCGGGACTGATCTCGATGTCGATATCGTCAGGCAGCACGGGGATGACCTCAACGCCGGCAAACGTGGTCTGGCGGCGCTTCTTGTCGTCGGTGGGGCTAATGCGCACCAGACGGTGGACGCCGGCCTCGGCGCGCAGCATGCCAAACGCGTCCTTACCCTCGACGGTAAAGGTCGCACGGTCGATGCCGATGACCTCGGCTGCGGGGCAGTCGTTAATGGTGACCTTCCAGCCGCGACGCTGGCAGTACTTCATGTACATCTTAAAGAGCATGAAGGTCCAGTCCTGCGCCTCCAGGCCGCCCTGTCCGGGCTTGATGGTCACAATCGCGTCGCCGTGATCGAACTCACCGGTAAACCAGCTCGAAAGCTCGAGCTCGTCGATAGCGCGGGCCAGGCGTTCTGCCGTAGCGGCAGCCTCCTCGCGCAATGCGGCGGCATCAGGGTCGTCGCCCATCTCCTCGGCAAGCTCCAGCGCCGCGCGGGCGTCAGATAGCTCGCCGCGCGCGGTATCCACGGCAGCGATATCTTCCTTGGTGCGAGCGATCTCCTCCATGGTGGCGCGAGCGGCGTCGGCGTCATCCCAAAAGCCGGGGGCCACGCTTTTGGCCTCGAGCTCGGTCACGCGCGTGCGCTTCTCGTCCAAATGAAGATACGACTCGACCTCGCCGAGCCGGTCCGCAAACGCGTCCAGCTCGGCGGGCGTTACCTCTAAAGCCTCGGCCATTAACGATTCCTGCCGTGGCAGTACTTGAACTTCTTGCCGCTGCCGCAGGGGCAAAGGTCATTGCGGCCAACGTTGACGTACGGATCGTCGCTCTCGTCCTTGCGGTAGGTGGTCACCTTGCCACCGTTGTTGACGGCAGCCGGGCCTCCCTGGACGGCCGTACGGGCCTGCACCTGTGCCTGCTTGCGCAGCACCGAGTTGCCGTTATCGCCATCGACATCGGCGGGGCCGGAGAAGCGCGCGCCCTCGAGCGCGGGGTCCTCCTTGTGCTCCACGGCGTGCGGGGCGGCCTTGATCTCGATGCGCAGGACGGTGCGCAGGTAATCCTCATACATGGTGTCGACGAGCATCTGGAAGGCACCATAAGCCTCGGTCTTGTACTCGACCAGCGGGTCGCGCTGACCAAAGCCGCGCAGTCCGATACCAGTCTTGAGGTAGTCCATCTCCTGCAGGTAGTTCATCCAGCGGGTATCGATGACGCGCAGCATGACCTGGGTGTTGAGCTCGCGCATGAGGTCCTCACCCAGGCGCTCGGCCTTCATGTTGTAGCACTTCTCGACGTAGGCCAGGACATCGGCAGCCAGGGCCTCGTAATCCTCGTCGGGGAACTTCGGCGTATCGATATGCCCGGTGAGCTCCACGACCCACTTGCGCAGGCCCTCGAGATCGCGCTCGCCATCGTGGCTGTCCTTGGTGCAGAACTCCTGCACGCAGCGGTACACGGTGTCGTGCATGACCTCGGTGATGTGGTCGGTCAGATCCTTGCCGTCCAGAATCTTGTTGCGCTCGGCGTAGATGACCTGGCGCTGTTTGTTCATGACGTCATCGTACTCGAGGACGCTCTTGCGCATGGAGAAGTTGATGCTCTCGACCTTGTGCTGGGCGCTCTCGACGGCCTTGGAGATGATCTTGTGCTGGATGGGCATGTCGTCGCCCATGTCGGCCGTGACCATCATCTTGGAGACGCGATCCATCTTGTCGCCGCCGAACAGGCGCATGAGGTCGTCCTCGAGCGACAGGTAGAACTGAGTCTCGCCCGGATCGCCCTGACGACCGGAGCGGCCGCGCAGCTGGTTGTCGATACGACGGGACTCATGGCGCTCGGTGCCGATGACGGTCAGGCCGCCGGCGGCAAGCACGCGCTCGCGCTCGGCCTTGCAGGTCTCCTTGGCCTCGGCGTTAAACTGATCGAGCTGCTCGGGTGTCACGTCCTCCATGGTCAGGCCCTCGTACTCAAGGCGCTCGCGCACCAGCTCGTCGGGGTTGCCGCCCAGCAGGATGTCGGTACCACGACCGGCCATGTTAGTAGCGATGGTCACGGCGCCGTAGCGTCCGGCCTGGGCAACGATATGAGCCTCGCGCTCGTGATGCTTAGCGTTGAGGACCTCGTGCGCGATGCCGCGCTTGGTAAGGGCGGCCGACAGTTTCTCGGAGCTTTCGATGGAGACGGTGCCCACCAGGACCGGCTGGCCCTTGGCGTGACGTCGCTCGACGTCGTCGGCAACGGCGTTGTATTTGGCCTGGATGGTGCGGTACACCAGGTCCTCGTGGTCAACCCGCTGCACGGGCTTGTTGGAGGGGATGACCTCGACGGGCAGCTTGTAGATCTCGCGGAACTCGGCATCCTCGGTGAGTGCCGTACCGGTCATGCCGGAGAGCTTGTCATACAGACGGAAGTAGTTCTGCAAGGTGATGGTGGCCAGCGTCTGGTTCTCCTCGCGCACGAGCACGCCCTCTTTGGCCTCGATGGCCTGATGCAGGCCCTCGGAGTAGCGGCGGCCTTCCATGATGCGGCCAGTGAACTCGTCGACGATCTTGACCTCGCCGTTAGTGACCACGTACTGCTTGTCGCGATGGAACATGTACTGGGCCTTCAGCGCCTGCTGCAGGTGGTTGACCAGCTGGCCCGAAAGGTCGGCATAGATGTCCTCGATACCCAGGCGGCGCTCGATCTTCTTAAGGCCGCGCTCGGTGGCGGCAATGGTGTGCTTGGCCTCGTCCATGACGTAGTCGCCCGTGGGCTCTACGTCCTCGGTGGCGGTGAGCATGTCGTGCGAGACGTCCTCGCCGCGCTCAAGGCCGCGCACGGCACGCGCGAAGTCCTTGTAGGTGCTGGCGGACTTGGTGCCGGCACCCGAGATGATGAGCGGGGTACGTGCCTCGTCGATCAGGATGGAGTCGACCTCGTCGACGATGGCGTAATGGTGGCCGCGCTGCACGCGCTGCTCGGGGCGAGTGACCATGTTGTCGCGCAGGTAATCGAAACCGAACTCGGAGTTGGTGCCGTAGGTGACGTCTGCCTGGTAGGCCGGACGCTTGAGCTCGAGCGGCATGTTGTTCTGGAGCAGACCGACGGTCATTCCCAGGTACTTGTAGATGCGGCCCATCCACTCGGAGTCGCGCTTGGCCAGGTAATCGTTGACGGTAACGACATGCACGCCCTTGCCGGCGATAGCATTGAGGTAGCCGGCCAAGGTGGAGACAAGGGTCTTGCCTTCGCCAGTCTTCATCTCGGCGATATGCCCCTCGTGCAGTGCCATGGCGCCAATGAGCTGCACGTCAAAGTGACGCATGCCCGTGATGCGCTTGGAAGCCTCACGCACGGTGGCAAAAGCCTCGGGGAGCATGTCGTCGAGCGACTCGCCGTTGGCGTAACGCTCACGGAACTTATCGGTCTGGGCGCGGAGCTCTTCCTCGGTCATCTTCTCAAACTGGGGCTCAAGACCGTTGATCTTGTCGACAATCTTGTAGTAGCGCTTCAGGTCCTTATCGGATCCAAAGGACAGCAGCTTTGACATGAATCCCATGTGGTTTTCCTTTTTGGCCATCGCCCATGCCATGCAGCCTTGGGCGAGTTAAACACAGATAATTGTACTTTAGCCAAACAGGGCGCACCCTATGCGGTCGACCTCGACCGCCACGTAATAACTACGACCAACCTGCCAAAAAGGGACTGGTTAATTTTGGTAGCTTTTATCTGGGAAAACGCCGCCTCTCTGCCATTTGGTGCAAACCAACCTGTCCCCTTCGCACCAATCTGGTGCAATGGGGACAGGTTGGTTTGCACCACCAAAAGAAAAGGGCCGCGCACCCAAATGGATACGCGGCCCTTTAGCCATGAATGCGAGTGTTTGCTCGGCGAGCTATTTACTCAGCAGCCTCGGTGGTCTCGACCTCGGCAGCGGCCTCCTCGACGGGAGCCTCTGCGGGAGCTTCGGCGGCCTGCTTGGCAGCCTCCTCGGCAAACTTAGCGGCACGCTTGGCCTTCTCGGCAGCCTTAGCCTCAGCGGCGGCCTTGCGAGCGGCCTCGGCCTCAGCAGCCTTGGCAGCCTTGGCAGCCTTGGCCTCCTCGGCCTTCTTGAGCTGGGCGGCAGCGGCGCCACCGAACTTGTCGGCGAAGCGCTGGACGCGTCCACCGGTGTCGACGAACTTCTGCTGGCCGGTGTAGAACGGGTGGCACTCGTTGCAAAGCTCAACCTTCATCTCGGACACGGTAGCGTGCGTCTTGAAGGTGTTGCCGCAGGAGCACGTCACCGTGCACTCGACATACTGGGGATGGATACCCTGCTTCATGGTAGGACTCCTTATTGGTCAGGCGCTGGTTACCGATCAGCGCATAAGGCGTCTTGGTTTCCGACCAAGACAACAAACTCGGCTATGGTACCACGGCGCCGCGTGTCCCACAAAAGGTTCACGGTCTTTTCGGAACGACACGAATCTGACCCATCGAAACACATCTCCACCGTTCCTTCAACTGGGAAAATGCCGTCCCCGGGGCCTGAGAAGGGCCCCGGGGACGTTCGACTGACTGCGGGAACGGCCTTTCCGCTCAATGTGTTCGGCTGAGATCGGAAATCAACCCAACACGAGCCGGACACGCGCCAGACGGCTCTTCCCCGTACGGCCTTCCCCCTTACGCTCATGTTGCAGGCATGTAACGCCGCAGCGAGCGCGCCTTTTTTGCGCCAGACAGGTACAATGATGAACACTGTACCGTAGCGGAGCGCCCCGCGCGCGCCGCAATCACGCGAAAGGGTTTCCCATGGCCGAGATCTCGTCCTCCCGTATCGTCATCACCGTCCTTGGCAAGAACCGCCCCGGCATCGTCGCCGGCGTCACCCGTGTCCTAGGCGAGGCCAACGTCGACATCCGCGACATCACGCAGTCCATTATCGAGGACATCTTCACCATGACCATGCTGGCCGATACCGCCGAGTCCAAGCTCGACTTCGCCGAGCTGCAGAAGGCGCTGGCCGAGGCCGGCGAGCTTTCGGGCGTCAACGTGTCCATCCAGCGCGAGGACGTCTTCAACTTTATGTACCGCCTGTAGCGAGCAAGCCGCTGGGGATAGCCTGACGCGCGCATGCCCATGCAAGTCACCCCGATGCGGCCCGGAGAGGAGCGCGCATGGCCTACGACGCCAAGAAAATCTATTACCGCTTCGATGACCACTTGAGCCGCCTGGTTCTGGATTACGAAGCAAGCCGCCAGATTTCGCCTGAGAGCGAAAGCCTCTACCACGGCCTGCCGACCGACCCTTATGACGAGGGCCTGTTTGTTGAGCACAATGTCAAGCGCGGCCTGCGCAATGCCGACGGCTCGGGCGTGGTCGCGGGCCTCACTCGCATCTCGGATGTGCACGGCTACAACAAGGTCGACGGAAAGGTCGTGCCCGATCAGGGCAAGCTCACGCTTCGCGGCTACAGCATCGAGGATCTGGTCAACAATGCCCAGGCCGAGAATCGCTATGGCTACGAAGAGGTCGCCTACCTGCTCATCACGGGCTCGCTGCCCAACAAGGAAGAGCTCGACGGCTTTTGCGAGCGCCTGGGCGCCTTTAGACATCTGAGCGACGAGTACGTCAAAGAGTTCCCTATGACCACGGTGTCGTCGAGCATCATGAATGTGCTTCAGCGCGCCGTGTTGTTGCTCTACGCCTTCGACGCCGAACCCGACGCCATTACGCCCGAGCACGAAATCGACGTCGCCATTTCCATGCTCTCCCGTCTCCCCCGCATCGCCGCCTTCGCGCATATGGCCTCGGTCGCCAAGCGCCGCGGCTCCGAGGTTCATGTGCCGCACCCCACGCCCGGCCTTTCCACCGCCGAGACCATCCTGCAGGTGTTGCGCGGCGGCATGGCATTCAACCGTGACGAAGCCATGCTGCTCGACGTGATGCTCATGCTGCATGCCGAGCACGGCGGCGGCAACAACTCCACGTTTGCCTGCCGTGTGCTGTCCTCCTCGGCCACCGACCCGTATTCCGCCTACGCCGCGGCCATCGGCTCGCTCAAGGGCCCGCGCCACGGCGGCGCCAACGCCAAGGTCGTGTCCATGCACGAGGACATCCGTGCGCATGTCTCCAATTGGGAGGACGAGGACGAGGTCGCAGCCTACCTGGGCAAGATCCTCGACAAGCAGGCCTTCGACGGCACGGGTCTCATCTACGGTATGGGCCACGCCGTCTACACGCTGAGCGACCCGCGTGCCGAGGTGTGCCGCCGTTACGCACGCACGCTTGCCGCCAAGAAGGACCTGGGCGATGAGTTCGCGCTCATCGAGCGCATCGAGCGCCTGGCACCGCAGGTGATGCGCGAGCACGGCATGACCAAGCCCATCTGCGCCAACATCGACCTGTACACGGGCTTTATCTACAAGATGCTCGGCGTGCCCGAGACGCTCTTTACACCGCTGTTCGCCGTCGCCCGCATGGCCGGCTGGTCGGCGCACCGCATGGAAGAGCTCTTCTGCGCGCACCGCATCATCCGCCCGGCATACCGTCCGGTGATCGAGCCGCTGGAGTACAAGCCGCTCGCCGACCGCTAGGACGCGGACCGTTATAGAACCCGAGCGTGGCCAGGGCATCACCGCCCTCGGCCACGCTTTTTATGCCAGTAGAAAGGGCTGCATCGAATGATTGTGTTTTCCGATATGGATGGAACGCTGCTGACGAGCGATAAGCAGATGAGCGACGCCACCTGGACGATGCTCGACGAGCTTGCGCGCCGCGGTGTTGAGTTTGTGCCCTGCACGGGGCGCCCGCTGTCGGGCATCTTTGAGCCCATCCTCGCCCACCCCGCCGTACACTACGCGGTCTGCGCCAACGGTGCCAGCGTCTGGCAGCTCGACGACGGTACGCCCACCGATGCCTCACGTGCTACGCGCATTTTGAGCCGACCGCTCGACCGCGCCATCGCCCACCGCGTCCATAGCATTGCCGCCGGCCACGATGTGACCTTCGATATCTTCGCGGACGGGCAGTGCTTCCTCCCCCGCTCGCTCTACGAGCGCCTGGACGAATTCTGCGGCGGCGACCCCCACATCGCAGCTTCGCTCAAGCGCACGCGAACGCCGATCGACATGGATATCGACAGCAAGATCGACGGAGTCGAGACACTCGAACGCATCGCCATGTACTGGCACGACCCAGCCGATCGCGACGCCATCGCGGCAGCGCTCGACACGCTCGAAGGCATCGAGGTCACGCGTTCGTACGCCATGAATATCGAGGTCATGGGCGAGGGAGCCACCAAGGGAACGGCCCTCACGTGGCTATGTGAGCACCTGGGCGAGCGTCTCGCCGACGCCTGGTCGTTCGGCGACAACATCAACGACATCCCCATGCTGCAGGCAGCGGGCCACGGCATGGCCATGATCAACGCCGAGCCCGAGGACCGCGAGGCCGCCGACGCCATCACCGAATACGACAACGACCACGACGGCGTCGCCCGCACCATCATGGCCGCCCTCGCCTAGCAGCAGCAACCCGGCAGAAAAGGAACGTCCCCAGCTGTCGGATTAAGCGAGGCCCTCTAGCACGTGACGAAGCTCCTGTTGAACAGCGTGGTCGCGGTTGCAGCCTACGACGCGATCGGCAACCGCTTTGAGCGCGGGGCGCGCGTTTTCCATCGCGCAGCCCGTGCCGACAAAGCGAATAATCTCGTAGTCGTTCATCGAGTCGCCAAACGCCATGATCTCGTCGCGTCCAATGCCGTAATGCTCCGCAAGCTGTGCGATGCCCGAGGCCTTCGACACACCGGGCTGCATGGCATCGATCCACGCGTTGCCCGAAGGCGCGAAAGAGAACAGGTCGCCCAGCTCGCGCTGCAACACGTAGGCGTTGTCCATCACGTTGCCGTCATCGCAGATAATCGATGCCTTGATGATATTCACATGCGGATCGGGCAGTCCCCAAATGCGTTCGGCGTTGGGCAGATCTTTGTCGATCTCGCGGACAAATTTGTCCTCGTCGTCGAGCAAAAAGGACTTGGTGCGATCAAAGAGCGCCAGATGCATGTTAGGAAACATCTTGACCGTGCGCGCGAGCTTGCGGACGGCGAGATGAGAATATACCTCGCGATCGACCTCAACCCCTTCTGCATAGACCTGCGCACCATTCGCCGCGACAAAGTCCATCTTGTCGCGAACGGGCGCAAAGAACTCGCATAGGCGGTCGTAACGGCGGCCCGAGGACGCAGCAAAGTGCACGCCATGCTCGCGCAGGGCCTCAATCAGCTCATATGTCTCGGGCGGTACCTGGCTATTCTCATCAAGCAACGTGCCGTCCATATCGGATGCAATCAGTTTAAACATAGAAAAGCTCCCTTCGGGCTTGATGGAATCGGACGTATATCCAAAATCACCGTACCCAAAAGGAGCTCAGATAAGACTCTGCGGGCGTAAACGTTACAAGGACCTAGCAAATAGCTCACGCGCGCCGGATGTCCCACGGCCGCAGCGTCAGGCGACACGCCACCCCGACGGCTAGTCGTTTAAGAACGTCCCCGATGACTAGTCGGCGTAGGTGAAGGTCGTGACGTCGAACATGCCCTCGGGACGGATGCGAAGCGTCGGGATGACCGGCAGGGGCAGGAAGATGATGCCCATGATGGGGTCGAGCGGCGGCTCAATACCCATGGCGCGCGCCTTGACCATAAAGTCGTCGTGCTGCGCCGCCACGTCCTCGGCCGCGCCCTCGCTCATCAGGCCACCGAGCGCCAGCGGGATGCGCGCTACGACCTCGCCATCGCGTACCAGCACGTGACCGCCCTGGCCAACAGCCTCGACGGCAGCCATCATATCGGCCGCGTTGTCGCCCACCACGCACACGTTGTGCGAATCGTGGCCGATCGTCGAGGCGATGGCACCGCCCGTGATGGTAAAGCCGCGCACCCAGCCGCGACCGATGTGCTTGCCAACAAGACCCAGGCCCGCAGGGCCATCACCGTCGGCACCCTCGGCCTGCAGTGACACGCCGCGGCCGTGGCGCTCGATCAGCATAATGCGGCGCAGGCCCTCGACACTCTCGGGGCGAGCCATACCCGTGATGGCCTTACCCGGCACCACGTCAATCACGGCCTCGCCCGGCTTAAAGGCGTAGTCGAATACATCGAGCGAAAGCTTCGGCAGCTTAACAGAGGCGCGCAGCTCATCGGCAAGGGCCGCAACCTCGGCCATCTCGGGTGCGATCTCGCCCACAAAGGTGCCGTCCTGCGCCACCAGAGCACCGGCGGCATATACGCGATGCGGAGCCGTGGCAAACGTCAGGTCATCGAGCACCAGCAGGTCGGCACGCTTGCCCGGGGCGATCGCACCGCGAAGCTCGTGTGGGTCGCGGCAACCGTGGTCCAGGCCAAACGCCTCGGCCGTGGAAAGGGATGCCATAGAGATGGCGACCACCGGGTCAATACCGGCCTCGATAGCCACGCGACAGGCGTTGTCGATCATACCGGTCGAAAGCGCGTCGGAGGGAGCACGGTCGTCGGTCGCAAAGCAGCAACGGCGGGCGCGCGCAGGATTCTCCAGCAGCATCGGCGACAGGTTGGCCAGGTCATGGCTGCACGTACCCTCGCGCAGCATCACATACATGCCGCGGGATAGCTTGTCGAGCGCCTCCTCGGGAATCGTCGACTCATGGTCAGCGACAATGCCCGCTGCGGCATAGGCGTTGAGATCCTTGCCGGCAACGAGCGGGGCGTGACCGTCGACCTGCTTGGACGGCGTCTGGTTGGCAGCGTCGATACGAGCACAGGTCTCGGGATCGGCCATAAAGACGCCCGGCAGGTTCATCATCTCGCCCAGGCCAAAGACATCGCCCGGATGTTCGGCAAAAAACGCCTGCATATCGGCGGCGGTGATGACGGCGCCGGCCTGCTCGTCGGGCAGCGCGGGCACGCACGAGGGCATCATGTACTTGATGGAAATGGGCGCGCGGCGACCGTCCTCGATCATAAAGCGCAGGCCGTCGAGCCCCGCTACGTTGGCGATCTCGTGGCTGTCGGCAATGGCGGTGGTGGTACCGCGCGTCGCCGCCATGCGCGCATACTCGGCAGGGCGGATGTTCGAGGACTCAATGTGCAGATGTCCGTCGATAAAACCGGGGGCGAGATAGCGACCCTGGCAGTCGATAACCTCGGCAGCCTCATAGGTACCGGCGGCATCGTCGCGACCGTTGTAGAGCACGCCGACGATTACGCCGTCCTTGACGGCAACGCTGCCACGCGCCACGCGCTGACCGTACACGTCGACAATCTGCGCATTGGTAAACAGCGTGTCGACGGGTACGCGACCCTCGGCGGCCTCGATCACAGACCTCATGACCTCAACGGACATACATACTCCTTTAACCGTAGAAAACAGCTGCGGAGCGGACGAGCCTTCACCGCAGCAAGCCAATAGCCATTGTATGCCCAAACGATGGGCCAACAATACGCCCCTCCGCTTAACGGCACACGCCGCTTGGCGCGATGGGGACAGGTTGCTTTGCACCAATGACAAGGAGTGTCCCAAAGTGCCGGCACAAAAGGAACGTCCCCAAGTGCCAAAAAGGCCGCAGTCGGAATCGTTCCGGCTGCGGCCTTGTTGCACTTGTGAGGTCAACTTGCTCGTTAGACCAACTTGAAGCCCTTGCGCTTGCCTACGGAGAGGGTGTCGCCCAGCTTGAGGGCGCTCGGGTCGATGTTGTAGCTCTTGGGAGCCACGGCCTCGCCGTTGATCTTGACGCCGCCGCCGTCAATGTCGCGACGGGCCTGGCCGGCGCTCGCCGAAAGGCCCAGGTCCTTAAGCAGGCCTGCGAGGTAGATCTGGCCCTCGTCGTTGACGGTCAGCTCGACATGCTTCTCGGGGAAGTCGGCAAGCTGGCCCTCCTTGAACACGCGGTCGAACTCGGCCTGGGCCTCGTCGCCGGCACCGGCTCCGTGATAGGTGTCGCACAGGTCGCGGCCCAGCGCGCGCTTGAGCTCATAGGGATCGGCGGAACCGTCGGCCAGGGCAGCGTCAATCTTGTCGACCTCGGCCGGGGTGAGCGAGCTGGCCAGACGATAGTACTTGCCGATCATCTCGTCCGGGATGGACATGGTCTTGCCGAACATGTCCTTGGGAGCATCGGTCAGGCCGATGTAGTTGCCGTAGGACTTGGACATCTTGCGCACGCCATCGGTGCCCTCGAGCAGCGGCATGGTAAGCGCGATCTGCGGCTCCATGCCCATCTTCTCCATAAGCTCGCGGCCGGCGAGCAGGTTGAAGAGCTGGTCGGTGCCGCCCATTTCCACGTCAGCCTTGATCTGAACGGAGTCGAAGGCCTGCATCACGGGGTACAGGAACTCGTGCAGGGCGATCGGCGTCTGGGACTGGTAGCGCTTGGTAAAGTCATCGCGCTCGAGGATGCGGGCGACGGTGAACTTGGAGCACACCTGCAGCAGGCCGGCCAGATCCATCGACAGGATCCAGTCGCCGTTGTGCACGATGGTGGTCTTCTCGGGATCAAGGATCTTCATGGCCTGGCTCACGTAGGTCTCGGCGTTGGCCTCGATCTGCTCCTGCGAAAGCTGCGGGCGGGTGGAGTTCTTGCCCGAAGGATCGCCGATCAATGCGGTGCCGTTACCGATGATGAGGGTGACCTTGTGGCCCAGGTCCTGGAACTGACGCATCTTGCGCAGGGGCACGGCATGGCCCAGGTGCAGGTCGGGGCTGGTGGGATCGACGCCGAGCTTGATGTTGAGGGGCTCGCCCTTCTCAAGCTTCTTGCGAAGGTCGGCCTCGGGGACAATCTGCGCTGCGCCCGAGGTGATGATACGCATTTGCTCGTCGACAGACAGCATTGGGTATCCTCCTTTTGCTATAGCACCCTCACCGGATACGGCGGTGCTCGAAGTTCATAAACCCACTAATAATAACCAAAACGGCGCGGCCGAACACCTACGACAGGAAAATCCTCGTCCTGCCGCACGCGTCGATAACGACCGGCAAACGCGTGCCGTCACGTTCGACCAAAAAGCGCGCCTGCTGACGGCGCGAGCAGTCACGGCAACGGACCTGCCCCGTCGCATCCGTGGCGCAGGCGCCCTCGGCAGTCAGCAAGCAGTGCTCGCACACCATGAGCTCGGGACGATCGGCGTCGACAGGCCCCAAGACACCGGGGCAAGCGGCAAGCTCGGCAACACGCTCCGCGTCATCGGCGACAAGCTCGGCAGGCAAATACACATGGCCCGCGCCGAGCCCGCGTAGCCAGGCAAGCGTAACCCGGTTCGCGCAAAACACCGGTGCTGCAACGTCAAACGCCACACCCAGCTCACGCGCCATCGCCACCTGTCCCAGATTACGGCAGACGACGCGCCCGGCACGCCGCATAAGCGAGCGGGTACGCGAGGCATCGGCTGCGCGACAGGCCTCGTCGAGCACCACGATCGCATCGGACAGATCGCGCTCGCCACACGGGTCGGCATCCATCAGCTGCCAGGCAAAGACCATGCGAGCGGAAGCCCCCTTTTCCGTCGGCTCCGCCAACACCGCCTCGGGCACGTCGCCAACAGCCACGGCGCCCTCAAAGGGCAGTATCTCAACGGCTCGTGCAACGGGTACGACCGCGTCCGCCTCGACCCGCATGTGCTCCAGCGCCGTCGCCGTCTGCTCCAACACGCCGGCGCTGCGAATCAGGTACACCTCGCAGCCCGCATCGACCTTGCGCTTGCAGTGCACGACAACGCGCTCCCCCGCTGCGGCATCCACCGGGCAGGGCACCTGGGGCCAGCGCTTGGGCACATCGGGGCGTGCATCGGCACCCGGATAGAACCGGATCTCGAGTGTGTCACCCGCGGCCACGGCGGCATCGAGCTCGACGGTCACCTCTTCGTGACCCACCGTCACCAAGTGGCCCACGCGTACGCCCTGGTTAATCGCACGCTCAAAGCTCATGAGCTCAGCACCCGATCGCCCCCGCAGATACGCATCGGTAAACCCGCGGTTGAACGACCTGCCCAGCTCGCGCTCGAGCGCCGACACGGCAGCGGCATCCCACGCGCCATCGCGCAGCATATCGAGTGCACGACGCCACACCCGCACCACGTTGAACACGTAGTCGGGATTTTTCATGCGTCCCTCGATCTTGAGCGACGCCACCCCGGCCCCAACAAGCTCAGGCAGGTGCGCAATGCCCAGATAGTCGCGCGGGCACAGCAGACGATCGCCCTCCACGGAAACGACGCTCTCTCCCGCCTCGTCCACCAGGTCGTACGCCAAGCGACACGGCTGCGTACAGTCGCCGCGCATCGCCGATCGTCCACGCCGCAGGGCCGAAAACTCGCAGGCACCCGAATATCCAATGCAAATCGCGCCGTGGCAGAATACCTCGATAGGCACGCCGGTAGCACACAGGGCGGCGATCTCGTCGACCGCCAGCTCGCGCGCGGTCGTCACACGCTCGACGCCCAGCTCGTCGGCAGCCAGGCGCACGGCGCCTTCGCTATGGACGCCCGCCTGCGTGGACAGGTGAATCTCGACCGCGGGAATCGCCGCGCGCAACGCGCAGGCCAGACCGGCATCCGCCACGATCAAGGCATCGGCACCCAACTCATGCGCGTGCGCCCCCAGCGCCACCGCGTCGGCCAACTCGTCATCGAACACAAACACGTTGAGCGTCACGTATACACGCACGCCGTGCGCATGCGCCACGACGCAGCCGCGCAAAAACTCGTCGTCGGTAAAGCCGTGTGCGCTCACGCGGGCGTTAAACCCGCCCAGGCCCGCATAGACGGCATCGGCGCCCGCCGCGATGGCAGCGAGCATCTGATCGAGCCCGCCCGCAGGCGCCAACAGCTCGGGCAGCGCCATCCCAGCAGCCCCCGGCTTCCTCCCATATTGTCCACTCGACCCCATCGCCCGAATCGCCATCGGCAAACTCCTTACCAACAAGGTATGCATTCACTCTGAAAAATGCCGTCATCCAGCATACACGAGGCCTCGTGCGCCTCGTTTGGTTTATCGTGTAATAACTTATGTCCATCCTGCCCCAGCGGCGCACCCGCCGCCCGGCACGACATACCTGGAGGTCAATATATGGGTCCTCGCCAACGACAGGGACGCAGTCGTTCCAAGACGCATGCCCTGCCCATGATCCTGCTCTCGTTCTTGGGCTTTTTGCTCATCGCGGGCGTAGCGTTTGGCATCGGCATGATCGGCAACGTCAATCGTTGGCTGTCCGATCTGCCCGACTATACCGACGCCAACGCCTATCTGGTGAGTGAACCCACCGAAATCGTCGACTGCAACGGCAACAAGATCGCGAGCTTCTACACGCAAAACCGCAAGTCCATTACCAAGGACCAGGTCTCCCCGTACGTGCTGCAGGGCACCGTCGACGTCGAGGACGAGCGCTTCTACGAGCATGGCGGCATCGACCTGTGGGGCATCGCGCGTGCCGCCGTGGCAACCGTCTCCGGTGGCCACGAGGGCGCATCGACCATCACCCAGCAGCTGGTACGCAACACCATCCTGCAGGAGGAGCAGTTCGATTCGACCATCGAGCGTAAGGTGCGCGAGGCCTATATCGCCATCAAGATGGAGGAGATGTACTCCAAGGACGAGATCCTTATGATGTACCTCAATACCATCTATTACGGCCACGGTGCCTACGGCATCGAGGCCGCCGCCGAGACCTACCTGTCCAAGAGCGCCGCCGACCTCACCCTGAGCGAGGCCGCGCTGCTCATTGGCCTTCCCAACTCACCTTCGCAGTACGACCCCACGGTCAATCCCGATCTGGCACTGTCTCGCCGCAACAAGGTTCTCGACAACATGCTGCGCCTGGGCCACATCACCCAGGAGGAGCACGACGCCGCGCAGGCAGAGCCCATCACCCTCAACGTAACCGAGATTTCGGGCAGCGGCGTCGACGTGTATTCGCAGCCCTACTTTGTCGCCTATGTTAAGCAGCTGCTGGAGCAGGAATTCTCCACCGACGTGCTGTTTAAGGGCGGCCTAACCGTCAAGACCACCATCGACCCCACGATGCAGCAGACTGCCGAGGAGGCCGTGCGCGCCCAGCTCGACACGCTTTCGCTCGACGGCCTGGACATGGGCATGGTCGTCGTCGACCCCAAGACCGGCTACATCAAGTGCATGGTGGGCGGCTACGACTATAACGCCGACGAGAACCACGTGAACCACGCCACGGCCAAGCGTCCCGTGGGCTCCACGTTTAAGGCCTTTACGCTGGCCACTGCCATCCAAAACGGCATGAACCCCAACGTCACCCTCAACTGCAACTCGCCGCTCAAGGCCAAGGGCACCACGACCGAGGTGCAAAACTACGCCAACCAAAGCTACGGCACCATCACGCTCAAGCAGGCGACGGCATACTCCTCCAATACCGGCTATATCCAGGTTGCAGAGGCTATCGGCAATAACAAGATCATGTCGCTCGTCAAAAAGCTCGGCATCGATCCTTCTAAGGACAATATCGAGGACGTTCCCGTCATGACGCTCGGCACCGGCTCCATCTCGCCGCTCGAGATGGCTGCGGCCTATGCCACGTTTGCCAACGGCGGTTACTATCGCCAGCCGATCGCCATCACCGAGATTGATTCGCGAACTGGCTCGGTACTGTACCAGCACACCGATAACCCCTCGCAGGTGCTCTCCACCGGCGAGGCCGCGGCAGTGACCGATGTCCTGACCGGCGTCATGCAGGGCAGCGGTACGGGTGCCGCCGGCGCTCTGAGCGTGAACCAGCCCTATGCCGGCAAGACGGGTACCACCGACAACACCACCAACCTGTGGTTCTGCGGCTATACCCCGCAGCTGGCATGCGCCCTGTGGACCGGCTACTCCGCAGGTGAGATTCCCATCCAAAAGTACGGCACGGACCTGCTGGGCGACAGCACCAACCTGCCCGTCTTTAAGAAGTTCATGAACACCGTCCTTGCCGGCACCGACCGCGAGGAGTTCCCGACGGGCACTGCCCCCACGTATAAGAACAACAACGTCTGGAAGTTCTACGGCACCAACAACGCCAAGAAGGAAGAGTCCAAGGACGAGAACGAAGAGGACGAGAAAGAGACCACCACGACCACGACGACGACCACCACGACCACCGAGACCACGGGCGGCAGCACCACGGGTGGCACCGGCTCGACCGGCGGCTCGACCGGCGGCTCGACCGGCGGCTCGACCGGCGGCTCGACCGGCGGCGACGGTAGCGGTGGCGAAGGCGGCGGCGAGGGCGGTTCCCCCACTCCAACGCCTACGCCCACGCCCGATCCCTCTACAGGTCAGTAGGCACCCAGCCATAGCCAATCAAAGGCGCCCGAGCAGATCAAATGCTGCTCGGGCGCCTTTTTGTCACGAGAAACCTCGCATGCGCCTCAACACGATGCGACAATAAAGAAGGGCGCCGACCATCGTCGACGCCCCATCAAAGTCGCTATATGCGCTCGTACGGCGCTGTCCTCACGCGCCGCCTCGTCTACTTACGAGAGTTGCTCAGCTTGTTGATGAGGGCCTCCAGGCGCTCGCCGTCCTCGGCGGTCTGGGCGATAACCAAGATGGTGTCGTTACCGGCGAGCGAACCGAGCACGTCGGGCAGCTCAGCGGCATCGACCGCAGCGGCAATGCCCGAAGCGGTACCGGGCTGAGCCTTGATCATAACCAAGTTGTCGGTGCGCAGAACGCCCGTTACCAGTTCGGAAACCATACGCTGCAGATGCAAGTCCTCGGCCAGGACATAGATACCCTCGGGGAGCTTGCGCAGCCCCATATCGGCAATGTCGCGCGAAACGGTCGCCTGCGTGCAATCAAACCCCATGGCACGAAGCTCGTCCACCAGCACGCGCTGCGTGCGAACATCCTTGTTGCGCACGATATCTCTGATGGCATCCTGGCGCCCATTGCGTTTTTTAGCCATACTAAACCTCACTCCATAGATGGCGGAGACAATCAATCAGTAATTGAATAGTTTAGCGCTATTTGAGGGTATTTGTGAATAAGAACGCATTTCGAAACAATTCCATGCAAGATTGTTTCGAAAATAGCCGTCTTAAGCAGTTTTGACGCCCGTCCGGTTAAAAAAAGCGGCCAGATGCGTATACATCACGCAACGCGTAGGTTTGGCACTGGCAATCGGTCCAAACAACAAGCCGAGTCCACGATGGTTATCCTTGAGTGCCGCAGCCATCTGACGAGTTCGAGATGCCTCGAGCATATCACGCATACGAGCGGAACGCTCAATTGAAGAAACCCCATGCGGGCTCAAGCACAAATTTTCGATGCAGGCGACCAGCCCGGCGAAGTAAAACATATGGCTCGCCACCTTTAGCTGCGCGTCACCGTTCGCCTCTGCCAGCGAATCAATAAGCTCGTCGAGCGCCCGGGCGTCATCGGTCAGCTTGGCAAACAATGTGGGGTCAAAAGCATCTGTAAGTCGTGGCGCCACCGCATGGAAACAGGCGCCACCGCACCCGGATATGCGTTGTGCCTGCGAAAGGGCGCATGTCATAAACCCAATCGAGCGAAACGCACGGTCGCGCGACAAACACGTCTCGAACAGCGAGCGGCTGTACATCACACCGGGAGTCTGGGCAATCAGGCCGCCGGAAATCATTTGAGACAGACCGGCCGCCAATGAAGCACGGTCATCGATCGCAAGAGAGGTGGCATCCAGTACACGCGAATGGCGCTCACGATGAGCATCGTAGCGGTCGAGCGATGCCGTGGGAATCACCATGTCTGCCGCAGCATCGCACGCAACGTCGACCATCTTGGAAAGGGACTGTGGGGCAAACCACTCGTCGGCGTTCATGGCAACAATCTGCAATCCACGCGAGGCGGCAAAACCGGCCTTGAGACATGCTCCGCGCGCCGAATCCTCGACGTCAATCAAATCGATGTGAATATCTCTGCCGGCGGCAACCTCGAGCGAATGGCGCACACCTGGTGCAACATCGCGGCATACGATGACAATCTGCAAATCATAGAGGTCTTGGTTCTGGACGCTCTCGAGCGCACGCATCGCATAGCTGGGCGAACCCTCAACAATAAGGATCACCGAAAGTCGCGGATGCGAACCACGTCGAACCAAGTTTTCCATCCTCTCGATAGCGCCAAATCAAACTGTCGTTCATGGTACACCCGAGCTATAAAAGCAACGAGCCGCCTAACATGTTGCACGCCAAGAACAGATGTTGCACACGCGCAGCTCACACATAGTATGTGTCAGGTACGGACGCGCCGAGCACTCCCCTAGTCGAGTACGACAAGCTCGTCGGGGCCGTAATCCACACCCATAAACGTAAGGCCGCAGGCAGGCGCCGTGGGACCCGCGGCGGTACGGTCGCAGGCATCAATGACCTCGCGCATCCACTCGGGATCGCGACGATGCATGCCAATCTCCACGAGCGTTCCTACAATGGTACGCACCATCGAGTGCAAAAACGCATTGCCCTCGATGGTGAAGGTCAGGATATCCTCGCCAAAAGCGACCTCGTGGCCAAACTCGGCACGCATCACGCAGCGATGCGTGGGCTTGCCCACGGCAGATGCCACCTTGCAAAAGCTCTTAAAGTCCTGCTCGCCCAAAAGCGCAGGGCAGGCGGCCGCCATCGCATCGACGTCGAGGGGATAGCGATGCCACCACACAGCGCCGCGCGAGAGCACGGGGCGCGCATCGCGATCGGCAATACGGTACGTATACGTACGGGACCGCGCGTCAAAGCGAGCAGAAAAGCCTTTACGGGCCCTGTAGACCTCGTTTATGGCGATATCTTTGGACAACAGGGCATCCATAGCCCTCAGCCACCTACGGCGCGTCAGAGCAAGCTCAGCGTCCGTTACGGGCACGCTAATGTACTGAGCCACCGCATGCACGCCGGCATCGGTACGCCCCGCACACGTCAGATCGATCGGGCGGCGCAGCAGCGTCTCGATAGCGCGGCGCAACTCGCCCGCAACGGTCGCCTGGCCCGGTTGCTCGGCAAATCCGCTATACGATGAGCCGTCATAGGCAACACGGAATACGAGCGTAGCATCGAGCTCTGGGTTCGAATTGAAATCAGACGGCGCGGTCATGGACGCTCCCAACAAACAATCAACGGTATTGCGACAAAAAAAGAGGGGTACGCGAACGTACCCCTCGAATATAGCCTATGCAGACGGATTGTCTACTCAGCGGTCTCCTCAGCAGGAGCCTCCTCGACGGCCTCGACCTTCTTGGGAGCAGCGGCCTTCTTGGGGGCCGGAGCAGCCTTCTTGGCCTTAGGCGTGCAAGGCTCGGTGACGAGCTCCATGATAACGATGGGAGCGTTGTCGCCCTTGCGGTTACCGAGCTTCATGATGCGGGTGTAACCGCCGTTGCGGTCCTGCCACATGCCCTGAGCAGCCTTGTCGAAGATCTCGGCAACGAGCTGCTTATCGCCGAGCTTGGCGATGGCCAGACGACGAGAGTGCAGGTCGCCCTTCTTGGCCCAGGTGATGATCGGATCGACGACCGAACGCAGCGCCTTAGCGCGGGTCTCGGTGGTCTTGATGCGGTCGTTCTCGAAGAGGGCCTTAGCAAGGCTCTTCTTCATGGCCTTGGTGTGGCTCGCATCGGTGCCGAGCTTCAGGCCCTTCTTAACGTTGTGACGCATGGTCTAGTTTCTCCTCAAATATGCGAAGCATTAAGCCTTCAGGCTCAGGCCCATGGACTCTAGCTTGTCCTTCACTTCCTCGATCGACTTAACACCGAAGTTACGAATGTTGAGCAGATCGTTCTCCGAGAACTCAACGAGCTGACGGACCGAGTGAATGCTGGCGCGCTTAAGGCAGTTGTAGGAACGGACGGAAAGGTCCAGATCCTCGATCTGCTTGTCCAGCTCGGCGTTGTCGTTGGTGACCTCGGGAGCGAAGATCGAAGCCTCCTCCTCGACCTCGGGGGTCTCGGCAAGGTTCATAAAGGCAGCCATATGCTGGTTGATGATATTGGCAGCCTGGACCACGGCGTCGCGCGGAGCGATGGAGCCGTTGGTCTCGATCTCGAGGACAAGGCGGTCGTAGTCGGTGTGCTGACCGACACGGCAAGCCTCAACGAGCTTGGCGCAACGGGACACCGGCGAGTACAGCGAGTCGACGTGGATCACACCGATGGGATCGTTGTCGCGCTTGTTAGCCTCGCCAGAGACATAGCCGCGGCCATAGCCGATGCGCATGCTCATGGTGAGATGGCCACCCTCGGTGAGCGTAGCGATGTGCTGCTCGGGGTTGACCAGCTCAAACTCGGACGGAATAAAGAAGTCCGCACCGGTGACCTCGCAGGGGCCGTCAACAGAAATAGTGGCGGTCGCCTCGCCGGTCGTGCCGAGAGCCCTGAAGACAAGACCCTTGACATTCAGGACGATGTCGGTGACATCCTCGACCATGTTAGGGATGGTCATGAACTCGTGCTGCGCGCCATCGATCTGAATAGCCTCGACGGCGGCACCCTCGAGCGAGGACAGAAGAACGCGACGAAGGGAGTTACCCAGCGTATCGCCGTAGCCACGCTCGAGCGGCTCAACGGAGACACGAGCAGACGTCTCGTTAATCTCTTCGACCTGAACCTGAGGCCTAATGAATTCTGACATGTATTACCTCCAGCCTCAGCAGCCCGGATGGACTACTTAGAGTAGAGCTCGACGATGAGCTGCTCGTTGATATCACCGCTGATCTGCTCACGCGTCGGCAGAGCGAGCACGTTACCAGACAGCTTCTCGATATCGACCTCGAGCCAGCCAGGGACCTCGAAACGCTCGGAGGAAATCAGGGCCTCCTTGATGGGGAGGAGGTCACGGAACTTCTCGCCGACAGCGACGACGTCGCCGGCCTTGACGCGGTAGGACGGGATGTCCACGCGCTTGCCGTTCACGGTGAAGTGACCGTGACGGACGGACTGACGAGCCTCTTTGCGGGTGCGGGCGAAGCCAAGACGGAAGACGACGTTGTCGAGGCGAGACTCAAGGATGATCATGAGGTTCTCACCGGTAACGCCGTTCATCTTACGGGCCTTGTTGAAGTAGCCGTGGAACTGCTTCTCCAGAACGCCATAGATGAACTTGACCTTCTGCTTCTCGCGCAGCTGCATGCCGTACTCAGATTCCTTGCGACGGCGCTTGGGCTGACGGATAGATTCCTTCTTGCTGCTGTAACCGAGCTCAGCGGGATCGATCCCGAGCTGACGGCAGCGCTTAAGAACAGGAGTCCTGTCGATTGCCATATTGATACGATCCTTTCAGTTACACGCGGCGACGCTTCTTGGGGCGGCAGCCGTTGTGCGGGATGGGGGTCTTGTCCTGGATGCTCGAGACCTCGAGGCCAGCAGCCTGGAGGGAGCGGATGGCGGTCTCACGACCGGAGCCGGGGCCCTTGACGAAGACGGAAACCTTCTTCATACCGTGCTCCATGGCCTGCTTGGCAGCAGCCTCGGCAGCCATCTGGGCAGCGAACGGCGTGGACTTACGGGAGCCCTTGAAGCCCACCTGGCCAGCCGACTTCCAGGAAATGACGTTGCCCTGGGGATCGGTGATCGAAACGATCGTGTTGTTGAACGTAGAACGAATGTGAGCCTGGCCCACGGAAATGTTCTTACGGTCCGCGCGCTTCAGACGGGCAGCGCGAACGTTCTTCTTAGCAGTAGCCATCTATCTAGCGCTCCTTATTTCTTCTTCTTAGCACCGATCTGACGCTTCGGGCCCTTACGGGTACGAGCGTTAGTGTGGGTGCGCTGGCCGCGGACCGGGAGGCCCTTGCGGTGACGAAGGCCGCGGTTGCAGCCGATGTCCATAAGGCGCTTGACGTTCTGGTTGCGCTCACGGCGGAGGTCGCCCTCAACCATGATCTGGTTCTTGTCGATATAATCGCGGATGGCGTTAACCTCATCCTCGGTGAGGTCCTTAACGCGCGTATCCACGTTAACGTTGCACTCGACGCAAATCTTCGTCGCAGTGGTGCGGCCGATGCCGTAAATGTAGGTCAGACCGATCTCAACGCGCTTCTCACGCGGGAGGTCGACACCATTAATACGGGCCAACGTAGTCTCCTCTCTTAACCCTGACGCTGCTTATGACGGGGGTTCTCGCAAATGACGAGGACCTTGCCATGGCGCCTAATGATTTTGCACTTATCGCACATCTTCTTGACCGAAGGACGTACCTTCATCGTTCTTCCTTTCGGTAGCGCTCAAACTACTTCCCTACTATCTACTCGCCCAGCCGCAGGCGTTTAAAACTATGGCTGGTCTTCACACACAATCCGACCGTAGGTTGAGCTAAGCCTGCAGTCGGAAAAGGAGTGCGTGTATGCGTGCCGCTATTTATAGCGATAGGTGATGCGGCCGCGGGTCAGGTCGTACGGGGAAAGCTCCACGACAACCCTGTCACCGGGGAGAATACGGATGTAATTCATTCGGATCTTGCCAGAAATGTTGCACAGAACCGAATGACCGTTCTCGAGCTCAACCTTAAACATGGCGTTGGGCAGCGGTTCCTTTACCGTACCCTCGAGCTCAATTGCGTCTTCCTTCTTCACAAGCAATCATCTTTCTCTAGAAAACGACAGCGATTGAGTATTCTACAATACGCGTGCACGTATCGTAATATCTTCGTAATGGCTCCACAACTAAGTGAAACTTGTTACTTTGAAATGTAAATGCCGACGAATTTGAACGCGGCCTCTACATCTCGCCTCCTTGCAAGGAGCACCAAGCGCCTTGCGCGTCGGTAGTAAGAATCACCGGGCCGTCATCGGTAATGGCGACGGTGTTCTCGTAGTGCGCGGCGGGCAGGTGGTCGTTGGTCGTGACGATCCAACCATCGGAGCCCGTGCTCACATGATTGGATCCCATCGTGACCATCGGCTCGATGGCAATGACCATACCGGCCTGGAGACGAACGCCCCTCCCCTTCTTTCCGTAGTTCGGAACGTTGGGGTCCTCGTGCATCACATGGCCAATACCGTGCCCCACATAATCGCGAAGCACGCCATAGCCGTGAGACTCGGCGAGGGACTGGACGGCATAACCAATGTCCCCAATATGGTTACCGGGAACAGCCTGCTCGATGGCAGCCTTAAGGCAATCGCGCGTAACCTCGCACAGGGCCTTGGCCTCGGGCGTGGGGGTACCGACGAAGAACGTCCAAGCGTTATCGCCGACCCACCCGTCGACAACGGCACCCGTATCGATGGAGATGATATCGCCATCGCGCAGGATCATGTCGGGATTGGGAATACCGTGCACCACGGCATCGTTAATCGATGCACAGATGGTACCGGGGAACCCGCCGTAACCCTTAAAGGCCGGGGTGCCACCATGCATGCGGATAATCTGCTCCGCAAGCTGATCAAGCTCAAAAGTCGAAACGCCGGGACGCACCATGGCTCCAACGTGGCGGAGCGCCATCTTAGATAGCGCTCCTGCCTTCTTCATCTGCTCGATTTGCGTTGCAGACTTAATCTTGATCATAGACCAAGAGCCTCTTTGACATCCCCGTACACGGTCTCGCGAGCCTGGTCACCGTTGACCGACTTGAGCAGACCCTGGCCACGATAGTAGTCGACGAGCGGGCTCGTGGACTTCTCGTAGACGTCGAGACGGTTCTTGATGGTCTCGGGCTTGTCGTCGTCGCGCTGATACATCTCGCCGGCGCACTTGGGGCAGGTGGCATCGGCAGCAGTGCCGGTGTAACCGCAGGCGCGGCAGGTGCGACGCGAAGACAGACGGTCGATGATGACCTCGGGGGCCACGTCGACCAGAAGGGCGCAGTCGATCTCGCGACCCAGAGCGGAGAGCTCGGAATCGAGCGTCACAGCCTGGGCGGTGTTGCGCGGGAAGCCGTCGAGGATGAAGCCCTGCTGGGCGTCATCGGCAGCAAGGCGCTCCTTGACAAGGTCGATCACGAGCTGGTCGGGAACGAGCTCGCCAGCGTCCATGTACTTCTTAGCCTGAATACCAAGCTCGGTGCCACCCTTGACGGCAGCACGCAGCAGGTCGCCCGTGGAAATGTGAGCGACGCCGAACTCGGCGACGAGCTCCTGTGCGACGGTGCCCTTGCCGGCACCCGGAGCTCCGAGCAATACGAGGTTCATGAGCAATCCTCCTCTAGCCTATTTAAAGAATCCATCGTAATCATACATCTTGATCTGGCCTTCGAGCTTATCGACCGTGTCGAGCACGACGCCGACCATGATGAGGATGGACGTGCCGCCAAATGCCTGGATCAGCTGGTTACCCGTGAAGGAGAAAATGATCGAAGGCACGATGGCGATGAGCGCCAAGAAGACAGCGCTGGGAAGCGTGATCTTGTTGAGCGCGTTCTTGATGTAGGCCGCGGTAGCCCTACCCGGACGGACGCCCGGAATAAAGCCGCCCTGCTTCTTAAGGTTGTCGGCCGTGTCATCGGGGTTGAACACCATGGAGGTGTAGAAGTAAGCGAAGAACACGATGAGGACAACGTTAAGCACCCAGTTGAGCCAACCGGTCGAAAGCGCAGAGGCAACTGCCTGAATCCAGCCGATGCCGGGGAAGAACACGGCAATCTGAGCCGGGAAGTACAGCAGCGCCGAAGCGAAGATGATCGGCACGACACCCGCGGTGTTGACCTTGATGGGCAGGTACGTGGTCTGGCCACCCATCATGCGACGGCCCACGACGCGTTTAGCGTAGGAGACCGGAATGCGGCGCTGGCCGCGCTCAAGGAAAACAATCAGCGGGATAACCAGCAGGATGATGGCGCAGATGATCACCATGGTGATGATGCCACCGGCATTGCCCTCGGTGCTGGAGAAGATCGCCTGCGGCAGACCGGCCATGATGTTCGCAAAGATGATCAGCGACATGCCATTGCCGATACCGCGCTGGGTGATGAGCTCACCAATCCACATGATCAGCATGGCGCCCGCGGTGAGCGTACCAACAATCATGATGTCAAAGATGATCTCGGGTGCACCAGCACCATTGAAGCTGATGTTAAAGCCCTTAAAGAGGAAGAGATAACCCACGGAGTTGAGGATTGCCAGGGCCAAGGTAAGGTAACGCGAATACTGCGTGATCTTGGTCTGACCGACCTCGCCCTCGCGGGCAAGCTCATGCAGGGAAGGCACGACGGCCTGGAGCATCTGGAGGATAATCGAGCTCGTGATGTAGGGCATGATGCCCAGGGAGAACACCGAAACATAGCTCAACGCGCCACCAGAGAAAAGATTCAGGAGGGCCATAGCGCCTGCGGCGACCGAACTAGTGTCGGTCGACAAAAGGCCCAGCATCCCCTGGTAGGGAATGCCGGGCACAGGAACGTGCGCACCAATGCGGTACACGACGAGCATAGCTATGGTAAAAAGAATCTTTTCGCGCAGTTCTTTGATGCGGAAAGCATTCTTAAGACCATTTAGCACGGCAGCTCGACCTTTCCGCCGGCGGCCTCGATCTTGGCCTGCGCAGAAGCGCTGACCTTATCGACCTTGACCGTGAACTTCTTGGTGAGCTCACCATTACCGAGCACCTTGACGGGCTCGAACTCGCTCTTGGTGATGCGAGCGGCCTTAAGAGCGGCACCGTCGATTACAGCGCCATCCTCAAACTTACGCTCGAGACGCTCGACGTTAACAGCGGTGTACTCGATACGACGGGGGTTGCGGAAGCCCGGAAGCTTGGGCAGGCGCATAGCCAGCGGAGTCTGGCCACCCTCGAAGCCGGCACCCTTGGTGCCGCCAGAGCGGGAACCCTGGCCCTTCTGACCGCGGCCAGAAGTGGTGCCGTGACCCGAAGAATTGCCACGGCCGACGCGCTTGCGGTTCTTGGTGGAACCGGGCGCGGGAGTAAGATCGTGAAGCTGCATTTGCTACTCCTCTACAATCTCGACAAGGTGCTTGACCTTGAAGATCATGCCGCGGACGGACTCGTTGTCAGCAATCTCGCGAACCTCGCGGATCCTGTGGAGACCGAGGGCACGGACAGTACGGACCTGGTCCTGCTTGCAACCATTGGTGCTGCGGACCTGCTTGATCTTGATGGTGTCAGCCATGCTTAGTTCTCCTTACCGACGAACATCTCGGAGACCGTCAGGCCACGGCGAGCCGCGACGTCCTCAGGGCTGGAGAGCTCCTTGAGGCCCTCGACGGCAGCCTTGATGATGTTGAGGCCGTTGTCGGTACCGAGGGACTTGGACAGGACGTTCTTGATGCCAGCAAGCTCAAAGAGAGGACGCACAGCGCCGCCGGCGATAACGCCGGTACCCTCGACAGCGGGCTTGATGATGATGCGACCGGCACCAAAGTGGCCGAGGACCTCGTGCGGGATGGTGCCCTGATCGGTCACCGGCACGTGGAACATGTTCTTCTTGGCATCGAGAGACGCCTTGGAGATGGCCATGGGCACCTCAGCGGACTTGCCCATGCCAACGCCGACGTTACCCTTGCCGTCGCCAACGACGACGAGAGCGACGAGGCTCATGCGACGACCACCCTTGACGGTCTTCGACACGCGGTTGATGTAAACGACGCGCTCCTCGAACTCGGAGGCCTCGCGCTGCTGCTTCTGATTACGAGCCATGTGCTACATACCTCCTAGAACTCGAGACCGGCGGCACGAGCACCGTCGGCGAGGGCCTTGACGCGGCCATGGTAGATACGGCCACCACGATCGAAGGCGACCTTGGTGATGCCGGCCTCGATGGCGCGCTTGCCAACGAGCTGACCGACCTTCTCCGCAGCCTCCTTGTTCGAGGTGTGAGTGCCCTTGAACTCGGCCTCGAGGGTCGAGGCAGAGACGAGCGTCAGGCTGGAGCCCTTGCTGTCGTCGATGATCTGGGCATAGATGTTGGCGTTAGTACGGGTCACGCGAAGACGCGGACGCTCGGCGGTACCCGAGACCTTGCCGCGAACACGACGCTGACGACGCTTGAGGCCTTCCAGCTTCGCCTTATGCTTGTTCATACGTAAACTCCTAAAAAGGTTGATCTTGCCAGCACCTGACGGGGTGCTGGTCTTATGCGAGTGAGTCGGTTACGACTACTTGGCGGCCTTACCCAGCTTGCGGCGGATGTGCTCGCCAACATAGTGGATACCCTTGCCCTTGTAAGGCTCGGGAGGACGATGGCCGCGGATCTCAGCGGCGATCTGACCGACCTGCTGCTTGTTGATACCCTTGACGTTCACGTGGGTGTTGTCGGGAACCTCGAAGGTGATGCCCTCGGGAGCCTCGACGATCACGGGGTGCGAGAAGCCCAGGGAGAACTCGAGGTTCTTGCCCTTCTGCTGCACGCGGTAACCGACGCCGGCGAGCTCGAGCTTCTTCTCGAAGCCCTCGGAAACGCCAACAACCATGTTGTGGATGAGGGCGCGGGTGAGGCCGTGGCGGGCACGGGTCTCACGCTCGTCGTCGGGACGGGAAACGGTGAGGACGTTGTCCTCGACGTTGATAGCGAGCTTCTCAAAGACATCGAGCTCGAGCTGGCCCTTGGGGCCCTTGACGACAACGTTGTTGCCGTTGACTGCCACTTCGACTCCGGCGGGAATCTGGACAGGCTTATTACCGATACGAGACACGGTGATCTCCTTTCCTTCTACCTACCGAGCGAATTACCAGACGTAAGCGATGATCTCGCCGCCGACGTTGTGCTTGCGAGCATCGCGGTCGGTCATGACGCCATGGCTGGTGGAAATAATGGCGGTACCAAGGCCACCGCGGACGCGGGGCATGTCGGCAACGCCGGTGTACTTACGCAGGCCCGGCTTGGAAATGCGGCGGATGCCGTTGATGACCTTAGCCTTCTTGGGACCATACTTAAGCGTAATGTGCAGAGTCTTCTGGGGAACGGTGTCCTCGACATCGTAGCCCTCGATGTAGCCCTCCTCGTGCAGAACACGAGCGATCTCGACGAGCTTCTTGCTGCTCGGCATGGAGACCGTGGCCTTGTTCACAGAGTTAGCGTTACGGATGCGCGTAAGCATATCTGCGATCGGGTCTGTAAGGTTCATACAGATTCTCCTTCGTTCTTGATGAACACGTGCTCTTGGTTCTTCGCCGCCCTTAACGGCAAAGCCTAACTAGCGCGTTTTCCCTGTTCCAAACGGATGCTTGAAACGCTGGTAGTGACTTACCAGCTGGCCTTCTTAACGCCGGGAAGCTCGCCCTTGAGTGCAAGCTCGCGGAAGCAGACACGGCACAGGCCGAACTTGCGGTACACAGAGTGCGGACGGCCGCAGCGCTGGCAGCGCGTGTACTCACGAGTAGAGAACTTCTGCTTGCGATTGCACTTGACGATCATCGATGTCTTAGCCACTTATATCCTCCTCACATAGAGTATTGTTCGCCCCAAGCGCCGCCCCCTTGTGGGAACGGCGCTTATAGGGCAGGTGAACCTATTTCTTGAACGGGAAACCGAAGGCGTCCAGAAGGGCCTTGGCCTCCTCATCGGTGTTGGCGGTGGTCACGAAAGTGATGTCCATACCACGCTGGTGATCGACGGAGTCGAAGTCAATCTCGGGGAAGATGAGCTGCTCGGTGACGCCCATGGAGAAGTTACCACGGCCGTCGAAGCTCTTGGCGGAGATGCCGCGGAAGTCGCGGATACGGGGGATCGCGACGGAGGTCAGACGATCGAAGAACTCCCACATACGGTCGCCACGCAGGGTAACCTTGCAGCCGATCGGCATACCAGCGCGCAGGCGGAAGGTAGCGATGGACTTGCGGGCACGGGTGATCATCGGCTGCTGGCCGGTGATGGCGCGCAGGTCGCGCACGGCACCGTCGATGGCCTTGGAATCGGTAGCGGCCTCGCCGACACCCATGTTCACGACGATCTTCTCAAACTTGGGGATCATCATGACGTTCTCGTACTGGAACTTGTCCTGAAGCTGCTGCTTGACCTCGTTGTTGTACTTGGTCTTCAGACGCGGCACATACTTCTCTTCTGCCATTGTTCACTCCTTCTTGGGGTTTTAAGCACGGGGCGTGGCCACGATGGGTTGTCCTCGTGCCTCCTGGCTGCATCCGCGCCGCTCATGGCATTTTGCGGTTTGGACTCGACGCAGCAGGAGCCGACAAAACAATCGGTACTATACGCGCATTGGGTGCATATTTCCAGAAAAACCTCGTCTGCCTGCACAACTCCACAACTCCCCCGCACAAATTGATCCCTAGAGGACGGAGGAAAATGGCAGTTGCGGTGAAATAGAGACTGTTTGATGGCTTAACAAGCTTAAACAGTCCGTATTTCACCGCAACTCATATATGAGGCGTTATTTTTGGCGTGGGAGGACCAGGTTGAGGATCACAGCAACGAGCGCGGCGACGGCGATGGAGGATCCGCCAAAGACGGTGCCGACCCAGGCGGGGAATCCAGCGCCGGCAAGCGCGCCGGCCGTGCGCTCAATGCCCGTGCCAAAGGCGATGGAGAGACCCATGAGCGTGGTATCGCGCTGAGGCAGGCCGTGGCGGGCAAACATGACCACACCGTTCATGCCGATGGTCGCGAACACGCCGATCGTGGCGCCGCCGATTACCGGCTGCGGAATGGACGTGAGCACTGCCGCGCACTTGGGCAGCAAGCCCGCGATGAGCAAGATGGCGGCGGCAAGCGTAAAGACCATGCGGTTGACGACCTTGTTCTCGGCGATAATGCCCACATTCTGGCCAAAGGTTGCCGTGGGGACGCCGCCCAAAAAGCCCGACAGCATACCGACCAGGCCGTTGGCGATCAGACCGCCCGAGATCTGGCTATCGGTCGCAGGGGTATCGAGCGCGGCGGACGACACGGCGGCAAACTCGCCCATAACCTGCACGGCGTTGACAATGGCGACAACGCCCACAACGGCGCACGCGGCAGGGTCAAACACCAGACGATGGGCACCCAGGGTCGGCGGAGCAAACCAGCTGGCGGTCGCGATAGCCGAGAAATCGACCATGCCCAGCACCGTCGCCAAAACAAAGCCCGCGCAGATACCGGCCAGGATGCTGCCCAGCCTAAGCGCGCCCTTGCCGTAGTTACCGACCATAAAGGTGACGACAAACGTCACGAGCGCGACGGCCCAGTTGGTGACACTGCCAAAATCGGCAGCGCCCTCCCCGCCCGCCATGGAGGCAACTGCCACTGGGCATAACGACAGGCCAATGACAAAGATGACGGTGCCGAGCACCGGGGCCGGAAACAGAAAACTCACGCGCCTGAACAGCAGGCCGAAGAGCACGACGAGTGCGCCGCCGATTACCTGGGCGCCCAGCACGGCCTCAAAGCCGAGCTCAAGACCGACCGCCTTGAGCGCCGGCACGAAGGTGAAGCTCGCGCCCATCACGATGGGCAGGCCCGAACCGACGACACCTTTTATGGGGAACTGTTGAAGGAAAATGTCGAGCGCCGAGAGGACGAGCGACGCCTGGATGACAGCGGCTTCCTCTTGAGGGGTAAAGCCACAGACCGACGCGATAATGATGGCGGGCGTGACGATACCCGCGAATGCCGCCAGCACATGCTGCAGCGCATGGGGTAATACCTGCACAAACGAAACTTTTCCCGTACGCTCGAACAGGGCATCCCCTGCTGCCGACTCTGCCATTTGCGCCTCCCATACCCTAAGCAGCGGCCCCATGCCGCTCAACGGTCGGACATTATAGGGCATATGACACAGGTAGCATTTTGACCCGCAATCCTGCATCCCCCGGGGTCAAACAGCAGTTGCGGTGAAATAGTTCCTGACTGACCGCCCGTCAGGCTTATTTAGGAACTATTTCACCGCAACTCATATATGGGGATGCGATTAGCGCTTGCGGGGAACGAGTTTGGTGCGGCGCAGGTGGATCATCTCGGCGGCAATGGAGATAGCGATCTCCTCGGGGTCCTCCGCCTCGATGGCGACTCCGATCGGCAGGTGCAGCTCGTCAATTTGCTCCTGCGTAAAGCCCTCCTGCTCCAAGCGGGCGCGCACAAATGCCGTCTTGCGGCGCGAACCCAAGCAGCCCAGATAGGCGGGTTTGGCGCGCATGGCCTGAATCACCACGTCGATATCGGACTTGTGACCCGCCGTGGCGACGACCACCAGGTCGCGCGGGCCGATGGGACACAGCTCGCTCAGGTTCTTGTAATCGACCAGGCGACGATCGTAGACACCGGGCACCCATTCGGGCATCAGCGTGCCGGGGCGGTCATCGCACGCCACAACGGCAAAGCCCGCCGCCGTGAGTACGCGCGCCGTCGCGGCGCCCACGTGTCCACAGCCAAAGATGTAGGTCAGGCCCTCGGGGCAGAGCGTCTCGATGTGCGCCGGGGGAATCTCGGAGGCAGCGTTGGTGTAGGTGACCTTACTCCCCTCCTCCACCAGCGAAAGCTCGGGGCAGCCGGCAATGGTATGGCGCGACGTCTCGCCATGGTACTCGACCACATCGCCCTCGAGCGCGTTTGCGATAAACGGTTCAAAGTCGATGACGAAGTCGCCGATGCGTCGATACGCCAAGACGTCGGCAATCGACTGGAACAACGGCGCCTGCGATACATCCAGGTGCAGATAGCACAGGCAGATGGCTCCGCCGCAGATCATGCCGGTATCGGAGTTCTCGCCGCCCATGGTGTAGCGGACCAGACGCGATTGCCCTGCGGCCAACAGCTCGCGCGCCTCGTTCAGCGCAAAGAGCTCGATCTTGCCGCCGCCGATGGTACCTGCTTGGCTGCCATCGGCAAAGACGGCCATCCAGGCGCCCACGCCGCGCGGCGATGACCCTGCCGTGCCGGCAACTACCACCAGCTCGCACGTCTTACCAGCCTTCAGAGCGCCAAGCGCAGCATTCACCACATCGAGCTTTTCCATTGCAATTTCCTATCCCTGGAATACACCGGTGAGCATGGCGAGCGCCTCGAGCACGCCGCCGCCGACCGACGTCGCCTTGTCCGAAATATAGTTGATATAGCTGGCATCGCCGCGCGGATCGACATCGGCGCATTTAAAGCCCTCAGTCACCTGCACGCCGTTCGCCAAAAGCCCGCGCAGACAGCCATCGATCTGCGTGCACATGGGCGTATCGCCCGCATAGCCAATCACGTCTCCGGCGCTCACGATGTCGCCGATTGCGCGGTCGGACCGAAACACACCGGCAGCGGGGCTGTGGATAACACGCTCCTTGCCATAGCCGGCGATAATGCCCGGCACGCCCGTGTTGGGCTGGGGCGAACCTTGGGTAATGACACGGCCGAGAAAATGCCCGCGCATAGTCTCGACTACGGCATCGCAATCAACCGGCGCGGTAAAGCCCGGCCCCACCGCGATGACAGCAGGAGCCATGTCGCGCGTGGTACCCAGATTGCGCTTGGCCAGAATCGCGTCTACCACGGCAGCAGGTTTCAGTTCGTCGAGCATCTTGGCCTGGGGGTCTACCACGACGGCGACGTCTCCGGCCTCGGTAATTGCAAGCGCATCTGCCGGCGTCTGCGCCAAGCGAGCGCGAATGCCCTCGACCTGGACCTCGCCCAGGCGAATGGCCTCGCAAAAACTGATTGTGCGACGGATGCACGTGGGAACCGCGATATCGGCCATGACAACCGACACGCCGGCGCGCACCAAGCGAGCGGCGACGCCCGTGGCGATATCGCCGGCGCCGCGAACATAAACGAGCATTCCCGGGGCACCTCCCTGTGCTACGGTTTGAACAGAGCAAAAGCGGTTCGACCGCTACTCTGATGATTATTTATTATCACAGTATTATACGGCGGTGAACAGATGGAAACGGTTAGCGGCAATCTTGCCTCGGCGCTCAGGATCGAGCCGGGCATTACCGCGATTATCGGCAGTGGTGGCAAGTCGACATTGCTCAAGACGATGGGTCTCGAGCTCATGCGCGCTGGCGGCCGCGTGCTCCTCTGCACCACCACGCATATGTTTCCCGTCGCCGGCGTGCCATGGGACGGGTCGAGCCGTCGCCTGGACGCCGCGCCTTGGAAGCCGGGCGCCTTACACACCCCAGGCTGCACCTGCGAGGCCTGCGCGGGCCTTGCGCGCGGAAGCATCTGCCAGGCAGGCGTCTTGGACCCGGAGACAGGCAAGCTCTCCGCCCCCGCCGAGCCGCTCGGCGAGCTGGCACAGCGCTTTGACTATGTGTTGGCCGAGGCAGATGGCAGCAAGCGACTCCCGCTCAAGGCGCATGCCGCCTGGGAGCCGGTAATTCCCGCCGCCACGGCAAACGTTGTCTGGGTCGTCGGCGCCTCGGGGCTGGGCAAGCCCGTCGCCGAGGTTGTCCACCGCCCCGAGATCTTCTGCGAGCACTGCGGCTGCGAGCCCACCGACACTGCCACCCCAGGGCGCGTCGCCCAGGTGCTCAATGCCGAGATGCAGGCGCTGGGACTCTGCACCGCACGCGTCATGCTCAACCAAGTCGACACGCTCAGCGACCCCACGATGGCCGACCGCTTCGAGACAGATCTCGACCGCCCCATCGTCGCCACCAGCCTCCAGGGGTAGCTAATTTGGGACGGGGCTCTTTTAGCTACCCTGGCGGCACCCTTGCTACTAGCGGGGGACGTAGCGGCCGGGCTGGGCTCCGGTGGGCTCGCCGTCGCGCGCGGCCAGCACGCCGTTCACAAACACGGCTTTGGCGCGACCATGCGCCTCAAAGCCCTCGAGCGGCGTGTAGTCCACAGCCTGATGCTGCGTCGCCGCGCGAATGGTCCAGCGCGCCTTGGGATCCCACACGCACACGTCGGCATCGGCACCCTCGGCAAGACAGCCCTTGCGCGGATACATGCCAAAGACGCGCGCCGGGTTCTCGCTCATCAAGCGGCACAGATCCTCGGGGCCCAGCTGTCCCTCAAAGCTCGTAGCGATCGCGACGGGACGATGCTCCACACCGGGTCCGCCGTTGGGAATCGCGCGGAAGTCGTCGCGCCCGCGGTCCTTTTGCCCGTGCAGGTTAAAGCTGCAGTGGTCGGTCGCGATCGTATCGATCTCGCCGGCCACAAGCGCCTCGCGCAGTGCCGCACGGTCGCCCGCATGGCGCAGCGGCGGGCTCATCACATACTTGGCACCCGCAAAGCCGTCCTCGCCCTGCTCCAAGTAGCAAGTATCGTCGAGCATCAGATACTGAGGGCAGGTCTCGACATAGATATTCTTCTGCCCGCGCGCCTTGGCGGCACGGATGGCCTCGAGCCCCAGCTTGGTCGAAAGGTGCACCACGTTGACCGGTGCGTCGCCGGCCAGGTGCGCCAGATACAGCAGACGGCTCACGGCCTCGGCCTCGCACACATCCGGACGGCTGAGCGCATGGCCCTCGGGGCCATGAATCCCCTGCTCAAACACGCGCTTCTGCAGCTCATTCACCAGCGTACCGTTCTCGCAATGCACGCACAGGATACCGCCAATATGCTTGAGCTCCTCCAGCACCTCGAGCGTCTCGGCATCGTCCAAGCGCAGGTGGTCGTAGGCAAAGTAGGTCTTAAACGACGATACGCCCGCCTCGCGCATGGCCGAAAGGTCGGCGCGGTTGCGCTCGTTCCACTCGGCGAGTGCCATATGAAAGGCGTAGTTTGCCGTGCAGGTGCCGTCGGCGCGGCGATGCCACTCGGCAAGGGCATCGGGCATGGTCACGCCACGATCGGCCGTCGCGTAGTCCACAATGGTCGTCGTACCGCCGCAGGCAGCCGCGCGCGTGCCGGTCTCAAAGCTATCGGCTGTCCAATCCATGCCGGTCCAGCACTGCATGTGCGTGTGGCCGTCGATAAAGCCGGGAAACACCCAGCAGCCCGTGGCATCCTCGACGGTATCGCTCTCGGCCGGCTCGATCGCCGCGGCGATCCGCACGATCTTATCGCCATCCATGGCAAGATCGGCGCGGCGAAGCCCCTGGGGCGTCACGAGCGCGCCGTTTTTGATGATGATCATAATTGCTCCTTATTGATTGATGCAGTTGGCCACGCGATCAAAGTACGAGCAGGCGGCGATATGCTCCGTTATGCATCGCTGTCCCTTGGCGGTATCGACGTCCCACAGCTCGTAGGCACGCGCCTCGGCCAGCACCACGTCGGTACGGTCCTTGAGGATCGAACCGCCGCCGTCCTTGCCCTCAAGACACATAAGCGCAGCGAACAGTTCCGCCGGGAAGAGCACCGGGCTCGAAGGCTCACCGTTGCACGCAAGACGCACCGGATGCTTGCGGCCACGCTCATCAAACGCGCGAACCATGGCCTCAAAAGAATCCGAACTCACGAGCGGCTGGTCGCCCGGCAAAAAGAGACAACCTTTCCAGTTGCGGCTCGCCCCCCACGAAAGGCCCGCACGGACGCTTTCGCTGCGCAGCTCGCCATCGTGCAACACGCACGGGCAATGCTTGTCCTTGCAAATTTGGACGACCTCGGGCCAACGCGTCGAAACCACGACGTCAAAGCCCCGGGGAACCGAATCGATGGTCCGGGCAATCAGCGGCTCGCCATAGATATCAGCAAGCATCTTGTTAGAGCCAAACCGCTTACCCTCGCCCGAAGCCATAATGACGCAACCAAGTTTCATGGCGATACCTCCCCTGAAACCATCGTACCCATAACTCGCGTCGCGGGGCATCTACATCGAAAGCGTTTATCCCGCACGCCCACGATGCAAAAAAAGGGGGCACCCCGCCGGTTGGCAGAGTGCCCCCTTTGCATGGCTTACCTCAGCCCAGCTTTAGGCCTGGAACCAACGGGCGGTGTTGCGCTCGTCGAGGGCCTTGAGGGTAGCGGCGGGATCGGCAACCTTCTGCAGGAACATCATGGCAGCGATGGCGTACGGCTTGTAGCTGGCCTCCTTGTACATGCCCACGCGGTGCATGTCGAAGACGTCGGCATTAACCTCGCCGTGCTCGCAGGAGACACCGGAGATGTCGGCGGGCAGCGGGTGCATGAAGATGGTGTCCTGGCCGTTGGCAGTCTTCTCCATGAGCTCGGTCGTGGAGCACCAATCCTGATGAGTGGCGTTCTGGGCGAGCAGCTCCTTCTCGAGCGCAGCGATGCCGGCGTCGTCGCCCTCGGCGTACAGGTTGGTGCGCTTCTCCATGGCGGCAAACGGAGCCCAGCTCTTGGGGATCACGATGTCGGCGCCCTCGAAAGCCTCGGCCATGGTGTTGACCTGCTTAAAGGTGGTGCCGGACTCGGCGGCATAGCCCTTGGCGCGCTCGACGACCTCGGGCATGAGGTCGTAGCCCTCGGGGTGAGCCAGGGTGACGTCCATGCCAAAGCGGGGCAGCAGGCTGATCAGCGACTGCGGGCAGGACAGCGGCTTGCCGTAAGAGGGCGAATAGGCCCAGGTGACGGCAACCTTCTTGCCCTTGAGGTTCTCGAGACCGCCAAACTCGTTGATGAGGTAGAGCATGTCGGCAGAGGACTGCGTGGGGTGGTCGGAGTCGGACTGCAGGGAGATGAGCGTGGGACGGTGGTCCAGAACGCCATCCTCGTAGGCCTGCTGGACAGACTCGGAGACCTCGGCCATGTAGGCGTCGCCCTTGCCGATGTACATGTCGTCGCGGATGCCGATGACGTCGGCCATGAAGGAGATCATGGTAGCGGTCTCGCGGACGGTCTCGCCGTGAGCGATCTGGGACTTCTTCTCGTCCAGGTCCTGCAGCTCAAGGCCGAGCAGATTGGCTGCCTTAGAGAAGGAGAAGCGCGTGCGAGTGGAGTTGTCGCGGAACAGCGAGACGGCCAGACCCGAGTCGAAGATCTTGGACGAAACGTTGTTCTCGCGCAGCTCGCGCAGGGCGTCGGCGACGATGTAGAGCGCCTTGAGCTCATCGGTGGTCTTATCCCAGGTGTGCAGGAAGTCGCTGCCGTACATGCCCTTAAAATCGAGGCCGTTCAGCTGCTCGACGAGCTCGGTAAACTTGGCGTCCATGTAAATATCCTTTCCAAAGATGAAACGATCGCAATGAATAGATGTGCTCCAGCATGCGCGTGTGGCTAGAACATGCAGAACACCATGACGAGGACCCGCCACCGTCGAGGAAGCATGGGAGATAACGACCGCGGGCCCCAAGTCAACAGGGGGTGCCGGGGACACGAGCGGCCCCCGGCTCAACAAGATCAAGGAATGGGACTAGTCAATCTTGTTGTTGGTCAGACCGGCGCGGAACACGGTGGCGTCGCCATCGGCCTGGCTCGGATCGTAGAGGTTCAGGGCAGCCACATACATGGCGGCAGCGGTGACCAGGTCGTCCTTGTAGGTGACCTCGTTGGGAGCGTGAGCCTGAGACTCGGCACCCGGGCCAAAGCCGACGCAGGGGATGCCATAGCGGCCCTGGATGGAAACGCAGTTCGTGGAGAAGGTCCACTTGTCGCACAGCGGACGACCGGTGCGCTTGTCCATGCTGGGCTCGCAGCCGATGCGCTCGTCACCGAACATGGCCTTGTGGGCGTCGACGAGGGCCTTGACGTGCGGAGCGGTCTCCTTGTTGATCCACGTGGGGAAGTAAGCCTCGGTCTCGTAGACCTCGCCGGTCCAGGACGGACGGTCGTACATGTACATGGAGACTTTCACGTCGTCGCCGTACTTCTTGGCGGCCGGCAGGTTGCGGATCTCGTCCAGGCAGGACTCCCAGGTCTCACCGGCGGTCATACGACGGTCGATGGAGATGGCGCAGGAGTCGGCCACGGCGCAGCGGCTGGGGCTGGTGTAGAAGATCTGGCTGACGGTGCAGGTACCGCGGCCCAGGAAGCGGGCGTCCTCGAAGTGCTCGGGGTTGTACTTGGGGTCGAGCATCTTGACGAGGCCCTTGATGTCGGTCGACTCGTCGCAGCCGTTGTTGTTGAGGGCGCGGACGTCGGCGATGATGTCGGCCATCTTGTAGATGGCGTTGTCGCCGCGGTCGGGAGCGGAGCCGTGGCAGGAGGTGCCGTGAACGTCGACGCGGATCTCCATGCGGCCGCGGTGACCGCGATAGATGCCGCCGTCGGTGGGCTCGGTGGAAATGACGAACTCGGGCTTAATGCCGTCCTTGTTGTAAATGTACTGCCAGCACATGCCGTCGCAGTCCTCTTCCTGGACGGTGCCGACGACCATGATCTTGTAGCCCTCGGGGATGAGGCCCATGTCCTTCATCATCTTGGCAGCATAGGTAGCAGAAGCCATGCCACCCTCCTGGTCGGAGCCACCGCGGCCGTAGATGATCTCGTCGGTCTCGTAGCCCTCATAGGGATCGGCATCCCAGTTCTCGATGTTGCCGATGCCGACGGTGTCGATGTGAGAGTCGATGGCGATGATCTTGTCGCCCTCGCCCATAAAGCCCATGACGTTGCCCAGGCCGTCGACCTTGACCTCATCATAGCCAAGGCTCTCCATCTCGGCCTTGATGCAGGCAACAACCTCACCCTCCTCGCAGGACTCAGAGGGATGGGAGATCATAGCGCGCAGGAAGCGAGTCATATCAGCACGATGGGACTCCGCAGCAGCCTTGATAGCGTCGTAATCGAGTTCTTTAGCCATTGTTCATAACCTTTCAAACGAAGGAATCTACCTGTGAGGTGGCGGAGCGATACCTATTTACTCCGCCCCAACGATTAGCAAGTGGGATATTCGCCTTCCCAAACAATTCGACGATACTGGTCGGGGTCCGTATCGCCCTCGGTGGAGAAGCAGAGCACGGAGCTCGTCTTGTCCAGGCCGATGAGCTCCTTGAGCTCGGCGTACTCGGGATCGAGCATGAGGGTCTCGACCAGGCCGGTGGTCACAGCGCCGGACTCGCCGGAGATGACGCGCGGGTCGCCCTTCTCGGGAGCGCCCAGGGTGCGCATGCCGCGAGCGGTGACCCAGTCGGGGCAGGACACGAAGGCGGTGGTGTGGTTGCGCAGGATATCCCAGCCCAGGATGTTGGGCTCGCCGCAGCACAGGCCGGCCATGATGGAGGGCATGTCACCGTCCACGATGCGTGGATCGCCGTCGCCGGCGGCAGCGCCCTTGTACAGGCAGGCGGCAGGTGCGCACTCAACCACGACGAAGGTGGGAGGGTTATCGGGATACAGGTTGGTAAAGTAGCCCACCACGGCGCCGGCGAGCGAACCCACGCCAGCCTGGACAAACACGTGCGTCGGGCGGTTGATGGCCATCTCGCGCAACTGCTCGGCAGCCTCGGAAGCCATGGTGCCGTAGCCCTCCATGATCCAGGACGGGATCTTCTCGTAGCCCTCCCAGGCGGTGTCCTGAACGATGACGCCGCGCTCGCAGGCGTCGGCCTCGGCGGCGGCCATGCGCACGCACTCGTCGTAGTTGACCTCTTCGATGGTCACCGTGGCGCCCTCGGCGGCGATGTTATCGAAGCGAGGCTTGGTGGAACCCTTGGGCATGTGCACGACGGCCTTCTGGCCCAGCTTGTTGGCAGCCCATGCCACGCCGCGGCCATGGTTGCCGTCGGTGGCGGTAAAGAAGGTGGCCTGGCCAAAGTCCTTGGCAAGCTGATCGGAGGTCAGGTAGTCGAAGGTGCAGTCGGCAACGTCCTTGCCGGTCTCGTCGGCAATGTAGTTGGCCATGGCAAACGAACCGCCCAGAACCTTAAAGGCGTTGAGGCCAAAGCGATAGCTCTCGTCCTTAACGCACAGGTTGGACAGACCCAAGCGCGCAGCCTGACCGTCCAGGCGGGCAAGCGGGGTGACGGTATATTGAGGGAACGACTGGTGGAAGGCGCGGGCCTTCTTCACGTGGTCGAGGCTCATGATTCCCAAGTGCTTGTCATCGCTCTTGGGCATCGTGTTGCCCGCCCACTGGATCTTATCGGCCATACGGTGAACTCCTTAAGTCCTCTCTTGCCGGCCCCCGCATACGCGTTTCAGCCCGATCCCATTCACACGGCTGAACTTTTATGTGGATGCCAAACAAAAAGTTTGTTAGTAATGTTCTATCACACTTTTTGATTGGCATACCTAACGAATTGTTTGTTGCCGTAATCGGTACTATTTCGCCGCCGAACGGTCATGAATTGCCTAGTTGATGGATTTGTTTGCGGTCATGTGTGGTTTATGGCACAGTGAGCCCAAACTAATTTTTAGGAAGGTACCCATGACCCCCGCACAGATTGAGTTTTACAAGCGCCTCGCACACGGTCTGACGCTCCAATTTGGCCCCAACTGCGAAGTCGTCGTCCACGACCTGGAGACCGAGGACGTGGACCACTCCATCGTAGTGATCGAAAACGGCCACGTCAGCGGGCGCAAACTGGGTGACGGCCCCAGCCATATCGTGTTTGAGTCCATGCACGAGGGCGCCACCGATGTACACGACCGCGAACCGTACCTCACTAAAACCACCGACGGTAAGCTGCTCAAATCGTCGACGATCTTTATCCGCAACGACGAGGGCAAGCCCGTCGGCATTCTGGGCATCAACTTTGACATTACGCTCATGAAGGCTTTTGAGCGTTCGCTCGACGCCTTTACCGGCACCGGCGGCACGGGTTACACCGAGCCCGAGCCCATTACCAAAAACATCGGCGACCTGCTCGAAGATCTGCTGCGCGAGTGCGAGCAATACGTGGGCAAGCCCGCAGCCCTTATGACCAAAGACGAGCGCATTCGCGCCATTGGCTACCTCGACCGTCGCGGCGCCTTCCTCATTTCCAAGTCGAGCGAGCGTGCCTGCGAGTTCTTTGGCATCTCTAAGTACAGCTTCTATAGCTACCTCAACGAGGCAAAGGCTGCCGCCGGCGATAAGTAGGCACTCGCCTGGATTGCCCCTCCCCTTTTGGGCGCGAGTTCTGGAAAGCACGAATCCAAGACCGAGCCGCTTGGAAAGTTCCATATAATCGATGTCATTAGTATTTCGAAAGGGTGGAACAGAATGGCGTTGAGCAAGGCATCATGCACCGGTCGCGGATTGATTCCGGCAATTGGTGGACATGTGCACCGCATGTTCGATGAGGGTGAAGACGACCTGTTTTCGCTGAGCCTTGACGACGTGATGGATGATCGCCCGTGGACCGCCGACGAACTCATGGGCGGCGGGGCTCGCCCGTCAAGCCCCAATCCCGCACTTGCGCCTAAGCCCGCATCCGCGCCGACTCCTGCGCAGTCGCCTGTTTCGACGCCCGAGGTTAAGGCCGCACCCACTTCGGCGCCCACGCCCGCTCCCCGCCCCGCAAGCGACCCGTCCGAGACGGCGGCATTTCTCGCCGCAGCGACGCAGGGCAAATCGGCCGACAGCACCGTTATGTACAACGCCCAGCAGTTGCCCGTTCCTGCGGCACGCAAGCCTCCGGTCACAAGGCTCGATGAGCCCGTTGCCCGTCAGGTTGCCTACGATTCCTGGGCTGCAACCGATCTTGATGAGACCTCTACCGGCATGCCGGCGCTCGACGTTCCAGTTAACCCGCTTTTTGCCGTCAACACGAGCGCCGCGGACTATGAGGGCGGTGCGGCATATTCCGATTATTCCGATGACTATGCTGGCACCGGTCGCATCGAGACCGAGGATTATGGCACCGCATCGAGCGATTATCTCAACGATCCGTACACTGCCACACCTGCACCAGAATATGACCCGGAGGCCGCGTCCGCACCGGCGTATACCAAAAGCACGGGCGAAGAGCGCTTCGCCGATTATTACGCCGAGGAAAAGGCGCTGCGTTTCTCGGAATTTCCGCTGGCAGTCAAGGTTGCCTTTATCGCCATTATCATCGCCCTGCTCGGCGTCATTGCGTTTGAGGGATTCCAGCTGTTCCGCGGCCCCACCCAAGCGGAGTCGGAGACCCAGCAAAAAGAGGACGATAACGAGTATCTGGACATCAACACCCTCAAGGGCGACCCCAACAGCTAGGTTTGAACATAGGCTATGCCGCACCCCTGTTTACGTGCAGTTTTACACTTTTCCGTGATTTCCACGCGCCCATTTCGACACTTTTCCGTAATTTGGGCGGCTCGAATTTGACACTTTTCCGTACTTTCATACGGCTGATTTCGACACTTTTCCGGATGTTGGCCGAATAATTGCCGCGTAATCAAGCGCCGTCTGCACATCATTTCGCAGGCGGCGCTTGATTTCTGTCCGCGTGCGTTGATAGACTCCATCTTGCCCGCAAGGAGCGGGCGCGTTTTATCCAGAGTCGGGGTAGAGAGTTGGCTCCACGATCCCGACGCCAACCGGCCAAAAGGCACGGTGGCCCTGCCAACATCGATGAAAGGAGTCCATATGGACAATTTCTCCGTGCGCAGCGAGCGCAATTTCCACAACCTGGCAGCCAAGCCAAAACGAATGCATCTTCTGGACAAGCCGAGCGGCTATGCCTCGGCCATGGTCAAGAACAGTCTCTCCTATCAGATGCGCTTTACGGTGCAGGTGCTCGAGGAAGAGCTCTACACCGCCGGCAACCCACACGTACTGCAGATCAAGCTGCTCGGAAATGACTCGCGCGAGCCGTCGAGTTGGAAGCTGTTTGCAGACGGCACGTGCATCGCAAGCGGCTCGGGTGACTTTGCCCGCGAGTGCTTCTGCAAGGATGGCGAGGTGTTCCTGGACCTGTGCCGCGACGCCGTACGCGCGGCCGAGCTGCGTCAGTGGAGCCAGAGGGAGTATGAGCTGCTGAGTGTAGCGCGCGGGATTGCGGAGGTGTAGGTGGGCAGATAAGCCATCGGCAATTCCGAGATTGCAAGGGCCGAGAATTAGATTCCCGGCCCTTGTCTAGCACTGCCTTACGAGATCGAGCACCGCGGGGATATCGTCAGCGCTACGGAGTGCAACATAGGTCGGCATACCCGGCCCAAATCCGCCCTGTGTGCGCTTGTCCTGGCACATGGCCTCCGGGTCAATAAGCTCGTCCACACTCTTTGCCAAGCCAACGGCAATCCAGCCACCGTTGCTAGTCCTGCCTTCCAGCACGGCATGCAACTTTCGTTTGCCCGACCTGAAGCCTACATAGTACTTGGCTATATAGGACTCCCACGAAGGGTTGCCACTCAGAACGGACTCACGCACCTCATCGAAAAGCTTCTGGTTGAGTCCACCTTCGGCAAAGGTGGGGTGGTTCTCCTGCAGAGTCCAGACAGGAGCCTCGTCAGACTCCCCACGAGAAGGACGGTACTTGTCGACGACGTCTGCCGGGAGGTCGGGATACTTCCATATCTCGCACGCTTCTTTCGCCAGCTCGTCCGCGCGCTGCCCAATCTCTTCCTCACCCCATTTTTCATGCGAGACAATCGATTTGTTTAGGTAGAGCGGGCTGCACTTAAATCCGACGTCAGGCAGATTGAGCTTGTCCGAGAACGACCGGTTTGAGTACTCCTGGTTGTAGCCCGTCAGCGTAAGATTTCCCAAGTTGTTGCACAGCCTGTCGTGGACGTCTTCCCAGTTCTCACCAAGCGATTCCTTCCAGCCGTGCTCGTCATCGATCGTCTGGGGCATGATGTGCTCGATCTGGTAATCGTCGGCTGAGATGGACTCCTTCGGGTGGTGCCAGTTCTCCATGCGTTCCAGGTAATAGCGCTTTTTAGAGAAGCGGTTGTAGCAGTCACGCGTCTTAAACTCCTCGACAAAATGCTCGTCTGTCGGAAAGTATGCGGTCATACCGCTGCTGTGGATAAGGAGCATCGCCGTAACGTACTCCTCGATATCGTCCTGCTGCTCGAGATTGCGATACATGCCGGCAAAGAAATTATTTAGGCCCGTGGTAAGTCTGCCGCAAACCGCTCGCCTGAACAGAAACGACTCGATAGTCTCGCAGATACGTAAAAAAGCATTGCGGTTTAGTCCATTCCCCTCGTAAACCGAATAAAGCAACATTAAGAGGGGCCTTATCTGCTTCACGTCGAGGCTTACGATTCTGCCGAACACTCGGCGCAGTCCGTCGTCCTTCTCCTTACCAAGGAACAGACTGGCGTATCTATGTGCATACCCGCGCAGCTCCTTAAGCAGGCCCTCGGTGTCACCATCGTAGTCGTCGGCGAAATAGCGCTTAAACTCGTAGTAGGCCTCGTTCTCCTTCGGCATCCTATTGGGAACTTTAAGCCACAGCCAGTACCAGATAAATGCATTGAACTCTTCTTCGCCGCCTTTTCCGAACAAGCGCTCGAGCGGATGCCAGTAACCCTCGTAGAGCTTGGCCTGCTCGTCGTTGGGAAGCGACATAAGAACGTAGTTACGAATGAGGTCGATAGGCGTGAGCGGCTTACCCTTGGAGTTCATGGACTCAAATATGAGCTGGGCATTATCGACGCCAGCAGTGAGCTTAGTGTCGATGACCTGCACGCGGTTTAGCCCCGCCCAAAGCCTTGCAGGGTCGAATGATTTCCCGTGCATCTTTTCACGGAAGAACGCGTGGTTCTCGACAATGCGATCCGATTTTTCATCCGGCACGGGTGACCTAGACACGATGGAGAACAGCGTCTCTTTATCGTCCTGCGAGAGCACCAATTTGTAGCGCGCTAGACCGTTGTAGTCGTCATCGTTAAAGAGGTAGTTCTTCCGCAGCGCCGAAATCTTAAGATCGCCAAGGAAGCCAGCCTTGTCGGGATTACCCTCCAGATAGTCAGCCAAGGCAGCGATCATCAACGAAAACGTCGTCATGCGCTGCTGCCCGTCAATCAGAAGCACGCGCGAAATACTCGTGGCAGAGCTCTCGGACTCGGGGATATAAAGCATCGACCCCACGAAGTGCGATACGCCATCACGACCCGCTCGCATGACGTCATCCCATAGAACCTCGCACTCTTTTACGCTCCACGAATAAACTCGCTGGTACACGGGAATGACGAACTGCATCTTCGCCACGCCCATAAGGTCGAGCAGATTTGCCTCGGTTGCTTTCATTTGCGCAATCCCCCTTGTCTTGTTTACGCCGTTTGCAGTCAGTCCTCCACTGAGCGGAGGGCGCTAAAGACGAGAGCATCGAAGCGCTGAAGCAACCGGGATGCTCATATCACTAGATTTTACAACGTAGGCAAACGCTGACGCCGTCATGGTGACGCGCAATCGTTGCGCGCCACTCCCCAAAATCATCCGATGTCAAGAGACCGACACTTGTGTATGTCTTTTGACATTGCCACAGTCTTACGGGCTTCTTGCCTCATATGCCAAGAGCGAACTCCTGGATCGCCGCCTCTCCCGCCTAAAGGAGCTTGACAAGAACTGATCGAAGGGCAAATAAGACATCGAGTAAGTCGCCGTTGCGCTCATCGCGCCTCACAAAAAGACGGGCAAGCACGGCGTCATCTTGATCGATGGCGATACTGACAGGGAATTGTAGCCAGATCGCCCAGACCTATTCGCCGCCCGATGCTAACAAGCTGCTGAGCGACTCGCGCTCAGCAGCGGCGCCAACGCGCTTCTGCATCTTCTCGATCTGTTCAAGTGTTGAGGACAAATACTTGAAACCCTTCTTCAGTTGCTTAAGCAACCTGTCATCCCTGCGGTCCCTTTTTCCATTCTCCTTCTCGACATCTTCCTCAACACCAGCGATGCTGCGCTGCACGGCCTCGGCCGCTTTCCGCACCAAAATGGCCCCTTCATGCGGGCAGCGGTCGGTTGCCACATCAAGAAAAGCAAGGAGCCTCGAACATTCGACGAGCACGAACTGCGCGTAGTCCTCCCCCATCGATGCCGCCAAGGCAACGCCGCCGGAACCCAATAGACCAAGCGCGGCGCCGCCGCCCGTAATCAAAGCAGTGCCACCGGCCATGCCCATGCCGCCGGCGGCCAAGGCCCCACCGCCAGCTGCAGCAAGGCTCGCATTGACAAGCGCGGCCCCGTGAAGGCCGACAAACGAGCCTCCAAAGATACCGACAGCAATATCCGGAGCCAATGCCGCGGCCACTCCTCCTGTGCCCAGGGCCGCCGCCACGGCGATGGCGCCACCCACCAAGACCTTTGGCAATGTACCTGAAAGCTCGCGGAAGCGTGTCCCGCAACGTTTCTCGAGAGAACGTATGGCGTCCAAATCAACCGCGTCTTGTCTCCTGGGAAATTCGTGTTTAACCCAAGATCCACTCTCCTTCAAACCTTTGTATTCCTTCTTCTCTTCATCTCTCATCTGGGAATAAGGGCAAAACTCAACCAACTCCTGTGCAACAAGCAAGGCACGCACTTTACCGCCTCGCCGCCGCGAAACTGTCTCAAGGGCTCCGTACGCATCTTCCTCGCTCAAAAAGTAGCCGTCTGCATCAATGCCTAAGCCATCCGCAACCGAATCCTGCCACGCGCGGGCCCAACTCCTCTTTTGCCCTTTGCGCACTTCGTTCTTCTCGTTCCCGCAGTCGTAGTTGATGGCTGCAAGCTTCAGCGACAAGGCAATCCTCGTCGTTTCTCTATCTAGGCTATAAAAGTGAAATCCATCGAAGATATCCTGGCGGCGCCTGGCGCGCTCAGCCCAAGCCTCGGACATTTCCTCCGCCATATAGTCCCAGTCGGCATGGAGTGCAAACGCAAGGCGTCCAACTCCGACGTAGTTTATACGCAAGAAGAACTTCTGGGCGAAACCGACTTTATTCCCCTCGCATTCGATACCCGCCCTGACCGCCGCCGTCGCCAGATTCGCCAGAACAAACGAAGTGCTCGAAACCGTGACCATGCGAGTGAGGGCCCTACTGTTATAGGGCATAAAATGCGAAGCCTTGAGTTTGTTCAAGCCGGAGACCTTGCTCACTTCACAACGCTCCAGCTCGGCCTTGAGCCTTGAAAGCATGTAGAGACAACGAACGATAACCTCGTTGGCCACGACTGCTGGCACCTGACTTAAAGCCTGATCGAGAAGACCGACTTCCGTCCGAAGGTCGAAGCGAATGGGCTTACCGTCCTCGGTTTTGAACGCCGTTCCGTTAAACAGCTTTGAGATCCATTGCTGAATGCGAATATCCTCGCCCTTATAGGCAATCTGCATGTCTTGAAAAACAGGCAGGGAGGAGAGCTCCTTTAGCAGGGACAGCACGACGCCGGGAATACCCGTCCCCTTACCGGGGTTTGAACTAGACCCCGCCATGTCGCTCACGAGATGCATCGCCCAGAACAGAGTGCCAAACGCGATCTTCTCTGGAACGTTCCTGCCTATAAGAGGGCAGTCGGGATCGAAGGCGGCGGCAGGCAGGTCAAAGGCGACAAACCGGCCGGCCGTATCAGTGCCATAGCCTTTGCACGTGAATTGCGAGAGGATCGAACACGCAAGGCCAATCAAGCTCGGGTGGTGCGAGAAGTCCCGCAGATGATGTTGGAGCCCGCCGCCAAACTCGGCAGTCAGCTTGTCCGCGGCAAGAGGAAACTCTTTCTCTAGAAAGCGAATAGCGTCTTCTAGAGTTGCATCCGCCTTCGCCATACCCGCAGACTTGGCAATCGTAAGAACGAATTTGCCAACCTTCTCGTCGCCCCACTCTTTGGCACCCTCTAGGTTGAAGTCTTTCTGCCAAAGGATATTCAACGCGCCCGTGAGGAGCCCGCTAACGGCTGCAAGTTCATAGTCGAGCTTCGTAGCCTTTTCAGCCCGAGGGTCAAAATCAAAGAGGACCTCCTCCCCATCGGGAGCGTCCTTAAAACCAACCAGCACGGCGCTACCGTTCAGCGGCGCAGATGTAACTTTGGGCAGCTGAGACATGGTGTAGACTATCTCGCCACCACTAAAAACAAGTTCGTCTGCCATACCGATTTCCTCCTGCAAACGCGTAAAATCAGATTGCTCTACGCCGCCAAATCCCTCTTCGTAGAAGTATTCGAAAATCTCGGTGATGCAGTTGCTCAGAACCTCGTCGGGATAGTTCGCCACTGGCAGCCTGTACACCTCATTGTGCACGATAGCGCACACAGCGTCACGGGTCTCTGCCTATCCGTCCTGCGAATCATGTTAGCAAGCCGCTCTTCGATAATGGAAGCCATCTCGATGTCCACGCTCATGACCTGCTTGGTCCCAGCGAGTGTCAGCGCGCCCTTGAGTGGGATCCCAAATGCAGTCATCTGCTGCTGATCCTAGAATCCTTCGCGCAACCATTCCATCCGCTTGTCGCCAAATGAGCCCCTACCTCCCCTCCGCCTTCAGCTTCAGCAGCAGGTCTCCCAACTCGGGGCACTTGTTGGAAAGGCGTGTCTGGGCTCGCTCGCCCATCCCCCACCGCTGGCGGACTTCCTGGGCGTGCGGGCTCACGCGGTAGTCCCCGTCCATCACCTGCTTGAGCAACTTGGCGGTTACGCGCGCATCGGCCAGGGCGCTGTGGGCGCGGCCCGTCGACTCGTCGAACTCGATGCCAAACCACGTTGCCGCGTCACTCAACGAGACGCACCCGTGGCTGCCCACGTCCATGATCGAGGTGTAAAACACCTGCAGGTCGGCCCAGTCCGTAGGAAATGCGGAAAGATCGATGTGCTTTGCCTGGCACTCGGTCAAAAGCTGTCGACGGTCCGCCCCGCTCCAGCAAACCACCTGGGCGGAGTAGCGACCGATCCAATCGCTGAGCTTTTTGATCACCACGTAGAGCGGATCGGCCATCGCGGTGTCCACGGCCGATATCCCTGTGAGCTCGCGGACGGGAAACGCAACGCCTTCGGTAAATTCCGTCTGCACAAACTGCGAGAACTCGCCCATAACGTTGCCGTGGTAATCGAGCTTGACGGCGCCGACCTCGATAATCTCATTGCGCAACCCACGGCGCTGGCGCTGCTTTGGCACCGGCGCAAACTCAAAGTCCAGCACGATCTGGCGCGCAAAGTTCGTCGTATCGATAGCCGAGATACACGGCGTCTTTTCAGCTGACACGGTTATGGCCTTTCTCCGTTGCCTGCCGCTTGCTACATAGGCGGCTACATTGCCGTAAGGATAGGCGCTCGTGCGGACATGAAATCGCCCAGCGCGGCCACCCGGCACCCTTGCGTAAAGCCGCGCTTTGAGATGGCCACGTCGCTGTTATTAGCGAACATATATTCGTATTTATGGCTGCAGTTTGATAGACTGGTTATTGTTGACGGCAGTTCCATGTGCCGGGCAGCGCCCTCCATGCGACGGGAGGTGATGCCCATGACCGATCTGACTGATTTCGTGAAGCTCCTGACCGCTTTGGTCTCGCTCCTCACGGCGCTTATCGGGCTTACCGAGGCACTCAAGCAGCGTACGAAGCAGAAAAAGAGGGGTCGACGCCACTAAGGCATTGACCCCTTAATCGAAGTAACGGCGCTGCCCAGCTATCACCCTTGGGCTGCCGTCGACCTTATTCTACCCACGGCTGCCAGGTTTACCAAATGGATTTTCGGTAAAGGAAGCACGGCACGCCCGCAAAATCGCTACGCCCCAAGTGCCGCCATGGGGATCACCGCCACGCCGTCGTCGCGTGTGTAGGCAATGCTCCCCTTTCCAACCACGACCGCCAAAAACGCCGGCGCGGCATTCTGGGCGGCAGGATTGGAGAGTACTTTCCTCTCCAGCGCCTTGAGATTTCTCGCTCCATCGTCTGCTTTCACATCACTCAGCTTGAACTCGATGGCTCCCCAGCGCCCGTCGTGCTCAACGATCAGGTCGACCTCAAGGCCCTTCTCATCTCGGAAATAATGGACACTGTTGTCGACACCGCCGTAGGTGGAAAGGAACACGCGCACGTCGCGCAGAACGAGGTTCTCAAAGAGCATCCCCAGCGTTTGCATATCGCCAAGCAGCCGCTCAGGGGTAGCCCCCAGCAACGCCGCCGCAAGTGACGGGTCGCAAAAGTAGCGCTTGGGGCGCACGCGAACGCGGGCCTTCGAGCGCATGGGCGGCTCCCATCCGCACAGGTCCTCGGTCAGCTTGAGCCTGTTGAAGAGGTCCAGGTACGCAGCGATGGTCCTCTCGTCGGGGCCCGCCTCGCCGTACGAGGCATCCTTCATGAGCGTCTTGTACGTGACCGCCTGGCTCTCGTTCATGGCAAGAGCTCGCAAAAGGCCGTGTGCAAGCTCGGGCGATCATGCGATATGCGAAATTACGCCATTCTCAATGCTGTTTTTACGCTACTTTCAATGCAGTTTTTACGCCATGACCGATGTAGTTTTTACGCCATATTCATTGAAGGTTTTACGCTTGGCATCCTTAGCGCAACGCTCGCTCAACCCCTGACCACCGGATTGCCTGAATTCCGGGATGCTGTCTTCGCTCCAAACAAAAGGCCCCAGCTCGCGATGAGCTGCCTCCCATTTCTTGAACATATGGGCTTCCGCTTGAAGGGCGATCCGGAAAGCGCGACCCATTTCGAGCATCACATCAGAGCACGCTTGGTTATCTCCGCTCGCACATCTCGGCAAACGAAATCAGCTTGGTATCTCCCCTGCTCGCCGCAGCTTCCTGACATCCTTGCGTAAAGCCACGCTTCGAGAAGATCACGTAGCTTTTGTGCTGCCGCCTAAAGAGCTCGCTTCGGTATACGAGCTTTTGCAGCACGTCTTCGCCCACCAGTTCATTGCGCCATTTGCACTCCGCAAACAACGCAGCGCCCTCGCCATCGTCAACAATCAAGTCGATTTCTTCCTGCGTATGCGTGCGATTATCCGTCCCCCACCAGCGCCCGACGTTCGCCGGAACCACATCGAGTTGGCCCGCCCGCGCGAGTTCGTACAAATACTGCCTGCATATAAGCTCAAAGACCGTACCCATGTAATCCGATACGTGCGGCTCAATGCGCTTATACGCCACCTCGGCCATATCGTTTTGAATCAGCCCGATGTTCTGCGGCACAAACTTGTACCAGAACCTAAACATCTGGTCGCTCAGCAGATACACGGCTCGCTTATTGCTCGTCTCGTTTAGGGGCATCTCGCGCTCGACAATCCCAAGCGACGCCAGTTTATCCACATAGCTCTTTACGTTGCTCGTAGGGATTCCCGTGGAGCTCGCAATCTCCGAGATTCTCGAGTGCCCCTGGGCAATTGCCTGCACGATCGCATCATATTGCTCGGGATTGCGGCACTCTTGCAATAGCAGGTTGCTCGGCTCCTCAAAGAGATAGCCCGTAGGAGTAAGAAAAAGACGTTTGATGTTGTCCTTGAGCGGTGCGGCAGGATCGACTTTCTCGATATATGCAGGAATGCCGCCCGTCATGCCATAGCAAACCGCAGCGTCTTCGCGACCCATGCTATGCCACAGGCCGAGGGTCGTCGTAAAATCGAGCGGCATGATCTTAAACTGGGCCGTACGCCTACCGTATAGTGGGCTCTCGTAGCCCAACACCTGCTCTTCCATAAACGAAAGAGACGAGCCGCATAGAATCAGCATGAGCTTGGTCTCTTTGTACAAGTGATCAATCTTGTCTTGCAACAACGAGCTGATCTCGGGATTCGATTGGGCGAGATAGGGATACTCGTCAATCACGACAATCAAACGTTCCGTGCGAGCCATGGTGGCCAATGCATCGAACGCCTCGTCAAAACTACGAAACGACACGCCCGCAGCACCAACCGAGCTTGCAAGTATTGCCTGGCTAAAGCCGTGCAGGTTTGCCTCTGCATTGGTACGACGAGCTTGAAAGTAAATAGCCTTCTTGCCTTGGATGAACTCTGTGATAAGGCGCGTTTTACCCACACGACGTCGGCCGTAAATCACAGGCATCTCAAAGGAGCCCGTGCCATGCAGTCGATTGAGCTCGGACATTTCCGCTGTTCTTCCAATAAACACAGGGTCATCCTTCCTTTACGTTATAGCTAGCTATATTATACCTTACTATAATATAGCTAGCTATAACGTAATTCGACAAGCGGCGCACGCAAAAGGGGCGGTACACCACCGCACGTGGACCGTTCCGGAAAATGCATCCCGTTCTGGTGCAAAAAACTGGGCCGTAGCTTCCGCCAAACATGCCATCCAGAAAGCGCGTCCCGTTCTGAGTCTGAATTCTGGGATGCATTTTCCGCTGAAGCTTCTACCGGAAAATGCATCCCATTCTGAACGTCGAATCCGGGACGCAATTTCCGCCTGCGGCCCCGTTGGGAAAGTTCATCCCAGTTTGGAGCCATAATCTGGGACACAGCTTCCGTCAGAGGTCCCAATCGGAAACTGCGTCCCACTCTGGAACCAAATTCCGGGACGCAGTTTCCGGTTGAGGGCTGATCCGGAAAACGAATCCCGTTCTGAGCGTCGAATCCGGGACGCAGTTTCCGCCGATACAGACGACGATCCGCGGCCCATATCACATGCCTTCAAGCATGCGATCCAGAAACACAAAACAGCAGATAGATTGCTCTTTTTCGGAAAAGTACACGTCCCTAAACTTACCAAGGCTTCATAGCTAGCTACCATTCACGGGTGCCGATTACCGCCCACCGATTCGGCTTCAAAAAATGACGTCAAAAACAGGCCATCTACCTGCATGGTTAGATTTTGGTCAGCTTTTGGTCAGCTGAGCGGCAAGTTCCAGCTGATACGTTTTTGCTACCCAAAAGGAGGCGGTAGCTCATGACCCATTGCAATGACCAACTCATCGATCAACTGCTCACTCAAGCCGAACAAGAGGGGCGCTGCCTGATTCCCCCGAGCACGGCGACCCGAAAAGCGCTCCTTCGGCGCATCGGCAGCGCGATCGTCTCCCCCATGCCGGGCATGTTCGCGCGCAAGCCACGCTGGAAAGAGCTCAACCGAGCGCAACGCCATTGCGAGATTATCCGCGCCCTTGCGATCATCCACCCCGATTGGACGTTCTGCTCGTTTTCGGCCGCCTGTCTGCTGGGGCTCGAGGTCTCGTGGCGACACCTGAACGTCGTGCATGTCTGCAGCTCGACAAAGCCGTCGGCTCGTCCGGGCGCACATATTCAGCGGCACCAGATTGAGCCGGCCGGAGCAATACGCAGAGCCGGCATATCGGTAACGCCGCCAATCCAAACGGTCACAGATTGCCTGCTGCAAACTGGTTTTGCCGACGGCATGCCCATTGCCGATTCGGCGATTTTAAAGCTCGGCCTTGCACGGGAACAGCTGATGGAGGCCGTTGAGCAACGAGCGACTGCCCGCAATGGTCGTGCAATTCGTACCGCCCTCACAACGCTTCGATATGCCGACGCCCGCGCCGAGAGCGGCGGGGAATCGGTCGCCCGCGCCGTCATGATCGAGACGGGCTTTGCGCCCGATTGGCTTCAATACGAGCTGACGGACCCCTTCAATTCGGCCAAGCCCATACGAACGGACTTTGCCTGGGAGCGCCAGGCGCGGGAACTCACGCTGGGCGAGCTCGACGGGCTCATCAAATATACCAACCAAACCATGCTGGCCGGACGCACCACCGCCGAAGCGCTCGTTGCCGAACGACAGCGCGAGGCGCACCTATCGCTCTACGGTCACCCTCTGCTGCGCTTTACCATGAACGAGGTCCGCTCGGCAGGAATGCTCGCCAAAAAGCTGCAGACGGCAGGCATCCGGCAGACCGCGCTGCCGACGTGGCTCAACGAGGTGGACCTGTAGGAGCTGCTAGGCCACGCATCGCCGGATCGCATCCCCCCCTATCTGGGCCGCGCTTTCCCAACGGCCACGCCAACGGAAAGCGCGTCCCAGTCTGGACGCTCAAAACGGGATGCACTTTCCGGATGGCGGGCCAGCGGAAAGCGTGTCCCGGAATCAAGCCTCAGAACGGGACAGACTTTCCGGTTGAAGCGCTCAGCGGAAACTGCATCCCGGAATAGACGCTCAAACTGGGATGCAGTTTCCAAGTGAATGACAACCGGAAAGTGCGTCCCGGAATAGGGGCTCGGAACGGGATGCGCTTTCCTGACGAAGCTCCTTGCGGAAAGCGTGTCCCAGAATGAAGACTCAGAATGGGATGCAATTTCCGCCTGAAGGCGATTCGGAAAGCATATCCCGTTCTGGCATCGAATTCCGGATCGCAGTTTCCGGTTGAGAGCTGTTCCGGAAAGCGCATCCCACTCTGGAGCCGAATTCCGGGACACGCTTTCCGCTAGGGACTCAAGGGGAAAATGCATCCCATTCTGAACATCGAATCCGGGACGCAGTTTCCGCATGCGGCCCCATTGGGAAAGTTCATCCCGTTCCGAGGCTTGAATCCGGGATGCTGCCTCCGCTCCAAACAAAAGGCCCCGGCTCGCGATGGAGCTGGGGCCAAAGGTGCAGCATATGCAGTTGATGTTGAGCGCGAACAGCTCGTCAGCAATGACCGTCCGCGCTCTACCCTACCCGCGGTGACGGGCGCGGCTGTACGGCGTATCCACCATGGGCAGATCCGGGCGCAGCTTGCCGTCAAATGCGCGGTAGGCGTTCTGTACGGCGGGCGCCGTGGGGATCGTTGCGATCTCGCCGATGCCCTTGCCGCCGTATGCCACAGGCAGCAGCTCGTCCTTCTCAACGTAGATGGCGTGGATATCCGGAATCTCGGGCGCACGGAACAGCCCGAGCGTACCGTACCTTGCCTGGGGCACGCAGTCCTTGAGCGGCCAGTCCTCGGTCAGTGCATAACCCATACCCATGAGCACGCCGCCTTCGATCTGACCCTGGATGGAGATGGGATTGACCACCTTGCCGGAATCGTGCGCGGCATAAACCTCGCTCACGCGGCCGTCATCGTCCAGAATGACCACATGCGTGGCAAAACCGTAGCAGATATGGCTCTTGGGATTGGGAACATCGGCGCCCAGCTTGTCGGTCGGCTCCAGGTACACGTAGCCAAACTCGCATCCCTCGAGCGCCTTGATGGCAGTCGCGGGATCCTGAGGATGCATACCCTGGCCGGCGACGAGTTCCTGCGTGCGCAGCTGATAGGCGCGGCCGTCGTCGTACTCGATCTTGACGCCGTCGCCATGCGCGCTCACCGGGGCGGTAGGCGCAGGCTTGCCGGCCTCGATGCCAACCATGGCATCGCGCAGCAGGAAGGCGGCGCCGCGCACGGCCTCGCCGGTCACGACCGTCTGACGCGAGCCAGACGTGGTGCCGGAGTCGGGAGCGTTCTCGGTGGAGCACTCGCCATTGGCAATGCAGCTCAGCGGCAGACCGCAGGCCTCGGCAACGTCCTGTAAAAAGACCGTGTTGCAGCCCTGACCGATGTCGGACGTGGCGGCATAGACCACGGCCACGCCGTTCTCGACGCGAATCTTGCAGCGGCCGGCGTCGGGCAGGCCCACGCCCACACCGGCATTCTTCATGGCGCAGGCGATACCGGCATGTCCGGGATGCGCGTAGTAGGCATCCTTGACCTCGAGCAGCGTCTCCTTCAGCGCCGTGGAGCAGTCGGCAATCTGGCCGTTGGGCAAAACCTCGCCCGGCTCGATGGCGTTACGGTAGCGGATCTCCCACGGATCCAAGCCGACCTTCTCGGCAAGCAGGTCGATCAGGCTCTCGAGCGCAAACTCGGACTGGCAAACGCCAAATCCTCGGTACGCACCGGCGGGCGGGTTGTTGGTGTAGTAGCCAAAGCCACGAATGTCGGTGTTCTGGTACTTGTAGGGACCAACGGCATGCGTGCAGGCGCGCTCGAGCACCGGGCCGCACAGCGACGCGTAGGCGCCGGTGTCAAAGTTAATCTCGCAGTCCAGGCCGGTAAAGTTGCCCTCGGCGTCGCAACCCAGCGTAAAGGTGCCGTCCATGGCATGACGCTTGGGATGGAACGCGAGCGACTCGGCACGTGTAAGCTTGCACTTCACAGGACGCTGGAACTTATATGCGGCGAGCGCGGCCAGGTGCTGGATGGACACGTCCTCCTTGCCGCCAAAGCCGCCACCCACGAGCATGGTCTCGACGACCACGCGCTCGGGCTCGTTGTCCCAGCCAAACATGTGAGCACACTCTTTGCGCGTATCGTAGGCGCCCTGGTCGGTCGACTGCACCTTGACGCCGTTCTTGTACGGGAAGGCAACGGCGCACTCGGGCTCCAAGAAGGCATGCTCGGTAAAGGGCGTGGTAAAGCGCTGCGTCACGGTAAACGCGCTTTCGGCCAGCGCCTTGGCGGTGTCGCCGCGTGTCACATGGCGGCTCTGGCACACGTTGTCCTTGAGCTCCACCGTGTTGCCAAAGGCAAAGAAGCTGTCGTGCAGGCGCGGGGCGTCGGCAGCCTTGGCCTCGGCGATGTTGCGCACGGGCTCCAGCGGCTCGTAATCGATCTTTACGAGCTTCTTGGCCTTCTCGAGCGTCGCCTCGTCCTCAGCGACCACCAGCACAATGGCATCGCCCACGCAGCGGGTGATATCACCTTGGGCGATCATGACGTCCCAGTCCTGGATAAGGTGGCCGACCTGGTTGACTGGCACGTCCTCGGCGCGCAGAATGCCCACCACACCGGGCAGGGCCTCGGCCTTGGAGGTATCGATGGAGAGCACGCGGGCGCGCGGATACTTGGAGCGCACGGCGCTGGCGTAGGTCAGGCCCGGCTGATCGAGCTCGTCGATGTCGTCGGGGTACTTGCCCTCGCCGAGCACCTTCTTGCGCACGTCGATACGGAAGGCGCGCTTGCCCACGCCGTAGTCGTCGCCGCGCTCCAAGTCCTCGTCGATCTGCTTTTCGCCGCGGAGCACCGCGGCCGCCAGCGAAATGCCCTCGATGATCTTTTTGTAGCCAGTGCAACGGCAGACGTTGCCGCGTATGGCGTACTTGATCTGCTCCTCGGTAGGCTCGGGATCCTCGGCGATGAGCGCTGCACCCGCCATGACCATGCCGGGGATGCAAAAACCGCACTGCACGGCGCCCACGGCGCCAAAGGCGTACACAAAGGCCTCGCGCACGTCCTCGGGCAGGCCCTCGACGGTCACGATATTGCGGCCGGCGGCAAGCGCGGTGGTCAGTACGCAGGCTTTGACGGCCGCACCGTCCACATGGATGGTGCAGGTGCCGCAGGCGCCCTCGGAGCAGCCATCCTTGGCGGAATGGATGTGTAGGTCATCGCGCAGATAGCGCAGCAACGGTTTGTTTTGGGTCGTCGTGTGCTCGACGCCGTTAACGGTAAAAGTGAATTCCTGTGCCATGGTGATTCCCTTCTACACGCCGGCGGCGATGCCGGTGCGGTCGTGAATGGCGCCATGCGGGCAGACGACAGCGCACATGCCGCACGACAGGCAGTCCGTGCCGTCGATATGGGCGCAGTTGTCCTCGATGCGGATTGCGCCGGCAGGGCACTTTTTGGCGCACATGCCGCAACCGATGCAGCTCGTGTCGCAGATCTTGCGAGCGATGGCGCCCTTATCGGTGTTGTTGCAGCGCACCAGAATGTTCTGGTAGCCGGGGACGAAGGCAATCACGCGCTGCGGGCACGCCATGCCGCACAGGCCACAACCCGTGCACTTAGAACGATCCACGCGGGCGATGCCATCGACCAGAGCAATGGCGCCGTGAGGGCAGGCCGTGACGCAGGCGCCACAGCCAATGCAGCCTTCGCTGCAGCGGGCGTCGCCGCCTGCGGAAGTACAGCCGCTTCCGCAGGCAACGTAGGCCACGTTATGTTGAATGGATTTGGCCATAAGAGACTCGCCTATTTCTTAAGAAGGTACGAATAGTTGTCGCGCACGGCCTTGATGGTCAGGCGGACGGCCTCGGGAAGGCCGGTGTTGACGGCATCGACCGAGACGGTGCGGACCGTGCCGGCGACGCGGACCTTAAAGTGATCCTCGTCCACGGCCAGGAAGCCCTCGTTCTCGGAGTTCTCCATGTCCTCCTCGCTCCAGAACAGGGTGAGCTTGTCCTTGTAGGGACGACCCTCCTGGTAGGGGCAGAACACGGCGCAGTTGCCGCACTCGTTGCACATACCATCGACATGGACGACCTGATGCTTGGTCAGGCCCGGCACCTTGATGGCAACGTTGGCGCGGTTGGGGCACACGTCGCAGCAGACCTCGCACACCGAGCCGCAGCCCAGGCAGCGGGTCTTGGTGCAGTTGCGCTTGTCGCGGCACAGCGACCCCTTGCGCTCGTAGCAGGTGTCCTCGCGGCCGGCCTGCTCGTTGCAGTCGGCGTACTTGTTAAAGTCCACGCCGGCGATGGCGCGGGCGACTTCGGCGGCGTCGGCAATAGCCTCGACCACGGTGGCCGGACCGCGACGGCAATCGCCTGCAGCCCAAACGCCCTCGACGCCGGTGGAGGTGGCGGCAAGGCGGCCGCGACGGTCGTGCTCGACGCCCGCAGCATCGTACAGGCTGGCATCGATGCCCTCGCCCACGGCGCAGATCACCGTGGTGGCGGGAAGCTCGACGGTCTCGCCCGTGGCGACGGGGCTGCGGCGGCCGCTTGCATCCGGCTCGCCAAGCTCCATAACGTCGCAGGTCAGCACGGCGCCGTTGAGTGCCTTGGGCGCCAGCAGCTCGCAGAACTCAACGCCGTCGGCAAGAGCAAGATCGAGCTCTTCCTCGTCGGCGGGCATCTGCTTCTTGGTGCGGCGATACACCAGGCGCACGTTCTTCACGCCAGCAAGGCGCTTGGCCACGCGGGCCGCGTCCATGGCGGTGTTGCCGGCGCCAATAACCACGACGTCCTCGCCCAGTTCGAGCTTCTCGCCCTTCTTGGCGGTCTCGAGGAACTCCAGCACGTCGAGCTCGGCATCCTCGCCCAAGCCCGCAGAGCCGGGCATCCAGGCACCGGTGGCCACGACCACGTCGGTAAAGCCCTGGGCCTTGAGCTCTTCAATGGAATCCACGCGGGCGTTGAGCTGCACCTTGGCGCCAAAGGCCAGGCAGAGCTCGGCATCGTGGGAGATATCGTCGCTCGCAATACGGAACTCGGGGATCACGTGACGGACCACGCCGCCGAGCGAATCGCGGGCCTCAAAGATGGTGACGGGCACGCCGGCGCGCGTCAGGAAGAACGCCGTCGCCAGACCGGCCGGGCCGCCGCCGATAACGGCAACGTTGCGCTCGCCGTCGTTGGCGATGGCCTGGGCGCGCAGCTTGGGCAGCACGGCGGTCATGGCCTCGCGGGCAGCCTTGAGCTTGCTGGCGCGAATCTGGGCGCCCTCGGGCTCGTAGAATGCGCGCTCGCAGGCACGGCCGCAGGGATGCGGGCAGATGGTGCCGGTAATGAACGGCAGGGCGTTGCGCTCGATAATGATGTTGAGCGCGTCCTCGTAGCGACCCTCGTCAACAGCCGCCAGGTAGGCGGGAATATCCTGCTGGATGGGGCAGCTCGTGCGGCACGGCGTGGTAAAGCAGTCGGAAAGCGGGCTCTTGCCGGCGACCTTGCGGTCGGGCAGCGGACGCAGCGGCTTCTTGTAGAGCGGGTTGGTAAGCGAATCGGTCTGGATCGCGGTCACGGCCTCGAGCGAGACGCCCGCGAACGGCTTGCCATCCAGGTCGGTAAACTCGCCAGCCATCTGGCTAAAGCGCTCGTAACCGCCGGGTTTGAGCACGTCGGTCGCCAGGGTGACGGGCCAAATGCCGGCATCGTACAGAGCGCGGATGTTGTAGACCGTGGCACCACCGGAGTAGCTGATGCGCAGCTTGCCATCGAACTGCTCGGTAATGCGGCGGGCAGCCTCGATGGTCAGCGAGAACAGTGAACGGCCCGACATGTACATCTCGGTGGAAGGTAGCTCGTCCCTCGTCACGTCGACGGGGAACGTGTTGGTCAGCTTGACACCAAACTCCAGGCCGTGCTCGGCGCACAGGGCAATCAGGCGCTCGAACATGGGCACGGCGTCGGCCCACTGCAGGTCCTCGCGGAAGTGTGTGTCATCGAAGACGATGTAGTCAAAGCCCAGCTCGTTGAGGCGCTGGCGGGCAAACTCATAGCCCAGCAGCGTGGGGTTGCACTTGATGTAGGTGTTGAGGCCCTTCTCGGTGATCAGATAGGTCGCGATGCGCTCGATCTCCGCCGGCGGGCAGCCATGCAGCGTTGACTCGGTAATGGAGTTGGAAACGCGCGCCGGGATGGACTCGACAAACGCGGCATCGACATGCTCAAACTTGTCCAGGTTGGCAAGCGCCCATGCGCGGCACTCGTTCCAGACGTCGGAGCCGCTGGCATCCTTCATGCCCTCGATGTAGGCATCGACCTTGGGGCTCTTAATACCCTCCAGGTCATAGCCCACGGACATGTTGAAGACAAAGCCGTCCGGGCTGCCCAGACCATACTCGCGAGCGATGAGGTGACATGCGAACCATGCCTTCACGTACTCGGCAAAAGCCTGCGGAACCTCGAGCTCGGTCGACCACTCGCAGTTGTAGCACTCGTCCTGCGCCACGATGCAGGGCTTGTTCACACACTTGGAGAGCTCCTCGCCGTCCATAACCTGAACGGTCTTGAGTTCAAAGAAGCGGGAACCGGCCACGTAGGATGCCACGATGTTCTGGGCAAGCTGCGTGTTGGGGCCGGCGGCCGGGCCAAACGGAGTCTCGATGCGCTCGTCAAAAATGGGAAGCGCACCCTCCTGGTTGGTCGTGACCATCTTGCGCACGCCAAAGATGGCGTCCTGGGTCTTGTGCTCCTCGATGATCCAGTTCATCAGCTGCGAAAACGGGATCGGCCTCATGATGTCGCTCATAGTGAGCTCCTCTCTGTAACGCCCGGCGAGACCGCGCGGCGGGCGCAAATACGGTGTAGCGCTAGCACAGCGCCGGCGACCCCGCGGAGGCCGCCTATGCGCGTGTCGGATGCGGCGAAACATCCGACACGCGTGAATCTACTTGTAATTAGTAAGTGCGATCGTTGAGCGTGCTCCAGAGCTTCTTGGACTCAGCCATGGTCCACGCATTGATCTTTTCCTCATCAATGCCAACGAACTCGCGATCCTTGTACAGGACGCGGCCGTTGATGATGGTGGTGCGGCAGTTTTTGCCCATCATGCCAAAGAGCATGTGGCCGTCGATGTTCTCCTCGCTCAGCGGCGTAAAGGGCTTGTAGTCCATAACGATGACGTCGGCAGCGGCGCCGGCCTCGAGCACACCGAGCTTGCGATCGAAGTACTTGCTGGCCATCTTGGCGTTGTTCTCGAACAGCATGGTCATGGCCTCGCACCAGCCCACGTTGGGCATGGCGGCGTTGTGGCGCTGAATGATCAGGAAAACCTTGAGGCTCTCGAGCATATCGTGGGTGTAGGCGTCGGTGCCCATGCACACGGGGATACCGCGGCGGAAGAACTCGAGCACGGGGGCGCAGCCCACGGCGTTGCCCATATTGGATTCGGGGTTGTTGACCAGCCAGGTGCCGGACTCCTTGACGATATCCATCTCGGCGGGCGTCACGTGGATGCAGTGGCCAAGCATGGTGTCGGGACCCAGCAGGTTGTGCTGCAGCAGGCGCTCGACAGGGCTGATGCCACCGCGGTTGAGGCGGGAGTCCCACACGTCATTCATGCCCTCGCACACATGGATGTGGAAGCCGGTCAGGCCGTTGTTGGCCTCGGCCATCTTGTCCATGGTCTCGTCCGAAAGCGTAAAGGTGGCGTGACCGCCAAACATGGCGGCGATCATATGATTGTCGTTATCGCGACGCTCCTTGGCGGCCCACTGGGCAAATTCGGCGTTCTCGGCAATGGTCTGGTCGCATTTTTTCTGGCCGCGGCGATCGGAGACCTCGTAGCACAGGCACGAACGCATGCCCAGCTCCTGAGCGGCGTCCTTAATGGTAAAGAGGCTGCCCGGGATCTCGCAGAAGCTCGCGTGGTGATCGAAAATCGTGGTGACGCCATCGCGGATGGAGTCCAGAATCGTGGCATAGGCGCTGGCCTTGGTGCCGTCGAGCGTCAGGTTGTCGTCGATCTTCCACCACTGCTGCTCAAGATTCTCCAGGAAGTTGGTGGGATTGCAGCCCTTAATGGCAAGGCCGCGGGCCAGACCCGAGTAGATGTGGGTGTGGCAGTTGATGAGTCCGGGCATGATGAGGTTGCCCCGGGCGTCGACGTACTCGGCATCCGGGTACTTGGCCTTGAGCTCGCACTCGGGGCCCACTTCGACGATCGTATCTCCGTCAATGGCGACCGCACCGTTGGGGATGAACGGGGCCTGAGCGTTGCGGGTAAAGACGGAACCGTTAGCGACCAGAAGCATGGATGCTCCCTTCGACATCAGAGGCGGGGTTTGACACCTCTGACATGGCGGAGTGCGAAGCGCCGGCCTACACCGGAAACGGGCCCTCTCCCGTCAACGCTTCACCAAAGGGACAAACCCTTTGAAGTGCGGCTTGGCGCCGTATGACGTCGGCGGACGAGGCGATGCGCCCGCCGACGAATAGCACCGAATTGGTTACTTCTTGCTCTCGGGCAAGACCAGATCCACGGCAGCGTCCTTGGCAGCATCGATGTGCTGAGCCACAACCGGCGTCTGCGGAAGAATCAGGTTAAGGACAATGGCCATGATGGCGGTGGGGGTTACGGCATTGGAGCCGATGACGGTGGACACCCAGGCGGGCATGCCCTCGCCGGCAAGGCAACCGCTGGCCATCCAGATACCCAGGCCAAAGACGACGGAGGTACCGACGATGGTGGTGGTGCGCTGCGTGAGGCCCTCGCGGGTGAACATGCGCACGCCGTTCATGGTGATGGTGCCAAAGACGCCGACGGTCGCGCCGCCGATGACGGGCTGCGGGATAGCGGAAAGGACGGCAGAGAGCTGCGGGAACAGACCGGCGATGGCAAAGACGGCAGCGATGATCACAAAGACCCACTTGTTGACGACCTTGTTGGAGCAGATGATGCCCACGTTCTGGCCAAGGGCGCTGGTGGGAAGACCGCCCAGCAGGCCGCCGACCATAGAGGTGAGGCCCTGGGACACGATAGCGCCGGAGAGCTCGCGCTCGGTGGGCATACGGTCGATGGAGCCCAGGCAGGCGGCGGAGACGTCACCGATAACCTGGATGGCAACCATGGGGAACACGACGGCGAGGGTAATGCAGACCTCGGGATCAAACTCGAGCGCATAGGGCATGAGCTTGGGAAGGGCGAAGACCTGAGCGGTGGCGACGCTGGAGAAGTCGATCATGCCAAAGGGAATCGAAACGATCATGCCGACGATCATGCCAAAGAACACGGATCCCAGCTTGAGCGTGCCCTTGCCAAAGTTGGCGAGCGCAAAGACCACGGCGAAGGTGATGAGAGCGACGCACCACGCCTGCGGGGTGCCCCACAGCGGCGTGCCCATGCCACCGGCCATGTACTTAACGGCCGTGGGATAAAGAGAGACGCCAATGGAGAAGATGACCGTACCGGTCACGACGGGCGGGAACAGCCACTTGATCTTGCTGTAAGCCAGACCAAAGAGGACCGCGACGGCGCCGCCGACGATCTCGCCGCCCAGCAGCGCACCAAAGCTAAAGCCCGAGGCACCCATGGCCTGCAGGGCCGGCAGGAACGCGAACGAAACGCCCATGACGATGGGCAGACCGCCGCCGATGCGACGGAAGGGAGCGAAGGCCTGGAGGGCCGTATCGATTGCCGAAAGAATGAGCGCGACCTGGATGATGTCGGTGCTCTGCTGGCTATTAAAGCCGTAGACGCCGGCCATGATGACCGCCGGGGTAATGATGCCGGCAAACGATGCCAGTACGTGCTGAAGGGCACACGGGATCATTTCCTTAACGGGAGGCATGCCTTCACGAGTGAACAGGGCTTCAGTGCCGTTCGTAACCGTCTCCTGGGTCATTTGACCACCAATCCTCGAAATAGTTGTTTTCGCATCTAACGCTCTATTGTGACGCAGTGCGGGGTTGAGGTTGTGCCTTCGTTGGATATCGTATTAAAGATGATTCTCATTCTCAATAATAATTTTTTGTTATCAGACTATTCTTAAGCTGAGACAATGCATTTCCGCAGGTCAGGAAAGTGTCTGGTCAAAATAACATCTAACTTTTCTTTTGGTCGACCGTTTACCGCCAAATTCCTACCGTTCGTCTGTATTACGCAATGTACCTGCGAATATGCGAGATGAGAAATGGCGTGTTACCATGAGAAAAAATTGTTATGAACATTTCCGATTTCACCCCAAGGAGTTGCCCGTGAACGAGACCGTACGTCGCTTTTTGCCGATGGTCGATTTCCTGGAGCAGATACTCGGCAAGAACAGCGAAATCGTGCTGCACGATTTCTCGGATCCCGACCACGCCATTGTCGATATTCGCAACGGCATCGTGAGCGGCCGCAAGGTCGGCGGCCCCGCCACCGATCTGGCACTCAAGATCATGCACGACGCCAAGTATCGCGACCTGCCGTTTATTACGGGCTATGAAGGGCGCGGCGCCGGTGGCAAGACGTTGGAGTCCGCGACGTTCTTTATCCGCGAGAATGACGAGATCGTCGGTATGCTCTGTGTCAACACCGACCTCTCGACCGTGCGCTCCATCAACACCATGGCGCAGCAGCTCATGGCGTGCTTCGACGCGGCGCCGACGCGCACGGAGCCCGCGTCTATCGAGGTCGAAAGCCTTTCGGAGTCCACACAGGAGCTCATCGACCGCAGCATTGCCGAGTTGCTGAGCGCGCGCGGGCTGGATGTAGCGTCGCTTGGTCAGAGCGACCGCGTGGACGTCATTCGCCATCTCAACGGCAACGGGGTGTTCATGCTCAAGGGCGCCGTAGCCTGCGCTGCCACCGCGCTGGGCATCTCGGAGCCCAGCGTCTACCGCTACCTGCAAAAAGTTCGCAAGGAAGGCTAACGAGCAAAAAGGCTGCCCTTGGTGGCTCCACAAGTGATCCGTCGCTTGACAAAAGACCCTGCAGCTCGCACTGCAGGGTCTTTTTGCATGTCATGTTTTGTTTTCGCCAACGACTTAGAGAGCGGCGACGACTTCGATCTCGACCAGACCGCCGGCCGGAAGAGCGGCAACCTGGAAGGCGCTGCGCGCGGGGAAGGGGGCCTCGAACTTGGAGGCGTAGATCTCGTTCACGGCAGCGAAGTCGGCAATGTCGGCCAGGTAGACCGTGGTCTTGACGACATCGGCAAAGGTGGCGCCGGCAGCGGTCAGCAGGGCCTCAACGTTAGCAAGGGACTGCTTAGCCTGGGCCTCGACGCCCTCGGGCATCTTGCCGGTTGCGGGATCGATACCCAGCTGGCCGGACAGGAACACCATGTTGCCGGTCTTGATGCCGGGGGAATACGGGCCGATGGCTGCGGGTGCGTTATCGGAAGACACGACGGTCTTGCTCATTTTTTTCTCCTTACGATCAGATAGAGAGCGTGAGCGCGGCGTTCGCACCGGGAGGCACAATTCGGTCTGAACACCGCGCTTGATTTGGGATAGTACTCAAGGTTTCCGCGCGATGCAAGATTATTATCACGTTGCGAGAATAATTTATCGCCCAACGGCGCCTGTCGGCCGCTGAACGGCACGACCGGACGGTGAAGCTCAAAATGATCCGTTTCCCTCCGTCCCCATCGGATCAGGCAATCCATAGGGGACGGAGGGAAACGGATCATTTTTGCTGCAAGGGCTGCTGAAGACTTTATCCTGCTTAGGCTGCGGGCATCGCCCATCGCGACGGCGCCACTATACTTTTGAGTATCTGAGCATTTTGAAAGGCAGGATATGACCGCAACCGCCAGTCGAACCACCAACCGCAGACCCGAGCTTTTGGCGCCCGCCGGAGGGCCCGAGCCCTTTGCCGCCGCACTCGCCGCCGGGGCAGACGCCATCTACTGCGGCATGGGCAGCTTCAACGCCCGCCGCAAGGCCACCAACTTTACCGACAAGGCCTTTGAGCAAGCCTGCCGCGCCGCACATCTAGCAGGGTCGCGCGTCTACGTCACGGTCAACATCGTCATCAAGCAGTCCGAGATGGGCGATGCGCTGCAACTCATCCATCGCTGCTCCACGCTGGGCGCCGACGCCTTCATCATCCAAGACTGGGGCCTGTTCTTTGAGGTCAAGCGCACGATGCCCGGCATCGAGACGCACATCTCAACCCAGGCGAACATCCATGACGACCGCGGAACCCTTTGGTGCCGCGAGCAGGGCGCCGACCGCGTGACTCTCTCGCGCGAGCTTTCCATCGACGAAATTGCCACCATTCACGATGCCGCGCCCGATGTGGACCTTGAGGTCTTTAGCCACGGCGCCATCTGCTTTTGCTACTCGGGCCTATGCCTGCTTTCGAGCTTTGCCATGGCGGGACGATCGGCCAACCGTGGCATGTGCGCCCAGCCCTGCCGCCTGCCCTACGAGCTGATCGACGAGAACGGTCGCGCGCTCTCCCCCGCCGGCCGCGAGCGTGCGCTATGCCCGCGTGACACCAACACCTCACAGCTTGTTCGCCGTCTGTATGACGCCGGTGCCTCGTCGCTCAAGCTCGAGGGCCGCATGAAGGCGCCCGATTACGTGTACTCCATCGTTGATGTGTATCGTCACGAAATTGACGACATGCTATCCGGAGCCACCGTTGCCAAGGACGAGGAAGCCGCCCGCCAGCGCCAGCTCAAGCGTTGCTTTAACCGAGACTTTACGCACGCCTATCAGGACGGCACCTCGGGCGACGAGATGATGAGCTATGAGCGTTCCAACAACCGCGGCCAGATCGTGGGTACGGTGCTGGGCAGCCGCTTGGCCAACCGCGACGTGCGCGGCCTCAAGCCCGACGACCGCCGTCGCCGCGCCGCCATCGCCCGCATTGAGCTGTTTGAGCCCGTGGGCAAGGGCGACCTGCTAGAGCTTCGCCACGATAACAAGTTTGACCAGTTCCTGACCACCATTGCCGCCGATGATGCCGCCGCGGGCGACATCATCGAATGTCGCGTGCCCCGCAGCATGCCCGAGGGCTGTCGCGTCCGCGTGATTCGCAGTCAGCGTGCCATCGACGCCGCCGGCGCCGCGCTCAAGCGCGATGTGCTGCGCCGCCGAGCAGTTGATGTGTCCGTCGTGGCACGCCTGGGCGAGCCGTTTACTGTCACACTCACCTGCTGTGACAACCCCGCCCTCACCGCCACCGCCATGGGCTTCACCGTCGAGGCTGCCAAGACCCGCGCCGTCGAGGCGGCCGATCTGGTTGAGCATGTGGGCCGCATGGGCTCCTCGCCCTTTGAGGCAGAGAGCTTTGACGTTTCGCTCGACGCCGGCTGCGGCATGGGCTTCTCCGCCGTGCACAAGGTGCGCGCCGCCGCCTGCAAGGCGCTGGAGGAGGCCATTCTGTCGCCGTACGAGGAGCGCGCGAAAACGCTCGAGTTGCCGGTGCTCGACAAATGTACGCGCGCCATGCCCGAGCATTACCGTGACGAGCCGCAGATCTGCGCCACCGTCACCACGCTCGAAGCCGCCGAGGCAGCTCGTGCCGAGGGCGCCGCGCGCATCTATATGACCACTGACGCGGTCGAGGCTGTCGGACTCTCCCCTGCCGATGCATTTGAGCAGGGCATCGTGCCCATACTCGACGAGGTCTGCCGCGCCGTCGACCACGAGCGCGTTGACCCGTGGGTTGTTGCCGGTGCCACGGTCGCTATTGGCAACATCTCCGAGCTTGCCCTGGCCGCGCAGGCCGGCGCCACGGCCGAGATTCGCTCTTGCCTGCCGGTGCACAACACGCCCTGCATGGAGGCACTTGCCGAGCGCGGAGCCGGTGCGTTTTGGCTCTCGCCCGAAATCACGCTCGACGAGATTGTCTCGCTTGGCACCTCCGCGCCCGCAGCCCTGGGCATCACCGTTTTCGGCCGCCCGCGCGTTATGACAAGCGAGCATTGCATTCTGCAGGTTGCCAACGGCTGTATCCACGATTGTGCCAACTGCCGCCTGCGTACCCGCAAGCTCTCGCTCAAGAATATCGACGGTAAGGTCATGCCGGTGCGTACCGACATCCACGGCCGCTCTCGCCTGTACGATGCCTACCCCATCGACCTCACGCCACAGGTTCCTCAGCTGCTCGATGCCGGCGTGCGCCGTCTCATGGTGGACGGAACGCTGCTCGAGACGGATGAGGTGGGCCGTGCCGTCGCCCGTGTCCGTCGTGCCGTCGAAGCAGCGCAGGCCGGCCGCAAGCCCGCCGCCCGCCTACGCGGGGCGACCTCGGGCTGCATGTTTGTGGGAATCAGCTAACCGAAAGGCTTACACGTGAACGAAGAACCTCAAGTCCTCTACTGCGACGCCTGGCTCATGGCCATCGACAAGCCCGCCGGCATGATCGTCCACGGCGACGGCACCGGCGAGCGCACGCTCACCGACTACGCCAGCGACCTGCTGCTGGCGATGGGCGACGGCTTTGCCGCGACCGACATGCAACCGCTCAACCGCCTAGACCGCGACACCACCGGCGTGGTGCTGTTCTCGCTCGACAAGCAGACGCAGCCCGCCTTTGACCAGATGGTCATCGACCACGCTTTCGAAAAGCACTACCTGGCGCTCGCCGAGGGCAAGATCGACTGGAACGAAAAGCTCATCGACAAGCCCATCGCCCGCGACCGTCACGACAGCCGCAAGATGCGCGTCGGCGCCAGCGGCAAGCCGTCTCAAACGCGCGTGAAGGTGCTCAAGCGCCTTAAGAGCCGTCGTGGCCTGCCCACGCGCTCGTATATCGATGTCGAGCTGCTCACCGGCCGCAAGCACCAAATCCGTGTGCATCTGGCGAGCGAGCGTCATCCCCTGGTTGGCGACGACCTGTACGGAACGCCGCGCCCCTGCGGCCTGATGCTCCATGCCCACAGCGTGTCCTTTACGCATCCCGTAACCGGTGAGCACATCCACATCGAAGCCCCTTGCCCCTGGGAGCCCTAAACCACCACAATGGGGACAGGCACCTTTGTGGTGGTTTTGCCGTAATGGCTCAGCCACGGTCCAAAAACGTCTCGATCTGTAACAGTTAGAACCCATTTTCCGGTCTATCCGTTACAGATCGAGACATTCGAATCCCCCTCACGGGAAAATCTCAATCTGTAACAATAACTCGTCAAAATCGGTCCCAGATGTTACAGATCGAGACAAAGGGACGGCAAGGTTCGGAAGTATCTCAATCTGTAACACCTAGCCCACTTTTAACGGTCTAGTTGTTACAGATTTAGACAAAACGGCAGACAACAAAAGCGGCATCGCCCATCGAGGGTGTTGCCGCTTTTCTATTGAGGAACCTAAATGGTTTTGACCTTGCCCTGTCGCTAGACCGTGATGACGTTGTCCATCGACTGGTACTTGGCTGGCACCTCGCCCGCGGTAATAATCGTTGCGTCGCGGAAGTCCGCGAACTTGACGGGCGCCACCATGCCGAATTTGCTGGCGTCTGAGATTACGAAGCGTTTGGCCGTATGGCGCATCGAGATACGCTTTACTTGCGCCTCCTCGATATCGGGCGCCGTGAAGCCCTGCTCGGCGGCAATGCCATTAGAACCCCAAAAGCCGCAGTTGAAGTTGTAATGGTCCAGGGTTGCCAAGGCATCGGGACCAACGAGTGCTTCGGTCTCGGGCTTGAGCTCGCCGCCCAGCACCACGGTACGCATGCCGCGCAAAGCGAGGTGCTGAGCGTGAAGCACGGAATCAGTCACATAGGTGACACCTTCAAGGTGCGGAAGATGCTCGATGAGCTTGAGCGTCGTCGAGCCCGAGTCGATGTATACAAAGCTCTCGGGCTCCACAAGCGCCGCCGCACGGGCGCAGATACGTTCCTTATCGTCGTTATGGAGGTCGCTGCGCTCATTGAGCGTTAGGTCGCGCGTCACGTGCGCGCGCTCCAGACTTGTCGCACCTCCGTGCACCTTGGCGATACGGTGCGCGCGGTCGAGCGTTTGCAAGTCGCGGCGAATGGTGGACGGTGTCACACCCAGGGCTTCGGCAAGCTCCGGCACGGTAACCGAGCCGGCCTGCTGCACCATCGACACGATCTCGTTGAGCCTATCTTCCGCAAGCATCGCTTACTCCTCCTCGGGGTACACGACTCCCCAATCGGCGCGGAGCTTGGTCATCAGCTCCATAACATCGGAAGCATAGCCCAGAAGCTCGCGCTTCGAATCATCGCCGGCAACGGCCTTCTCCAGGTCGGCCATCTCGTAGCACAGAGCGTATGCCTCGGTGCCAGCGTGGACCTCCTCACGGTGACCGTCTGCAGTCCACACGATGGTCGCATGATCGGCACGCGGATACTCGTTGACCTCGATATGGCACTTGTCGAAGCTGATGACCGAGCGCTTGGGCTGCTTGGAGTGGAGCGTGAGGCTCACCACGCCCAGCTGCCGCTCGGCGTTACGGCAGACAATGCCACCCGCGACGTCAACGCCAGTCTCGCAGGTATTGCCCAGCGAAACGACCTCAGCGGGCTGGCTTACCATAAAGAGGCGCATGACGGACAGGGCATACACGCCAATATCGAGCATGGCGCCGCCGGCGAGACTGCGGTTGTAGAAGCGGTTGGTCAGGTCGCCGTATTCCTTGTAGCTACCAAAGTTGAGCTGGGCGAGGTTCATGCGGCCAAACTCGCCCGCTTCCATGCGACGGCGCAGCTCCTGATACAGCGGCATGTGGAGCACCGTGGTGGCGTCCATAAGGACCACGTTATGCTCGTCGGCAATGGCACGGGCCTCGTCGAGCTCGGCAGAGTTGAGGGTAATGGCCTTCTCGCAGAGCACGTGCTTGCCGGCGGCCAGCGCGGCGCGCAGATAGGTGATATGCGTGTTGTGAGGCGTGGTGATATAGACGGCGTCGATGTTCGGATCGGCATAGAGGTCCTCGACCGTTTCATAGACCTTCTCGATGCCATACTGCTCGGCAAAAGCCTGAGCCTTGGATAGCGTACGGTTTGCGACGCCCGCAAGCTTGCGGCCGGCAAGAGCGAGAGACTGGGCCATCTGGTTGGCGATAACGCCGCAACCGATCACAGCCCAGCGAAGCTCGGGAGCCGTAAAGATATCATCGGGGAACGGCTTGCCCTGGACCGAAGCGAACGCTGCCTTTGCGGCTGCCGCGGAGTCGAGTGGAGCCTGCTTGGAATCTGCCATATGTGCCTCCTGGGTCATGGAGCGTCTAACATTTCTGCCGTCTCTATATTCGCACAAATTAGCGCGTATGTGCGTACTTTTGCGTATATAACCGCTAAATGGTCAAAATACAGCCGCAGACGGCGCTTATACACGCATAGCCACGCAATCCTACGCACACAAATACGCACAAATGCGCACTAATCATTACTCAGAGACGGGGAATTCTGCTTAGAACTCGAAAGACAGGATGATCCGCTTCGCCTCGTCGCTCATGGCGCGCTGCAGCTCTAAGGACCGTCCCAAACTGCCGACAGAAAAGGAACGTCCCAAACTGCAGACAGAAAAAGAACGGCCCCAGGCGCCGGCATTTCATGAGCACTCATTTAAGTCTGTCCCCAATAAGTGCAATCACTCATGTAAGTCTGTCCCCAATGAGTGGGAGCAATCAGAGACTCTTTGCGAGGGAGGCCGGACGTGGCCTTCCTCGTTTTTATTCATGGACTTTAGTCCGTGCCGCACGGCACGCGCGGCATAGAAAGCCACCCGCTCAGCGGGTGGAGGCCAATTTCCGCTACGCGACAAAAACCTTCCCCCTAGCATGAGGATTGTTCAGGTCATCATGCTAGGGGGAAGGTGATTGCTGTGGCCCAGAAAGCCAGCAGCCTCGCGCACACGAAATGGCTGTGCAAGCACCGCATCGCACCGAGATCAAGCTCATCGCCGCCATCGTCGAGAAGCACCCCAAGGTGCGCTTTGCCGCGAGCTGCACCTCGGCCCACGCCGACCTCTACGACCGCATGGAGCAGGCCCTGTGCGAGCGCGTGGCCAACGCGGTGGAGGTCGTCCGCTCCGACATCAGCCCCGCGTTTCTTGTCCACACCGGTCCAAACCTCGTGGGTGTGGCGGTCCAGGGACTCTAGCGGAGGCGGGGCGTCCTGCCCCAAAAACAAATGCAAAAGACGAGCGCTTCTTGCCGCTCAATTGGCAAGAAGCGCTCGTCTTTTCTTAACGCGTTGTATGGCGGAGAGAGCGCAAGTTACGCGAGCGCCCTTCTTGCCAGCTCGGCCGCGCCGAGGATTCCTTGGTCGCCGCCGCAGCCCGGGGCGCAGATGTAGCTCTCCATGTCCTTAAGCTCGGCGGTCTGGATGTAGCCACCCAGATATTCGAGGGTCTTCTTGCGGACGATGCCGTAGAGCTGCTCCTGGTGCATCACGCCGCCGCCGAGGACGATGCGGCGAGGCGAGTACATGAGCACGAGGTTCGCGCACATCTGCCCCAGATAATCCCCCTCGAGCGCCCACACCTCATCGTTGTCCGCGAGCTCGGCCGCGGGCTTTCCCCAGCGCGCGGCGATGGCGGGGCCGGAGGCGAGGCCCTCGAGACAGCTCGCGTGGCTCGGGCAGACGCAGCGTCCCTCCTCGGTGGGACGGGTCCTTACCAGCATGTGGCCGGCCTCGGGGTGCAGCATGCCGTGAAGGAGCCTGCCCGCGCACATGACGCCCGCGCCCACACCAGTGCCGATGGTCACGTAGACGGCGTCCTCGAGCCCCTTGCAGCAGCCGAAGACCACTTCGCCGAGGCAGGCAACGTTCACGTCCGTGTCGTAGGCCACCGGAATCCCGAGGGCGTCGGCGAACGCGGCGCGAAGACCATAGCCTCGCCACGCGAGCTTGGGGGTCTGCAGGATGGAGCCGTAGCGCTCGTCGGCGGGGTCGACGCAGGTCGGGCCGAAGGCGCCGATGCCCAACGCGTCCACATCGCGGGCGGCGAACCACTCGATCATCTGCGGGACGGTCTCGGCGGGCGCAAGCGTCGGGGTCTCCATACGGTCGAGGACCTCGCCGTCGCCGGACACCACGGCACAGACCATCTTGGTCCCGCCGGCCTCGAGGGCGCCGAGCCTCATTTGCTTTTCGCTCATGTGATCCTCCTTGCAAAGGGGCGCCCGCAGTCATGGTCAACCGCGGGCGCCCATAACGTTGGCATGTTTCGAGGCGACCCTACCTTGGCACGCGGTCCTGCCTTGCGGCAAACGGGGCGAGCACGGCGTGCGGCTCGCTTTGGTACCAGTAGGCGACGGTGGAGATGTCGTCCTCGCGCTCGTAGAGCTTGATGTCGTCGTTGCCGAGGTCCTGGAATGTCACGCGCAGGTCCTCCTTGAACGAGATCGGGTCGGGAAGGTGCCACCTGTAGAGACCGTGCCTGGGCAGCGCGTCGTCGTTGGTCGCGAGCATCGGGTTCGGGTTCGGCTTGCCCGCGCTGAAGCGGTCGCGCGTGGCGTCGCGCGTCGAGCGGTACGGGTAGCCGGCGAACAGCGTGTTGAAGCACTGCGCCTCGGGCAGCGCGTGGGGCGGCCTGTCGAGAAAGGCCCAGGCACCGCCGAAGTAGTCCTCGGCTCCCGTCGAGGTGACCGTGGGGAACTCCTCGTCGCCGTCGAGGAAGAACTTCATCTCGCCCTCGCCCCACCAATAGCGCTCCAGGGCGCACAGGGCCATGTAGGTGCCGACGTAGTAGCCCTTGCCGCGCACGCCGTCGAGCACGGTGTAGTCGACGCCCCTGCGGGTGCTGCGCTCGCGGTTAAAGCGAGCGTGGAAGTACATGGCGTCGTCCGGCACGTCGGTGAGCGCGTAGTTGAACGTGTAGAAGATGTACTTAATGAACCCGGGGTGCTCGCTCGTAAGCGTGACCTTGGCGTGCTTCCTGAAGGGCATCTCGAAGTAGCAGTTCATGCCGCCCGTCGGGTTCACGCAGATGGGCATTGAGTTGACAATGGCGCGCTCACCGAAGCCGTTACAGAAGAAGTCGCCGACAGGGCACTCGACCGAGGGGGTCTCCTCGTCGTCCCAGTAGAAGCGCAGCACGAGGTCGCGCATGACGAAGCTGCCGGCGGCGGTCTTGTCGGGGACGGTCATCCAGATGTGGCGGATGATGCCGGGGCCCTCGATGTCCGCGAGCGTGATGGTCTCGCCGGACTCAAGGGGCACGCAGCACGAGCCCTTGCGGCCGACGCCGAGGTGGCTGGCCGACATGGCGGCGCGGCCCTTCTCGCCCGTGATGTTCTCGGGGGTGATGGCGCGGCTTTCCTCACCGCCGTGCATCCACACGTCCTTAAGGAACTCTCTCATCGTCGACCTCCTCTATTCGTCGTCGTCGCACTCGGCAGAACTGACACCGTTCACGTAGATGATCTGCTGGCGCGCCTCGTTGACGAGGGCATCGAAGTCGAGCTTCTCGTCGGGGCGCGCGAGCGCGACCGTCATGGCGAGCGGGAGGTTGACACCCGCGATCACGTGGATCCGGTCGGAGGCGAAGCGGGAGAAGCGCTGGTTCACGCTGCCGCCGAACGCGTCGGTAAGGACGACGACCTCGTCAGTGCCCGAAAGAGCCGCCTCGACCGCCGCGTCGAGCCCCTCGCCGTTGTCGTTCACGTAGGCGCACACGGCGTTGACGGCGTCGCCCTTACCCGTAAGGAACTCGAGGGTGTCCTTGAAGCCCTGGGCGAGAAGGGAATGGCTCGCCACAACTATCTTTCTCATTGATTCACCAATCTCTTGGGTCGAAGCTAAGCGAGGATGCCGGCGGCGGAGGCGACCATCGCGAGGACAATCACCACGAGGATGAGGGCCGTCATGCTCGCGTTCTTCTTGGTAAGAAGGTAATACGCGCTTCCCGTGATGGCGGCGGGGATCATGGCAGGCAGGATCTTGTCGAGCAGCGGCTGAATCTCCATCGCGACGTCGCCGAAGCTGAAGCTAATCGGGCAGGTGACGCCGATGACCGAGGCGATGAGGCAGCCGACCACGGTGAGGCCGAGCACGGAGGCGGCGGCAGTGAGGTTGGGAAGCTTCTCGCTGAAGTCGGTGACGAGCTTCACGCCCTGCTTGTAGCCGAACTCGAGCGCGTGCATGCGGACCCAGAAGATGGCCAGGATGAGCGCGAACCAGATGCCGGCTCCCACGGGGTTGCCCTCGATGGCCATGTAGGCGGCGATGGAGCCCATGATGGTCGGGATCATGGTCATGAGCAGGGAGTCGCCGACGCCGGCGAGCGGTCCCATGGTGCCGATCTTCAGGTCTTGGACGGCGTCCGCCGCCGCTAGGCCGTCGCGCTCCTCCATGGCCACGCAGGCGCCAAGGATGATGGCGGCGAGCCAAGGCTGGGTGTTGTAGTAGCGGAAGTGGTTGTTGAGCGCTTGCTTATAGTCCTCGTCGTTCGTGTAGATCTTCCTCAGGACCGGCGAGAGGGCGTAGGCGACTGAGGCGCCCTGCTGGGTCTGGTAGTTGAAGGTGCACACGCTCATGAGCCAGCGCCAGTTCGCGTTGCGCAGGTCCTTCTTGGTGACCTTGTAGCCGGAGGGCTTGCCCTTGGCGACGGCGGTGATGTTCTCGTTTTCCATGGTTACTCATCCTCTCCGATGAAGGCGTCTGCGGAAGCGTGGGCGGCGAGCTCGATGTCCCTCTCGGCGCGCTGGTAGAACGCGATCGCGAGGGCAAAGCCGACGATGGCGGCGCCGATGATGGGCACGTTCAGGAAGGCCGAGAGGAAGAAGCCGGCGAGCAGGTACTGGAAGTACTTGCCGGTGGGCATGTAACGCAGCAGCATCGCGATTCCGACGGCCGGGAGCATCTTGCCGGCGAGGGTGAGGCCGGAAAGGAACCACTGGGGCATAACCTCGAGGAGCCAGTTGACGGCGGGCTGGCCGAGGGTCACGGAGACAAAGACGGGCAGGGCGGCGCACAGGCCGAAGAGCACGGGGCAGACCCACAGGATGGCGTTCATCTGCTTGAACTTGCCCTCGTCGCAGAACTTCTGGGACTTCTCGACGACGAAGCCGTTGAGGATCTTGACGATGACGTCGAGCTGGATGCCGAGCATGCCGACCGGCAGGCCGATGGCGAGGCCCGTGTCCGCGCCCAGGGTCACGCCGTAGGCTGTGGCGATGATGGCCATCGTGCCGTAGTCGGGAATCGACGAGCCGCCGAAGCCCGCGACGCCGAGCTGCATGAGCTGGATGGTGCCGCCGATGACGAGGCCGGTCTGCCAGTCGCCCATGACGACACCGGTGATAAGGCCCCAGAAGACGGCATAGTTGACGAAGATCATCGGGATGCCGTAGTAGTCCACGTGCTTGATGAAGGCCAGCAGGGTCAAAAGGACGACCTGCAGGATAGTGAAGTTGACCATGATCCCTCCTTAGATGAGGTCGGCGACGGAGACGGGCTTGTCGGCGGGCACGAACTGTGCCGTCACCTTGACGCCGCGGGCGATGAGCGCCTTGTAGCTCTGGACGTTCTCGGCGGAGGCATAGGCGCGCTGGGTGAGCTGGACGCCGCCCTCCTTGACAAGAGAGCCGCCGACGATCAGCGACGGGAGCTCGATGCCCGACTCGACCAGGTGAAGGATCGTCTCGGGCTCCCTGGCGATGACAAAGACCTTCTCGCGGTCGTACTTGCCCGCCGCGAAGTTCTTGAGCGCGGTCTGCTCGGAGATGATCGAGACGGCCATGCCCGCGGGGCGCGCCATCCTCATGGTGGACTTCAGGACCTCGTCGCCGGCGACCTTGTCGTCGATGACCATGACTCGGGTCGCGCCCGACACCGGGGCCCACTGCGTCACGATGATGCCGTGAAGCAGGCGATTGTCGATTCGTGCCATAACAACACTCATGTTTGCTCCTATCAAATGAAGTTTTACGTTCGGTACTGCCTCGGCGCTATCCGGATTCGCGCCGGGCAAGGGGTTATCGGATTATTGAGGACGCGCGGTCAGCTCGCGGCGGCGCGGGGAAGGTCACTCGTCGAGCAGGAGGTCCGAGGAGCCGAGGCGCTCTTCTCGCGCCGGGGCGGCGCTCACGCTTATGTAGTCGAAGACATATGCGATCTCGCTTACGGGAACCTCTACGCGATAGCGCGTCGAGATACTCGAGAAGCTCTGCCTGAAGGACTCGATGAAATCGGCGCGTTCCTCCTCGAAGCGGTCCTGGCCAACGTAGGTCTCAATGGGGTTTCTGGTAACAAGGCGCTCGACGAGACAGCAGAGGTGGACGTAGAGCCCAATGATGGCGTTGCTGCCGATCTTCTCGCCTGTCCTGCGCTGAAGCTCGTGCACGGCGCTCTCGATCTCGTGGAATAGCCGCTCCGGGTCGAGGATGGTGATGGAGCGGATGACGTTCTGCAGCGTCATGTTCGAGAGCAACTTCTCGTGGAAAGAAGAGAGCTCGGAAGCGTCAAGCCACCTGCCGAACACGGCATCAACCTTAGAGGCGGACGCCGTCGACATGATGTCCTCGAGGGCGACGAAGGGAACGGAGGCGACCCCGGGGTCTCCCGTGCCGATGACGGCGCAGACGCGGTGCTCGGAGAAAACGGCGTCGTTCGACCCGTTCGCGACGAGCTGCTTGAAGGGCCTCGTGAGCAGGCGCGCGCCTATGGTGCGCGGGAGGCTCTGCGAGACGAGCTGGCGTATCCTTTCCGCGGCGTCGACCCCAGACTCGGAGCAGAAGACGATGGCGTCCTCACGGTTGACGCGCTCGATCACCTTGCAGTGCGTCACGCACGCGGCGGTCGCGTCGCCAAGAACCTCGGCGATGGACTTGCCGCCGAGCAGCCCAACCCCGATCTCGAGCGCAAGACCGGTAGAGACGTTGTTCACCACGCCGATAGTGGAGTCGGTAACGTTTTCGAGGGCCTTATAGGCCTCCTCCAAGGAGCCCATGTCGACGAGGAACACGACCCCGGTGCAGTAGGAATGGCGGTCGACGAGGCGCTGGAGCGGACCGACGATGTCCTTCAGCTGCTGGTCGTAGGGCATGTCGACCGCCTCGTACACATGCATGCCGAGCATACGGTTCGCCGCGTCGGCGATGCTCGTCGCCGTTGAGTAGCCGTGGGACAAGATGACGCAGAGCGTCCGAAGGGCCTTCGCATCGCGAGACTCCGATGCGACGCACAGCGTCAGAAGCGTCTTCGTGAAGTGATCGAGCGAGATTCCAAGCGCCCCTTCCACGTCTGCGGCGACCTGATCGGAGACACTCGAGGCAAACGGCAATTCGGAGGTCACGGCACCGAGGAGATGGGAGATTTGCTCCGCACAGGCAGACTTTCGCTTAGCCAGGCCGATACCCGGCCACAACTGCAGGCAAATCTCCTGGGCCAGTAGAAAAGCGACCTTCCTCGAAAGCTCGATGCCATAAGGAGAGCCTGCGTCGGCAAGGACCGCGCCCACGACGCGCTCGAAGGCGCGCGACCTCGAGGAGGCGACGCCGTGGTCGAAGATCAAGTGATCCTCAACGCCGCGCACAGCGGAGACAGCTTGCGAGACAAGCTCGGAGACAGAGAGCTCCCCGGCGCAGAATCGCTCATCGAGGGAGCACAGGGCATCGAGCGCCTGCTCGACCGGCCCTGTGCTCTCGGCGGCATCCAGAGACGCGTCGATCAGAACGCCATCGTCGGGCTGTTGATCGATCTGCGCGGAGGAGAGGAGCCCGCTGGGAAGAAGATACGGGCGAACGACGACGTAGTCGCCCTCGCGATTGAGGAACGCTTTGGCACAGCAGTTCGTCACGCAGGCGCGCAAGCCGGCGATGTTATCGGAAAAGTCCGCGTTCACGAGGCAACGGTATGCGCCGCGGCTGATCTTCACATCAGAACCGATTCGGCACCCCTCGCTGCGCAGGAAGCTCAAGATGAGATCCTCGCGCTCCTCGGGGGTCCGCTCCTTGAGTGAGGGGACGCGGACACAGATGGGCATTTTGCTGTAGGCCGAGGAAACCTTCAGGTCATCGGCGGAAAGCGTCGTCGAAAGAACGAGGCGAGCGCGCGGCGCATCCTGGGAGGCATCGAGCCCGAGGGCCGTCGCAAGGCAGTGCTCCATCGCAGAGGGAGAGAGTGCCTCGATGCCGTTGACAAAGACCACACCCCCGCGCGCTTTCGCGATCGACTCGTCAAGAAGCCCGTTGAACGAGGCGGCGTCCGGGACCCCGGCGCAGTCGATGCGCACATAGGAGGAGTCGCGGGACAGCAAGCCCTGGTTCTTGCCGTACTCGTACACAAGGCGAGAAAGGAAAGACTTACCGACACCCACGCCGCCGCTCAAGAGGATGGGCAGGCCAAACGGAGGGTACTGAACCGCAGCCTTGCACTGCTCGACAACGGAGCTGAGGCTCATGTCGAAGCCCACGGCACGCGCGAAGTCGCGGTGATCGGCGATTCCCGTCGCCTGGATGAGGTCGGCGAGCGAGGCGTACTCGCTTGCAGAGAGCTTTACCTGAAAACGCTTCTGGAACGCGCGGCGATGAAAATAACGGACAGGCCTGCCCGCCACCTTAACCACAAGACCGGCGCGAACAAGGTCGTTGAGGTACTGGCTCGCCAGGCTCCTGGAGATGATGAGCGTCTCGGCGATGTCGGAGGTGGACAGACGGGCAAGGTCGTCGAGCGAGACGGCAGAGGTGAGGGCCTCGAGATGCTCGAGAATCCTGTCCCTCATGTCGACGGGTTTCTTTGCCAAGCTGTCCTGTGTGGTCTTGTCCATGACTTCTTACCTCCTCGTACAAGGAGTATAAGGGGAGAACAGAGAACGGAAGGGGGCGCGTGGGGGAATCAACAGCTCCGAGGAAAAGTCCACCACTTGAGGGGCAGAAAACAACGGCCATTGAACATTCAGGGCCGACGCTCAACACTTCGGCTCGACACTTCGCTTTGGAAAGGGCCCGGCGCGCCGGGGTCCCAACATAAAGAAGGGCCCCGGCGCGCAGGGCCTAAAGCTTAACCATGCGCGCGGCGATGCGGGCGCAGTCGCAGGCGGCCTTCTTCTCGAAAGTGTTGTAGTCACGACCCGGCCCTCGGCGCAGGGCTTGTCGCTGATGGCGCGCACGACGACGAGGGGCACGCCGTTGAGATAAGCGGCCTGCGCGATGGTGCAGCCCTCCATCTCGCAGCACAGGTCGCCGAAGGTCGCGAGGATTCGCTCCTTCTGTTCCGCGGGCGAGACGAACTGGTCGCCGGAGACGACGCGGCCCTTGAGGACCTTAATGTCGGGGGCGACGGCGGCCGCTGCGGCGCACGCCGCCAGCAAGGGCCGGAACGGATCGCGCAAGATCAAGGCGTCGCCCGGGAGGTCGGGCGTTACCGTCAGCCGGCGCCGCGTCTGCCGCATCATGAGGGAGAACGGCCTGGCCGGCGCATACGGCAGGAAGAGGTTCAAGGTGCACCCCGGGGCGGTCAACGAGGCCGACGTGTCGAACGTCGTCGCGCGCGGCTTCGGCGGCAGGGCGCCGTGCACCCATATATGCAGCGACTTGGTCTGCGTGCGCGTCGGGGCGTCGTGGAACTACGTCTGCCTGCTCGTCGACCTCTGCAACGGGGAGATCGTCGGCCACTCCGAAGGACCGAGGAGGGACGCGCGAGCTCCGAGCCAAGCTCTTGGATTACGTGCACTGGTACAACAACTTCAGGATCCACTCGACGCTGGGCTACATGTCGCCGGTCGAGTTCAGGGAGGCGGGGCCGTCCCTCCCGGAATCGTCCAAATAAGTGTTGCCAATCCATAGCCAATCCAGCCATCATCTTCGCGAAGGCGGACGTCAGGAAAAGCTCGGCTTGAGCTCGGTCGGACGCGGTCTGTGGGGCATCATTCAGGCTCAGGGGGTCTCCTTGTCTTCTTCGGTCGCAACCTGAATGATAGGGACGGCCCCTTCTCTCTTTCCCCTTCGTTTTCGACGCGTCACCCTCTCGGCGGGCTTAAGGCCCGCGCTCGCGGGTGCAGGGGCTACGCCCAAACCCCAAAAACGTAACGCCGTGCTCGAAGCGTTTCCGGACGTCAGCGTAATCTCAAATCCCGTTCGTCAACTCATGGGCAAGCCACCTGAGACTACTCATTTCTCCTACTGGCAATGAAGACCTGCGACCTGCAGTTTTGCAAACTGCTTGAAAGCCACCTGCGTTGATTCACTTCCTATTGCAGCTGGCGGCTTGCACGCGAAAAGGCATTTAAGTTTCAAAACGGGCGTTTTCGGCGCTATCGAGCCTCCAAAGGCATCCCGCCGCGCCCTTTGGGACAAAAACAAAAACTCAAAGCCCTGAGTTCGAAAATAGTTTTTGGAGTTGTCCCGACTTTTGTCCCCGAAGCCGACGAAACGCGACAGGGTGTCACCTGGCGGCACTCGATTCGAGACGGCACCGAAAACTGGATGCAACCGGAATGACAGGACGGCAGAACCGAAGCCATCGAGTGGGGATAGAAAAAGGCCCGGGTGCCATGGCATCCGGGCCTTTGCTAGCAACTTGATGTTGCGGGCAGCTTAGAACTTGTGGCCGCACTTCTTGCAGACGCGCAACTTGTTCTTGCCGTCCTTCTCGTGACCGACGCGGGTAACCTTACCGCACTCGGGGCAAACGAGATTGACGTTGGAGGCGTCGATGGGAGCCTCCTGCGAAACGATGCCGCCCTGCTGGTTGGCAGCGTTGGGCTTGACGGCCTTCTTGACGACCGAAACGCCCTCGACAACGACCTTGTTCTCGGCGGGGAGAGCACGCAGGACAACGCCCTGCTTGCCGCGATCCTTACCAGAGAGAACCTGGACCTTATCGCCCTTCTTGATATACATATATCTCCCCTAACTACAGGGTCTCGGGAGCGAGCGAGACGATCTTCATGTACTTCTTGTCACGAAGCTCGCGAGCGACGGGCCCGAAGATACGGGTGCCGACGGGCGAACCATCGTTGTTGATGACAACGCAGGCGTTCTCATCAAAGCGAATGTAGGAGCCATCCTTGCGGCGGATCTCCTTAACGGTGCGAACGACGACGCAACGGACAACGTCCTTCTTCTTGACGTTGGCGCCAGGGGTAGCCTCCTGGACAGCACCGATGAACACATCGCCGATGCCTGCATAACGACGCTTGGAACCGCCAAGCACCTTGATGCAGCGAATCTTGCGAGCGCCGGAGTTGTCGGCGACGTTCAGCATGGTTTGCATCTGAATCATGGTAGATGTTCCTCCGAACTAAGAACCGAAGAGAGGTGCGCAGCCTTTATACGGCCCGTGGTATGCAAGCCAGGCATACGCACATCTTCGGAAACGTACAAGTCGTAAGAGCGACTGCTTATTTAGCGCGCTCGACGACCTCGATGAGGCGCCAACGCTTCATCTTGGACATAGGACGGGTCTCCATAACGCGGACGGTATCGCCCACGCCAGCCGTGCACTCCTCGTCGTGAGCGTGCAGCTTCTTGGAGCTGGTCATCATCTTGCCGTACTTGGGGTGACGCTTGCGCTCGGTGATGGTGACAACAATGGTCTTGGCACCGGAGACGGAGGTAACGACACCCGTACGGACCTTACGCGAGTTACGCGAATCAGTCATGTTCTCTCCTTAGGTCCTACTCGGCGACAGCGGACTTCTCCGCTGCGATCTCGCGGGCGCGCTGCTCCGTGAGGACGCGAGCGATGTCCTTCTTCACGGTGTTGACGCGAGCGGTGTTGTCCAGCTGGCTGGTGGCCATCTGGAAACGAAGGTTAAAGAGCTCGGCGCGCATTTCCTTCAGCTTCTCAACGAGCTGAGCGTCCGAGAGCTCACGAATCTCTGCGGGCTTCATTAGTTCTCCTCCTTGGCGGCGGCGGCGTCCTCAGCAGCCCACTTGGCCTCGAGAGCGGCCTCCTCAGCCATCTCCTTCTCGATGCGCTGCTCAGCGTTCTTGGCAGCAACAATCTTGGTCTTGATGGGAAGCTTGTGCTGTGCAAGACGCAGAGCCTCGCGAGCGACCTCCTCGGGCACGCCCTTGACCTCGAACATGATGCGGCCGGGCTTGACGACGGCCACCCACTCCTCGGGATTACCCTTACCAGAACCCATGCGAGTCTCGGCAGGCTTCTTGGTGATGGGCTTATCGGGGAAGATCGTGATGTAGACACGACCGCCACGCTTCATGTAGCGGGTCATGGCAATACGAGCGGCCTCGATCTGACGGTTGGTGATCCAATGGGCCTCGAGAGCCTGGATACCAAACTCGCCGAAATGCAGCTCGGTATTACCCTTGGCCTGGCCCTTCATGGAGCCACGCTGCACCTTGCGGTGAAGAATACGCTTAGGGGCAAGCACTACTGACCCCTCCTCTCGGAGTTACGACGACGAGGACGGGAAGAGCCCTCGAGTGCAGGGTTGGGAACAGGCTGGCCCGGGAGCTTCTCGCCCAGGTAGATCCAGACCTTCACGCCGCAAGCGCCCATGGTGGTGCTGGCGACAGCCGTGCCGTAGTCGATCTTGGCACGGAGGGTGTGCAGAGGCACGCGACCCTCGCGGTACCACTCACGACGGCCCATCTCGGCACCGCCGAGACGACCGGAGCACTGGATACGGATGCCCTTAGCGCCGGCCTTGCGGGCAGACTGGACAGCCTTGCGCATAGCGCGACGGAAGGCAACGCGGCCCTCAAGCTGCTCGGCGATAGACTGAGCAACGAGGTTGGCGTCGAGCTCGGGGCGCTTGATCTCGACAACGTCGACGGAGAGCTGGCCCTTGGAGACGCCAGCGACCTTCTCGAGCTCGGTGCGGAGGGTATCGATCTCGGCACCCTTCTTACCGATGACAACGCCGGGGCGAGCGGTGAGGATGATGACCTTCACCTTGTCGCCAGCGCGCTCGATCTCGACGCGGGAGACAGCTGCGCGGGAAAGACGCTTCTCGAGGTACTTGCGGATCTCGAGATCGTTACCGAGGGTCTTAGCGTAATCCTTCTCTGCGAACCAGCGGGAGCGCCAGTTCTCGGTGATGCCAAGACGGAAGCCGGTGGGGTAGACTTTCTGACCCATACAGCTTTACGCCTCCTTTCGAGGAGCAACGACGACGGTGATGTGGGAAGTACGCTTCAGAATGCGAGAAGCGGAACCCTTGGCGCGGGGACGGATGCGCTTAAGCGTCGGACCCTCGTCAACATAGGCAGCGGCGACAACCAGGTTGTCGGCACGCAGACCGTTGTTGTTCTCGGCGTTCGCAACGGCGGAACGGAGAACCTTCTCGACATCCACGGCGACGGCGCGGTCGCAGAAGTGGAGGATGTCGAAGGCCTGAGCGACAGGCTTGCGGCGGATCAAATCGACCACCAGGCGGGCCTTGCTGGGGGAAACACGCACGTACTTAGCGACGGCGCGAACCTCGGTGGCCTCAGTTTCAATAGACTTAGTTGCCATTTACGGTTAACCCCCTATTTGGCCTTGTGGCCACGGAACGTACGAGTCGGCGCGAACTCGCCGAGCTTGTGACCAACCATGGACTCGGTAACATACACGGGCACATGCTTGCGGCCGTCGTGGACGGCGATGGTGTGACCAACCATCTCGGGGAAGATGGTGGACGCGCGGGACCAGGTCTTCACGACGTCCTTCTTGCCAGCCTCGTTCATCGCGGTGATACGCGAGAGAAGGCGAGTCTCCACGAACGGGCCCTTTTTGAGACTTCTGCTCATAAGTGCTTTCTCCTAAAACTCGGTATCCGAAATTACTTCTTACGGCGACGAATGATGTGCTGGTTCGAGACCTTCTTCTTCTTGCGCGTACGAAGGCCCTTCGTCGGCTTACCCCAGGGGGTAACAGAGGGACGACCAGAGGTGTGGTTCTTGCCCTCGCCACCGCCGTGCGGGTGGTCGACAGGGTTCATGACGGTACCGCGGACGGTCGGGCGCACGTTCATGTGACGCTTACGGCCGGCCTTGCCGATGACGATGTTGGCGTGATCGGCGTTGCCGACCTCACCGACGGTGGCGCGGCAGGTAACGAGGATGCGACGCATCTCGGAGGAAGGCATACGGACGATAGCGTACTTGCCCTCCTTACCCATCAGCTGGCAGGAGTTACCGGCGGAACGGGCGATAGCAGCGCCCTTGCCCGGCTGGAACTCGACGGCGTGGATGAGCGTACCGACGGGGATGTCGGCGAGGGGCAGAGCGTTGCCCGGCTTGATGTCGGCGTCAGAACCGGACATGATGGTCTGACCGACCTCGAGGCCCTTGGGGGCCAGGATGTAGCGCTTCTCACCGTCAGCGTAGTGCAGCAGAGCGATGCGAGCGGAACGGTTCGGATCGTACTCGATCGTGGCAACCTTGGCGGGCACGCCGTCCTTGTTGCGCTTGAAGTCGATCACGCGGTAACGACGCTTCACGCCGCCGCCCTGGTGGCGGGTGGTGATGCGGCCGTTGTTGTTACGACCGGCCTTCTTGGGCAGGGGCTCGAGAAGAGACTTCTCGGGCTTGGTGCAGGTGATCTCGGAGAAGTCGGAGATCGTCTGCCAACGCCTACCAGCGGAGGTCGGCTTAAGGTGCTTTACAGCCATTACAATCCCTTTCAATAGGAATCCGTTAGCCATCGCAGACAGGGATTCGAGGTTCTGCCTCGGGTGCGATGACACCGGACGTATACACGGTTCCGGGCGTGTCCATTTTATACGCCCAAAACCTTGAGCTCTCGCCTCCCCTATTTGGGAGGCATGAGCTCACTCAACAGCAGCGAGTCTTAGGCCTGGTTGCCAAAGACCTCGATGGTGTCGCCCTCGGCCAGCGTGACGATGGCCTTCTTCCAAGAACGGGTCTTGCCGGCGACATAGCGCACGCGCTTGGTCTTGGGCTTGACCGTCAGGGTGTTCACGCGAACGACCTTGACGCCGAAGATCTCCTCGACAGCGTCCTTGATCTGATACTTGTTAGCATCCTTGGCGACCTCGAACGTGTACTTGTTCTGCTCCATGCCGGAGAAGGAACGCTCGGACACGATCGGACGGATGATGATCTCGTGGGCGGTCATTTATGCAAGCACCTCCCCGAAGTGAGCGGCGATGTCGGCGGGCATCAGCACAGCGTTGTTGTTGACGAGATCGTAGGTGTTGGCCTCGTCGGCAGTGATGATGAACGTCTTGGGAATGTTGCGGAACGACAGGTAGGCGTTGACGTCCTCGTCGCGAACGATGATGGTCAGACGCTTGCCCTCAAGGCCGAGAGCCTTGAGCATGGCGACGGCAGCCTTGGTGGAAGGCTTCTCGAAGCCGTAGTCGTCGACGAGCACGAGCTCGCCATCGGCCAGCTTGGCGGACAGCGCGGAGCGCATAGCCAGCTTGACCTCCTTGTTGTTCATACGCTTAGCGTAGGAACGGGGCTTGGGGGCGAAGACAACGCCACCGTGACGCCACTGGGCAGCACGGATGGAACCCTGGCGGGCACGGCCGGTGCCCTTCTGACGCCAAGGCTTCTTGCCGCCACCGGAAACCTCAGAGCGACCCTTAGCGGACTGGGTGCCCTGACGCCAAGAGGCCATCTGGCACTTGACGATGTGGTGCATAACGTGGATGTTCGGCTCGATGCCGTACACCTCAGCGGCGAGCTCGGTCTCGGCGACCTTCTTGCCCTCGCTGTTCTTTACTTCAAACTTTGCCATTTAAGTGTTCTCCTTGGTATGACGCTGGGCTAAATGGGCTGGGCCCTTAGGCCATACGGATGGCGACGAGACCATTCTTGGCACCCGGGACAGCGCCCTTGACCAAGATGAGGTTCTGCTCGGCATCGATGCGGACAACGGAAAGGTTCTTGACGGTAACGCGCTCGTTACCCATGTGACCGGCCATCTTGACGCCCTTGAGGACGCGCGCAGGATAGGCGCACTGACCGATAGAACCGGGGTGACGCTGGAAGTGAGAACCATGCGTCATAGGACCGCGGCGCTGACCCCAGCGCTTGATGCGACCCTGGAAGCCCTTACCCTTGGAGGTACCGATGACGTCGACCTTCTCGACATCAGCGAAATCAGCGACGGTGACGACCTCGCCGACCTTGTGCTCCTCGCCGTTCTCGACGCGGACCTCACGAAGGAAACGGACAGGCTCGACGCCAGCCTTGGCGAAGTGACCAGCCATGGGCTTGTTCACGTTCTTGGCCTTGATGTCGCCGAAACCGATCTGGACGGCGTCATAGCCGTCGGTTGCCTGAGTTTTAACCTGCGAGACAGCGCAGGGGCCAGCCTGGATGACCGTGACGGGAACGACGTTATCGTTCTCGTCCCAAACCTGGGTCATGCCAATCTTGCGGCCGAGAATCATGCTGATCAAGATATGATCCCAACTCTCGCGTGGTCTTGGGACAATGCGTACACCACCGAGCGTACGCCCCTAGAGGACCACTACTTACACGACGTGCTCCCCAGCCTTGTATTTCGCCCGGACTACCTGACAACCCTATTAAGCAGGCATTTTGTCCAGCCAGAATACTCCCCTGGTTACACACAGCTGTTTAGTATACACGGCTGCGGGCGTATCCATCGAGATTCATATTTCACTCACATTGTTTACGCAGGTAAAGTGCGTGGCACGTTCCCAGTGTGCGGCGGAGGGGGCGGGCCTGAGACATATTAAGGTTGCTGCTCTACAGTCCTGCTCACGACGGAGAGCACATTAAGTGCTCTCCTGTTCGTGCGGAACTCGCGACAACCTTAATATGTCTCAGGCCCGCCCCCTCCGCCGCACACTGGGAACGCCACGTTGATGTCTGCTTAACTCTGCTCGTTCAGGCTAATGACTTTGTTGGGGGTCCACAATTTGCTGCAAGGTGAACTTGCATTGGGGCGCATCGTCCTCTTCTCGCGCATCATCAAAATCGAAAATCATGATGGCGCAATTGGGGAGTTTTGCTGGGAGCTCGAAACCCTCTGGGGCTGCAGCCTTGATGAATTGGCGGCTGGCGCTGCCGTGGCTTACTGCTAGGAGGGTTTCGATGCCCTCGGCGCCCATGAGATTGGTGAGGGTGCCCACCATGCGCTCCTGCAGTGCGCGGCTTCCTTCTCCTCCGAAGGGGACCAGGTCCTCGCCCGGGTCCCAGACATCGGTGGGCAGGGCGTCGTGGGGGCCTTCTTCGAAGGTACCGTAGCTGCGCTCGATGATGCCTTCGCAGGGCTCGACTGCTGTGTCCGGGCCGAGGAGCTCGCATGCGACGAGCTGAGCTGTGTCCATGGCTCGGCCTAAGGGCGAAGAGACCACTTTGTCGGGAACGACGCCGTGGTCCTTGAGCCATGCGGCTGCCATTCCCGCTTGCTTGCGGCCCAGGTCGGTCAACGGAGAATCGCAGCGGCCCTGGACCAGCTTTTTAACGTTGAATTCTGTCTGACCGTGGCGGAGTAGATATAGACGCTTCATGCTCTCCCCTTCTGTATAACTTGCTTTACCGGCACAGCCCTACTCGTGGGTATGGCCTACGTAGTCTTCGTCGATCGTAATCTTGGCAATCGACTTGGGATATTCCGATTCGACCCGTTGTGCCAGCGCGTGCTTTACGTCTTCGGCACTCATCTGCAGATCCGAGGGACGCACGCAGTCAAAAAACACGTTGGTGTGCGTGGGGCCCGGCACGCAGCGCAAATCATGAATCGAAAGGCGGCTATCGATCTCTTGAGCCATAGCGTTGATGCGCAAGCGCATGCTCGCCACCTTTGGATCGTCGGTCACGATGGGGTCGTAGTGAAGTGTGACAATCATGCCGTCTTCGTTCCTAAACGACTGCTCGATGTTATCGAGCGTGTCGTGACTTTCCAGCGGGCTGGCCTCGGCTGCCATCTCGGCGTGCGCGCTTGCGAACTTCCTGCCCGGACCGTAATCGTGAACCATCAAATCGTGGACGCCCAAAACGCCGGGATAGCTCATGATCTTGTCTCGAATGTGCTTGACCAGCTTAGGATCGGGCGTCTGGCCCAAAAGCGGGCTCACCGTATCCTGGATGAGTTCAAAACCGCTCCAGCCAATATAGGCGCCAACGGCAAGGCCGACCCATGCGTCAAGATTGATATGCGTCACCTGGGAAACAATCGCGCACGCCAGCACGGCGCCCGTAGCAAGAACATCGTTCTTGGAATCCTGCGCGGTCGCATGCAGCGTCTCGGACTCAATGCGGTCACCGAGCTTTTGGTTGAGGGCCGCCATCCACAGCTTAACAACCATCGAAAGCACTAGAACTGCCACCAGGGCAAGCGAGAACTCGACAGGCTCGGGGTTGACAATTCGCTCCACCGACGACTTCACCAGCTCAACGCCAATCAGCAGCACGAGCGCCGCCACGACCAGACCCGAGAGATACTCGTAGCGGCCATGGCCGTAAGGATGCTCGGGGTCTGCCGGCTTGCCCGCCAGCTTAAAGCCAAGCACGCTCACGATGTTCGAGCTGGCATCAGACAGGTTGTTCATAGCGTCCGCCACGATTGAAACCGATCCCGACAGCACGCCAATTGCACCCTTCGCAGCGCATAGTGCCACATTGGCGAGAATACACACCATGCCCGTCAACGTTCCCACGCGTGCACGGTCGCCCTGCGCACGACGAACAATCCACTCGACCATCTGCATCCGCCCCCACGGTACTACCTATATATCTATTGCTCAAACGGATTGTAGTGTAGCCACTTTGTCCTCCAGATACAAAAAGGCCGCAGCCCACACGGGCCGCAGCCTTGGAATATGACAAAGGAATCGTCCTTTTGTCGCACAGATTTATGCGCTTGCTTCAGCAGCGCTCGCCACTGTTTCGAGCGAATCAGCTTCGTCTTCTGCCGCCTGCACCTTTGTCGGCACCACGCCAAAGCAGTAGCTCAGCGCCGCAGACACCGCAAATGCTGCGCCGCCGGCAGCGCAGCACCACAGCAGATTCGAGATGCCGCCCGTGGCAAAGCCAATGACCATAAGAACATTCGTCATACCGATAGTATAAGCCGTAACGTGGCCTACGGCCGCAACAAGGCCTCCGACGGCGCCGCCAACGGCCATGCACGTCAGACACCTGCCATATTTAAAGCCGCATCCGTACAGCGCTGGCTCGCTTACGCCGCCAAGAATACCCGAGATTGAATAGCCCAGCATGAGCGCCTTCTCGTCCTTATCCGCAACGCGGAGCGACGCGCCAAAGGGCATACCCCAAACGGCGAACGTTGCCATCGTCGCGGCGATCAGGATGCACGAATCCGTTCCCACACTCATAAACTGCGCATAGGCGAGCGATAGGACAACGTTGCTGACACCCGCGATCTTAAGAAACTCCCAGCCCGCGGCAAGCCCCATGAGCGTGAGCAGCGACACGATGCCACCGGAATTGCCAAGCATAAACATAAGCTGGCCCAACAGCATGCCCAGATAGCTGCCCGCCGGCGCCGTAATACACAGCGAAACCGGAACCATGACAAGCATGGTTGTAAACGGAACGAACGAAAACGCCACGGCCTTAGGGATAATGCGCGAAAAGAAACACTCCACTCGCCATAGCACAGGCACCGAGATAAGGACCGGAATAACAGTCGTCGTGTAATCGTTGACCGGCGCGGGAAGCAGACCATACACGGAAGTCATCGATGCCCCCGTCGTCGATGCGGCATCGACGAGCTTAAGCAGATCGGGCGCAATCAATACGCCGCCCAGCATCATGCCCAGCTGCTCCGAGCAACCGAGCTGGCGGGCGGCCGCCCAACCAAGATAAATGGGCAAAAAGTAGTAGCCGGCGTTATAAAGCCAACTGTAGAACAGGCGATAGATTTCGGAATCGGCCGACCACAGGCCCAGCATGCCTTCGCCCATAATGACGGCAACGGTGCGGAACAACGCCGCGCAGACAATAAAGGGCAGCGCCGACATCATGCTTTTGGACAGATAGTCCACCACGGCCATGGCGTTTGATGAGACCGTCGTTGTAAACGAGGTGTTAGAAACTTGTGACATGGAACGCCTTTCCCAATGTGACATACGGGCTGCCCCTTTGTCACATCGTGCGGTACCGACCGATTGTGCGGTACTTTTCATAGCGGAGGTTTGTGAGGGTCGCGTCGTCGAGCTGCCCAAGCGTATCGAAGGCATCAAATGCCGAAGACATGACGGCACCGGCGATCTCCTCATGCGACAGGCCCCTATCGTCGACAATGCCGTCGATGATGCCGAGCGCCAGCAGATCGGGGGCCGTGAGCTTAAGCGCCTCGGCGGCCTCATTCGCGCGCTCGGTATCCTTCCACAGGATCGACGCACAGGCCTCGGGGCTCACGACCGAATAGGCCGAGCTCGAGAGCATCAGGATGCGGTCGGCCACGGACAGCGCCAGCGCGCCACCAGAGCCGCCCTCGCCTGTCACCACCGAGACAATCGGCGTCTTAAGGCCGCTCATCTCCATGAGATTCTGGGCAATCGCCTCACCCTGGCCGCGCTCCTCGGCACCGATGCCGCAAAACGCGCCTGAAGTATCGACCAGGCACAGAACCGGTCGACCAAACTTTTCGGCCTGGCGCATAAGGCGACGCGCTTTGCGGTAGCCCTCGGGATGTGCCATACCAAAGTTGCGACGCATGCGCTCTTTGGTCGTGGTGCCGCGCTCGATGGCGATGACCGTTACGGGGCATCCGTCTTTCCAGCCAATGCCAGCCATCACAGCAGCGTCGTCGCCAAAGTAGCGGTCGCCGTGCAGCTCCACAAATCCATCCAGGCCCAGCGAGATCATCTCGCCTGCCGTGGCGCGATCTGCCGAGCGGGTCTGCTTAACAATCTCGAGCGCGGTTTTTGGTGCGGCCGAGCGCTTGAACAAGTGTCCCAACTTTTTGCCGCGGCGACCCGTATGCACGATCTCATGCGGTGCCCCCAGGCCGGGCGCGTGCCCTTCGTGCAGCGCCAACAGCTCGCCTACCGTGAGCGCAATCTCGCCACGCGGAACAACGGCATCGCAAAAGCCGTGCTCCAGCAAAAACTCGGAGCGCTGGAATCCCTTGGGCAGGCGCTTGTGCATGTTCTGCTCGATCACGCGCGGGCCGGCAAATGCCGTCAGGGCATCGGGCTCGGCCAGGATAATGTCGCCCTCCATGGCAAAGCTCGCGGTTACGCCTCCGGTCGTGGGGTCGGTGAGCACCGTGATATACAGGCCGCCCACCTCGCTGTGGCGCCTAACTGCCGCAGAAATCTTGGCCATCTGCATAAGCGATGTCACGCCCTCTTGCATGCGCGCACCGCCCGAAACGGTAAAGCCGACAACTGGCAATCCCAGCTCGGTCGCTCGCTCAAATGTGCGACAGATCTTTTCGCCCACCACAGAACCCATCGAGCCCATCATAAAGTTGGCGTCCATAAAGAAGAGAGCTGTATCGCAACCGCAGATTTTGCCCCTGCCGCACACAACGGCATCGCGCTCGCCCGAACGCTCGCTCACGCTCTTGAGTTTGTCGGCATAACCGGGAAACGAGAGGAAGTCCTCCGACGCCAGATTAGCATCCCATTCCTCAAACGTGCCCTCGTCAACCGTCATGCGCATACGGTCGCGCCCGCTCACGCGAAAGTGCTTGCCGCAACGAGGGCAGACCTCGAGGTTGTCATGCAGGCGCGCCTCATCGATCACACGGCGGCACTCCGGGCACTTGATAAACACGTGGCGCGCAGGAAACTCGGCGCACGACTCGGTCATCGGTCCCTCGAGGACGTTGACCGTCTTCGCTTTTCTATTCATCAGCATAGAGATGCCCCATCAGATCGGTGTGATACATGCCCGACAAGAACTCGTCGTTTGCCAGCACGTCGAGCTGAAGCTCGCTGTTTTCGCTCACGCCTTCAATCACGAGCTCGCCCAGGGCCGAGCGCATCTTACGAATAGCGCCGTCACGCGTGGGCGCACACACGATGAGCTTGCCGAGCATAGAGTCGTAGTACGGCGGAACTTTCGCACCGGTAAACATGGCGGAATCCCAGCGTACGCGCGGACCACCCGGCACACGCAACGCGGTGACCGTTCCACATGACGGCAGAAAGTCCGGCGTTTCGGCATTGATGCGGCACTCCATGGCGTGGTTGCGGACCGGCATGTCCTCCCGCTCAAAGGGCAGAGGCTGGCCGGCTGCCACGCGCAGCTGCCACTTGACCAAGTCGGTATCGGTCACAAACTCTGTAACCGGATGCTCCACCTGCAAGCGCGTGTTCATTTCCATAAAGTAGAAATTGCCGTCGTCCGAATACAGGAACTCGATGGTACCGGCTCCTTCGTAGCCGACGGCACGAGCCAAGTCACGCGCTGCCTTGTGCATGCGAGCACGAATGTCGTCGTGTCCGTCGAGGCACGGCGCGGGGCTCTCCTCGATCAGCTTTTGATTGCGACGCTGAACCGAGCACTCGCGCTCGCCGAGCGAAAACACATGGCCCTGCTTATCGGCCATAATCTGCACCTCAACGTGGTGCGCCGGCGAGACGAACTTCTCCATGTAGCACTCGCCGTCGCCAAAGACGGCCTCGCCCTCGGCACGCGCCTCGATGAACGCCTTTGCCGCATCTTCCACGCGCTCGACCTTGCGAATACCGCGGCCGCCTCCACCCGCACGCGCCTTGATGAGCACGGGGCAGCCAATGCGCTCAGCCTCGGCCGTTGCCTCCTCGGGACTTTTGAGCAAATCGCAGCCCGGCACGATGGGCACGCCCGCCGCGGCGGCCGTTCGACGCGCGGCGTCCTTGTCGCCCATGCTGTCGATCACCTTGGCCGAAGGACCGACAAACGCCAGGCCATACTTGTCGCAGTCGCGCACGAAGCTCGCCTTCTCGGAAAAGAAACCGTAGCCAGGATGGATCGCCTTTGCCCCCGACTTCACGGCACAGGTGAGCACGGCATCGTCGTTGAGGTAGCTCTCGGCAAGACGCGGGCCGCCGATGCAATACGCCTCGTCGGCAAGCTGCACGTGCAGCGCGTCCGCATCGGCCGTGGAATAAACGGCGACGGTCTTGATGCCCATATCGCGGCACGCGCGGATAACACGGACCGCGACTTCTCCGCGGTTGGCGATGAGCACTTTGTCGAACATGAAGCCTTCCTTAACTTTCGTGCATGAGTGCAAAAGACATATCGGCGCGGCAGCAAACCTCACCGTTGACGCTCGCAGTACCCGTCGCAAAGCGGAACGGCCCGCGCGCACGCGTGATGGTGCACACCAGATCAACCGTGTCGCCCGGGCGCACCGGGCGCTTAAAGCGCACCTTATCGAGGCTCGTATAGAACGGCGTCGCGCCGCGCGCCTCCTCGTCGCCCATCAGCAGCACGCAACAGTTTTGGGCGAGCATCTCGCACTGAATCACGCCGGGGACTACCGGGTTTCCCGGAAAATGCCCCTGCAAAAAGTACTCGTCACCCGTAATCGTGATCTTGCCGTGGGCCTCGTCGCCCACCAGCTCGGCTTCGTCGAGCAAAAGCATCGGTTCGCGATGCGGCAACAGCTTCTTGAGCTCTTCTTTGTTCATGGATATCACCTATCCAATCCTCATGAGGCAGCTGCCAAACTCCACGAGGTCGCCGTCGGCCACGCAGATCTCGAGCACCTCGCCATCCGCCTCTGCCGTCACCTCGTTGAGAACCTTCATGGCCTCGATGATGCAGAGGGTCTCACCGGCCTTGACCTTGGAGCCCACGTGCACAAACGGCTCGTCGCCCGGCGCCGGGGCAGCATAGAAAACGCCGACCATGGGAGCGGTCACCTCGGTGCCCTTGGGCTCCGGTGCGGCGGCAGGCGCCTGCGCGGCGGGCTCCGGTGCGGCGGCAGGCATGGCGACAGGAGCCACCGCCGGAGCAGTCACGGCACCCGGCATAGGCATGGGCACGGCAACAGGCTGCGCGGCGCTCGCGCGCTCGAGTTCGACCGCGGTGCCATCGGGCTCCTCAACGCGTACGCGCGTGAGGCCGCGGTCCTCCATAACATCGGCTATCTCGGCAAGTCTTTTGGAATCCATGCTCTAGCTCCTCGTATATCTACGCAGCGCGATGGCGGCGTTGTGCCCGCCAAAGCCCAGGTTGGTCGAAAGCGCCCAGGTAAGGTCGGCGCGAACCGCGCGATTGGGCGTGTAGTCAAGATCGCAGGCGGGATCGGGTGTGTGGTAGTTAATGGTCGGCGGCACCACGCCCTGCTCGAGCGCCATGGCGCAGGCCATGACCTCGATGGCACCCGTGGCACCGATCATGTGGCCGGTCATCGACTTAGTCGACGAGACATGCGCGGCGCGCGCCGCGTCCTCGCCGAGCGCACGCTTAATGCCCGCCGTCTCGGACGAATCGTTGAGCTTGGTCGATGTGCCGTGGGCATTGATATAGAGACCCTCGGAAGGCTTGACGTCGCCCTCGGCCACCGCCAGCGATATCGCGCGGGCAATGCCGGCAGCCTCGGGATCGGGGCTCGTGATGTGATAGGCATCATCGGTGTTGCCGTAGCCCACGACCTCGGCATAAATGTGCGCACCGCGCGCCTGCGCATGTTCCATGCTCTCGAGCACGAGCACGCAGGCGCCCTCGCCCATCACAAAGCCGTCGCGGTCTGCATCGAACGGGCGGCAGGCCGTCGCGGGATCGGGGTTGGTGGTCAATGCGCGGCAGGACGTAAAGCCTGCAACAGCATCGGGGATAATGGCCGCCTCGGCACCGCCCGCGAGGATCGCGTCGGCATAGCCGTGCTTGATAGCACGGAACGCCTCGCCCACCGCATGGGCCGAGGTCGCGCACGCAGTCACGACTGGCAGGGTCGGTCCCTTTGCCTTGTGACGGATTGCGATATTGCCCGATGCCATGTTGGGGATCATCATCGCGATCATGTAAGGCGATGCGCGGCGGGGCCCACGGTCGGCAATCGTATGGACGTTGTCGACGAGCGTCTGCATGCCGCCCACGCCTGACCCCACGTAAACGCCCAGGCGCTCGCGATCGATGGCGCCTTCGGCATCAAAGCCCGCATCGTGCATGGCCTCGTCCGAAGCCACCAGCGCAAACTGAACGCAGGGATCGAGATGCTTGGCGTCACGCTTGCCAAAGTACTCGTTGCCGTCAAAGCCCTTGACTTCGGCCGCCACCTTGACGGTAAACGCATCGGTATCGAAGTGCGTGATCGGGCCGATGCCACAGGTCCCGGCGCACATGGCCGCCCAGGTGGCAAGCGCGGTGTTGCCGAGCGGCGATACGGCACCGATGCCGGTGATTGCAACTCTCTGTTCCATCATGGTCTCCTCATCCAAGCCGTTCTTCGGCCCTGGTTTCTACATCGCCATTCCGCCGTCGACGCGCACGACCTCGCCCGTAATGTAGGCAGCCGCATCACTCGCTAAAAAGCGCACCACGCCGGCCACTTCCTCGGGGCGTGCCATGCGCTTAAGGGGAATCTGTTCCTCGGTTGCCGTACGCACCTTCTCCGAGAGCTTTGCCGTCATATCTGTCTCGACAAACCCGGGGGCGACCGCGTTCGCTCGTACGCCACGAGGCGCAAGCTCGCGCGCCACCGCCTTGGTAAGCCCTATCACGCCCGCCTTGGAAGCAGCGTAGTTGGCTTGCCCGGCATTGCCCATCAGGCCCACGACCGAGCTCATGTTGACGACGCAACCGCCGCGCTGGCGCATAAAGGTCTTGGTGAACGCGCGCGTCATATTGAATGTTCCCTTGAGATTGACATCGAGCACGCGATCGAATGCGTCATCGCCCATGCGCATGAGCAGGCCATCGCGGGTGATGCCGGCATTGTTGACGAGCGCCCAAATGGAACCAAAGTCGTTGAGGACCGCTTCCACACACGCGTTGACGGCAGCGGGATCGGCCACGTCGCATTGATATGCGCGTGCCGTGGCGCCAACCGCCTCACAGGCTTCGCACGTCTCGCGCGCCGCATCGACGCTGCCGGCATAGACGACGGCGATATCAAAGCCGTCCTCCGCCAGACCGACAGCGCAGGCGCGGCCGATACCCCGCGAGCCGCCCGTGACCAGTGCCACGCGACGTGAGTCGTTGCGCTCGAGCGCGCCGTTGTTCAAGTTGCCCATGTCATTCCTTTCGGGTTACAGCCCTGTGGACTATGCGAGCTCGTCGGCAATAGCTGCGACCTGCTCGGCCGTTTCGCACGAATACACGCGAACGTCGCTCAGCGTACGCTTGGCCAGGCCCGACAGCGTTTTGCCAGGGCCGACCTCAATAAACGTGTCGATGCCCTGATTCTGCAGAGCATGCAGCGTGTCGACCCAACGAACGGCATGACTCACCTGATTGGCCAAGACATCCGATGCCGCTCGCGGGTCCGCCGGATAGGGCGCCGCCGTCATGTTTGCCATGACCGGAATCAGCAGCGGTGACGGCGCGTGGCCGGCTTGGATATACGTCGCCAGCCCCTCAGTCGCCTCGGCCATATAGGGGCTATGAAATGCGCCCGACACCGCGACTTTCATAGCGCGGCCGCCAGCCTCTTTTACTAGGACGTCGAGCTCCTGCAGCGCCTCGGGCGGTCCGGCAACAACCGTCTGCTGCGGACTGTTGTAGTTGACCGGCCAGCAGTCCTCGCCGGCCTGTTTTGCCAGGTTCTCGACTTGCGCCGCATCGAGCTTGATGACGGCGCGCATGCCGCCCGGATGGCGCTCGGCAGCCGCGGCCATCAGCGCCGCGCGCTCGCACACGAGCTCAAAGCCCGCTCGCGTATCGAACGCCCCCGCAAAGGTGAGCGCGGCGACCTCGCCAAGCGAAAAACCCGCACAGGCGGCAGGTACCACGCCGCGCTCACGCAGGGCGGCAGCCGCTGCCAGATCGTGAACGAACACGCACGGCTGCGTGTTCTCGGTCTGCGAGAGCTCCTCCTTGGAGGCGCTTCGGCACTGCTCACTGGTCCCCGGGCGCACCTCGTCGGCAATGGCGAACACCTCGGCGGCCGCCGGCGATGCCTCGATCAGGTCGACGCCCATCGCGGGGTGCTGGGCGCCCTGGCCGGCAAACAGAAACGCTACGCCACCCATGCGCACGCACCCTTCAGGACGTGCTCGGCGCCATCGACCAGGTCGTCAACGATTTCACGTGCGCTTTGGCGCTCGTTGACCATGCCGGCAATCTGTCCACACAAAAACGAGCCCTCTTCGTAATTGCCGTCCTTGGCGGCCTTGCGAAGGGCGCCCGTGCCCATGGCCCCGAGCTCCTCGACGCTTACGCCCGCCGCCTCGCTCTTGGCGTAGGCGTTGGTGAAGGGGCTCTTGAGGGCACGCACCGGGTGTCCCGTCGAGCGGCCGGTCGCACGCGTCGAGGTGTCGTTGGCCTTCAGGACCATCTCCTTGTACTGCTCCGATACGGTGCACTCATCTGCGATCAGAAAGCGCGTACCCACCTGCACGCCGGCGGCGCCCAGCATAAAGGCGGCCGCCACGCCGCGGCCATCGGCGATACCGCCAGCCGCAACCACGGGAATATCGACCGCATCGACAACCTGCGGCACCAGTGCCATCGTCGAGGTCTCGCCAATATGGCCGCCTGATTCGGTACCCTCGGCAACCACGGCAGTGGCTCCACGACGCGCCACGAGGCGCGCCAGCGCGACCGAGGCAACGACCGGGATGACCTTGATGCCCGCCTCGTTCCACGCCTTCATGTACTTGGTGGGATTGCCGGCACCCGTCACGACGACCGGTACCCGCTCGTCAATCACGACCCGCGCGACCTCGTCGGCAAACGGGCTCATGAGCATGACGTTGACGCCAAAGGGCTTATCCGTCCTGGCGCGCAGCTCATGAATCTGGTCGCGCAGCCAGTTGGCGTCGGCGTTCATGGCCGCGATAATCCCTAAGCCGCCCGCCTCGGACACTGCGGACGCCAGCGAGGCGTCGGCGATCCAGGCCATACCGCCCTGGAACACGGGCTTTTCGATGCCGAGCAGATCGCAGAGAGGAGTCTTGAGCATCTCTACTTCTCCAATGCCGCCTCGACCGTATCGGCGAACTCGCCGACCGTCTTGGGGTTCTCCTCGGTATCGAGCTGGATGCCAAACTCGTCCTCAACGGCGACGAGGATCTCGACGGTGCCCAGACTGTCGAGACCAATCTCCTCGAGCGTGGACTCGGGCTTCATCTCGACATCGTCAAGACCGGCGGTCTCGCGGATAACATCGCAAACGCGCTCGAAGGTCTTCTGATCTGCCATGGTAGTTCTCCTTTGTTTGTGCCCTAGGGGCGTTTTTATTTCCTATGTGCGACTACTTCCAACGAAGTAGATAGCCACCTATATCCAGACCGGCGCCAAATCCAACGAGGGTGATGGTGTCGCCCGTGTGAAGTGCACCGGCGTTTGCCAGCCGGTCGAGGGCAAGCGGAATGCATGCGCTCGAAATGTTGCCGGTCTCGCGCAGCGTTCGAACCACGCGCTTGTCTGGCACACCGAGGCGCTTGACCGCCTGACTCAGGATTCGTTCGTTAGCCTGATGGAATACAAAATGGTCGATGTCCTCGACCGAAATGCCCGCATCGCTCGCAAGCTTATGGACCGTGTCGCAAATCGCGTTGACGCCGAACTTGAACACGCGGCGGCCATTCATGGACAGCACGCTCTCGCTATCTGCGGAGGCCTTAAACGGCGAGGTGCCGACCAGACCGGGAACGCACAACGTCTCGACGTCGGGCGCCGTCGAAAGCTCAACGGCAAGGGGGCTGTCTCCCCCAGCCTCAATCACCGCGGCGCCTGCCCCATCGCCAAAGAGCACACAGGTGGCGCGGTCGGTCCAGTCGAGCGCGCGCGTCATCTGCTCGGCGGCAACGACAAGCACATGCTTGGCTCGTCCTCGGGCGATATAGCCCTCGGCAACATCGAGCGCAAATACGAAGCCGGCGCAGGCAGCCGAGACATCGAAGGCAGGGCACGTCGCGCCCAGTCGCTCAGCAACGGCACACGCCTCGGCGGGAACAAGGTGATCACCCGTCGTCGTCGAGCAGACGATCAGATCCAACTGGCTCGCGTCGATTCCGGACACCTGAAGTGCCCGCTCGCTCGCCGCTACGGCAAGGTCGTCAAGTGACTCGGTGGTGCAGACGTGGCGACTCTTAATACCTGTGCGGGTAAAAATCCACTCATCCGAGGTATCGAGGAACTCGGACAGCTCGTCATTGGAAACACTGCGCTTAGGAAGCGCCGAGCCTGTTCCAAGAATCGTGAAACCCATCACTAACCTCCTTTGAGTTGTTGACGTGTTTACATCGACCAAGAGAGGATAGCGCATTTCAGTCGTTGTTAACGTGTTAACATTAAATTGTCCAAATGCGACAAAGGCTTCACATTGTGTCTCTCTCGACACCATTGCGTTATTCACTTATTCATTAAGGAGGTAGCAGCCGTTATGGATGCCAAATTAACGATAGTCGACGTAACCGGATCGACCAACGATGACCTGCTCGAAGCAGGAAAACAGGGAGCGCCGCACGGCACAGGACTTGCCGCCCGGGCTCAGACAGCAGGACGCGGCCGGCGCGGCCACAAGTGGGATTCAACCGCCGGCAACCTATTGCTTTCGATTGTCCTGCGTCCATGCGTTAATCCTGCGAAGTACTCTGGTCTTGCTGCCGTCAGCGGCCTAGCGGTGCTCGAGGCGCTCGAAAAACAGGGTCTTGCAAACGAGATTGGCCTCAAATGGCCCAACGACCTGGTCGCGCGTGGACGCAAACTCGGCGGCATTCTGGTCGAGGCCGCACGCGATAACGAAGGCAAACCTTTCGCCGTCTGTGGCATTGGTGTCAATGTGAACTATGCGCCCCAAGAGGTGCCCGATGGCGGCCTGCCGGCAATCGGTCTCTCGGACCTTAACGAGAACGTTCCAGCTGTCGACATGCTCCTCGATGAGGTCTATCACGCAGTTATAGACGCTATAGATGCCTGGGCAGAACGCCTCAACGCCATGGAAGAAAACACCGGACCGCTCGCGCCCGTCCACGGCGAATATGTCGCTCACCTCAATTGGATTGGAAAGCACGTTATCGCCCGCTCCCCTGCCGGTGACGAGCTGGCGCGAGGCATCTTTAAAACGGTCGATGGCTTTGGTCGTGCGTGCATCGAAACAGAAGACGGCTTGCGATCCTTCCATTTTGAGGAAGCGTCATTGCGCCCCTTGAGTGAGTAGGTCGCCACAGCCAGCCGCTCGGCAGCCTTACCCGGCGATCCAAACCCATCATGCAAAACAAAAGGGCCCCGCTACCGTAACGGCAGCGGGGCCCTTTAAGCTATGAGCGATATCGCTTAGAGCTTGATGTCGATGTCGACGCCAGCGGGGAGGTCGAGACGCATAAGCGAATCAACGGTGCCCGAGGTGGGGTCGAGGATGTCGATGAGGCGCTTGTGGGTGCGCATCTCGAACTGCTCACGGGAGTCCTTGTTCACGTGCGGCGAGCGGATAACCGTGTACAGGTTGCGCTCGGTGGGCAGGGGGACAGGACCGGAAACGCGAGCGCCGGTCTTCTGAGCGGTCTCGACGATGAGCTTCGCGGACTGATCGACGACCTCGTGATCATAGCCCTTGAGGCGAATGCGGATCTTCTGGGTAGCCAACTTAAACCTCCAAAGAGTGCGAGAGATGTTCTCGCAGGATTACGTAACAGGGAGCTCGAACTTAGGCGTTCTTGCTCATGACCTCGTCCACGATGGACTTGGGCGCGGGCTCATAAGAGTCGAACTGCATCGTGTAGGATGCACGGCCCTGGGTCTGGGAGCGAAGGTCGGTAGCGTAACCGAACATCTCGCCCAGCGGCACCTTGGCACGGATGAGCTTGCTGTTCTTGCGATCCTCCATGCCCTCGATCTTGCCGCGGCGACCGGAGAGGTTGCCCATAACGTCGCCCATGTACTGCTCGGGGGTCTCGACCTCGACAGCCATGATCGGCTCGAGCAGCTGCGGATCGGACTTCTTGAGGGCGTCCTTGATAGCCATGGAACCGGCGATCTTGAAGGCGGCCTCGGAGGAGTCGACCTCGTGGTAAGAACCGTCGAACAGGGTGACCTTAACGTCGAGGACCGGGAAGCCGGCGATAACACCGGTGTTCAGGGCCTCCTGGATGCCCTTGTCGATGGACGGGATGTACTCCTTGGGCACGACGCCGCCGACGATAGCGTTGACGAACTCGTAGCCGAAGCCCTCCTCCATCTTCTCGAGCTTGATGACGGCGTGGCCGTACTGACCGCGACCGCCGGACTGACGGACGAACTTGCCCTCAGCCTTCTCGACGTCGTGACCAGCGGTCTCGCGGTAGGCAACCTGGGGCTTACCGACGTTAGCGTCAACCTTGAACTCGCGGAGCAGACGGTCGACGATGATCTCGAGGTGCAGCTCGCCCATGCCGGCGATGATGGTCTGGCCGGTCTCGTGGTTGGTGGACACCTGGAAGGTCGGGTCCTCCTCGGCGAGCTTGGTCAGAGCCAGGGACATCTTGTCCTGCTCGGCCTTGGTCTTGGGCTCGATGGCAACGTCAATAACGGGCTTAGCGAACTCGATCTTCTCGAGGACGATCTCCTTGCCCTCGGCGCACAGGGTGTCACCGGTGGTGGAGTTCTTGAAGCCGACGCAAGCGACGATGTCGCCGGCGGCAGCGTCGTCACGGTCGATACGCTCGGCGGCGTTCATCTCGAGGATGCGGCCGAGGCGCTCGCGCTGACCGTTGGAAGCGTTGACAACGTAGGAGCCGGACTCGGCGCGGCCGGAGTAAACGCGGACGTAGGTGAGCTTACCGACGAACGGGTCGGTCATGATCTTGAAGACCAGGCCGGAGAAGGGCTCGTCGAAGGAAGGATGACGCTGGATCTCCTCGCCGGTGTCCGGATCGGTACCGGTGACGGCCTCAACGTCGAGCGGGCTGGGCAGGTAGTCGACGACAGCGTCGAGCAGCTCCTGAACGCCCTTGTTCTTGTAGGCGGAGCCCACGAAGACGAGGTTGAGCTCGTTGGCCAGAACACCCTTGCGCAGAGCAGCCTTGAGCTCCTCGACGGTGAAGTCCTCCTCCATGAGGATCTTCTCCATGAGCTCGTCGTCAAAGCTGGCAGCAGCGTCGAGGAGCTCCTCGCGCTTGGTGGCAGCGATGTCGGCGAACTCAGCCGGGATCTCGTCCATCGGCTCGGGGTAGGTCATGCCCTTCTCGTCGGCCTTGAAGTCCCATGCAGTCATGGTGACCAGGTCGATGACGCCCCAGAAGTTGTCCTCGGCGCCCATCGGGACCTGAGCGGCCACGGCGTTGGCGTCGAGACGATCCTTCATGGTCTCGATAGCGTTGAAGAAGTCAGCGCCCACGCGGTCATACTTGTTGATGAAGGCGATGCGGGGGACGTTGAAGGTAGAAGCCTGACGCCAAACGGTCTCAGACTGGGGCTGAACGCCGGCAACGGCGTCGAAGACGGCGACAGCGCCATCGAGGACGCGCAGGCAGCGCTCGACCTCGGCGGTGAAGTCAACGTGGCCCGGGGTGTCGATGATCTGGATGCGGTAGTCCTTACCGTCCTTGTTCCAGAAGCACGTGGTAGCAGCGGAGGTAATGGTTACGCCGCGCTCCTGCTCCTGAACCATCCAGTCCATGGTGGCAGCGCCCTCATGGACCTCACCGATCTTGTGGGTCTTACCGGTGTAGTAAAGAATACGCTCGGTCGTGGTGGTCTTACCGGCATCGATGTGAGCCATGATGCCGATGTTACGGGTATCGGAAAGCTTGTACTTAGGCTTAGCCATGTTAGTTCCTTACCTTAACTTACCAACGATAGTGAGAGAACGCGCGGTTGGCCTCGGCCATCTTGAAGACGTCCTCACGCTTCTTGACGGAAGCGCCCAGGCCGTTGGAGGCGTCGAGGATCTCGTTGGCGAGACGCTCGGCCATGGTCTTCTCCTTGCGAGCGCGGGAGAAGTTGACGATCCAGCGGATGCCCAGAGCGGTGGAACGACGGGAGTTGACCTCCATCGGGACCTGATAGGTAGCGCCACCGACACGCTTGGGCTTAACCTCGAGCGTGGGCTTGACGTTGTCCATAGCCTTCTTGAAGGTAGCGAGAGCGTCGCCGCCCTCGGACTTCTCGGCAACGATCTCGAAAGCGGTGTAAACGATGCGCTCAGCGGTGGCCTTCTTGCCGTCAAGAAGGACCTTGTTGATGAGCTGAGTCACCAGGCGGTTGTTGTAAACGGCGTCAGGCTGAACCTCACGACGATTAGCTGCTGCACGACGCGGCATGTGAAATCTCCTTAAGTGTCTACCGTGCGGCGCTCAAGACGGCACACGGCGAAAGTATCAAAACGTTATCTGGCTTATTTAGCCTTGGGGCGCTTAGCACCGTACTTGGAACGGGCCTGCATACGGTTCTGGACCGGAGCAGCGTCGTAGGCGCCACGGATGACGTGATAACGGACACCAGGGAGGTCACGGACACGACCGCCGCGGACGAGCACGATGGAGTGCTCCTGCAGGTTGTGGCCCTCACCCGGGATGTAAGCGGTAACTTCGATGCCGTTGACAAGGCGAACACGGGCAACCTTACGAAGAGCCGAGTTCGGCTTCTTGGGGCTCGTGGTGAAGACGCGGGTGCACACGCCGCGCTTCTGGGAGTTGTGCTGCAGAGCAGCGTTCTTGGACTTCTTGGGCACGGAACGACGGCCCTGGCGAACCAGCTGGTTAATAGTAGGCAAAGCGTACTCCTTCTCGAATGATTCCAGCTTTCTGTAAAGTGCAACGGCTTGAATCGAGGGGTCAGCATCCCCCTACGAAACACGCAGTTCGATAGGATACGTGCCGTTAGCTGTGCCGTCAACAGACCACGCCGCCGGGCGTATCCTTAAATAGCCACATTTCCGCAAACCCTCCACAAAAGGAATCCCCGCCTGTGCGCAAGTGCCCATTCCAGCCGTCCATGTAACACGAAAATGGCCGCTTCCTCTAGCAGGAAGCGGCCTAGACCTTACGAATAGACGATGGTAAAGGGTGCTTCTGTTTCGGTCTCTCCTGTTGATGTGTATCTCGTGCCCTCGAGGGTTACCGAGACCACTTGGTCGACATCAATCAACTTCGTTGGCACCCAGATGTTCTCTCCGCTATTGCGCGTATAAGAAAAATATAAGTTGAACGCCCCTGCGTCGTCATCTTCGATAATCTGCCCCGATCCATCCTTGTAGGTAACCGTCAACTTCTTCGTGACTGCGTCAATGCCCAGATCATCGATGTGCGTCTGGATGGAAAACGGGCTGATCTCGAGAGGCGTGTCATCGGAGCGGAGTTCCTTAGCATCGACGTACGCTCCAACGCTAAACTCGGGTGTCGATGCCTCGAACGGCTTCGCATCCTCTCCTTCGCCCTCGGTCCACGAGATATTCCAGGTGACCGCATGTTGAAAACCTCGCTCGCGATCCATAGAAGCAAAGTACATCGTGCCATTAATGACAGTATCGCTTGATGTGTCCTTATCAATGGTGCAGCGTGTATCAGCCCATTCCTCGCCGAAGTTCATGCTGGGTGTACCGATGCCTTGTTCTTCTTCACCATAGAGAACAAGTTCGCCTGTCTCTGCTGCCGGCTTGTAGTAGTTAACACCATTTGGATTGGACAGCGTAAACGTCACAGCACCGCAGCCGTTTTGGTCGATAGCCATATCATGAATGTCGAGTGTATAGCCGTTGCCCTCGACGGACAGATTGACCTTCTGTACTGAACCCTCCAAGCTTTGGGGCGCGATACCATCACCAAACTCTCTGGTGTAGGTATATTTCGTCCCCGACGAGCCGCCATTTGTCCAGGTAACGGACTCTCCGTTGCCATGGTTTCCCCAGGCAGAGGCAAAATAACTGGAATTGACAACAGCGTAGGCGACCCCTCCGGTCGCCAGCACTCCGGCAAGACATCCGATTACGGCAACATACAGAGGCTTCGCGTGACCCTTTCGATGAAGCGGCTCACCCGCAGCAGCATCAATAACACGGTCGGCAAGATCGCTATCGGCTTGGATGGACTCGAAGGCCTGCTTGATTTGATTGGATTTCACGGTCGCCCTCCTCTAGGATGAATTTGAGCTTCGATCGACCACGAGCTAAACGCGTTCGAACGGTCGCGGCTGGCACATGCAGCAACTCGGCAATCTCTGAAGTCGAGAAGCCCAGATAGTAATAGAGCACGATGGGAACACGGAATCGCTCCGGAAGTCGCATAACGTCTGACAGGACCGCCTTGGTCTCCTCCCGCGCCGTCGAAAGCGAATCGGCCAGACTTTCAATATCCTCCACGCGTCTCCACGGCTTTCGAAAGAGAGATTTGCATTCATTGATCGTGACCCGGATAAGCCAGCGGCGAAGATGTTCCCAACTTTCAAAGTGTCCATCGCTTTTAAGCAACTTAAGAAAGACATCTTGGGCAATATCGTCGGCATCGGCACGATCGCGCAGGTACGTCAATGCGATTCGAAACACGACATCCCGGTGATCTTCGACCGCCTGTCTAAAAGTTTGTTCTTCCATAATCACCTCCCGGTGACGCTGATGGTTCTTGATGAGGTCCTCACCATAGATACGCTTTGACCGAACGAAATGTTTCAAATTCAAGCAGGAAAAACCTACCAAAATAAACCTGTCCCTTTTTGGCGAAAGGAATCCCCTTCTGTGCGCGGGGGCAGATTCCCGGAACGGGCCGCCCGCTGTTTAAGTTTGCTGCTCTACAGTCCTGCGCAAGACGGAAAGCACATTAAGTGCTTTCCTTTGCGTGCGGAACTCGCGACAAACTTAAACAGCGGGCGGCCCGTTCCGGGAATCCGACGTGCTCGTCGGGGCAACGTTCCTCACCAAAAAAGACCCGCTTCCCTGTTGGGAAACGGGTCTTTGGAAGGGCGGTTAACGTACTAGGAAGTTACTCCTCGTCGTTGTCCTTGGCCTCTTCGGCATCGTCGGTGTCCACGAGCTGGTTGAGCAGCTCGTCGAGGGAAGCCATGTCCTCGTTGATGGCACCGTTGGCGGGAGCCTTCTTGTCGTCGATCGGGGCGCCCAGGAGCTCCTCGTCGGCGTCGGCGTGATGCGTCGGCGTGGCGGAGGTGCCCAGCAGGATGTCGTCCGGACCGTCGGGGCTAAAGACCATCTGCAGCAGCTGCGAGAGGTCTTCCTCGTCGGCAACGTCGTCGTTGTTCTCGAGGATGTAGAGCAGGTCGTGGGCCTCCAGGCCGTCACGGAGCTCCTCGATCGCCTTGGCACCGATGCCATCGATGCGCAGCAGATCCTCCTCGGACTTGCCGACCAGGTCGCCGACCGTCTCGATGCCGACCTCGCTGAACTTGTTGGTCCAGCGCTGCGACACGCCCAGGTCGTCGAACAGGTACAGGCGAGCCTTCTCGGCGGAGATGGTGTGGCCGTTGCGGGTGAACGAACCGTCAGCACCGCCGAACTCGTCGTAGCCGGCCCAGTCGAGCTGCTGCGGGAGCTGCTCGTCCAGGTCCTTGAGCTCCACAGGAGCCCACTCAGGCAGCGACTTGGCGTTGGGCGAAGCCGGACCGTCGATGTCCACGTAGCCGTCGGCCGTGCGATACGTCAGCTTGGCGTTGGCGTACGGCTTGAGGCCGGTACCGGCAGGAATCTTCTTACCAACGATGACGTTGGACTTAAGGTCGAGCAGGTGGTCGACCTTGCCCTCGATGGCAGCCTCGGTAAGGACGCCGGCGGTGCGGATGAACGAAGCGCTCGACAGCCAGGAGTCGATGTTGGACGCGACCTTGAGCGTACCCAGGATGACGGGCTCGGCCACGGGAGCCTGACCGCCCAGACGGGCAACGCGCTCAACCTCGTCGGCGAACTCGTAGCGGTCGACATACTGACCAAGCAGGTACTTGGAGTCGCCGGGGTTGGTGATCTGAACGCGACGCAGCATCTGACGTGCGAGCACCTCGATGTGCTTGTCGTTCAGGTCGACGCCCTGGCTGGTGTAGACGTCCTTGACGCTCTCGACGAAGGTGTGCATCGTCGACTCGATGTCGGTCAGCTTGCGCAGGTTGCGGAAGTTGACGAAGCCCTTGGTAATCTGGTCGCCGGCGCGAACCTCGCAGCCGTCCTCGATCTCGGGCATAAAGCGCACCGAAGCGGGGACGCGGCGCTCATCGAGGACACGGGTGTGATCCTCGGAGTCGGTGAGCGTCAGCACGTACTCGGACTTCTCGGGCTTAATCGAGAGGTGGCCGGAGTACGGAGCCAGCTCGGCCTCGCGACCCAGAATCTTCTCGTTGACGTTGCCGACGATATCGAACATACGGCTGACCGTAGGCAGACCCTGCGTAATATCGTCGACGCCAGCGACGCCGCCGGAGTGAATGGTACGCATCGTAAGCTGCGTACCGGGCTCGCCGATGGACTGGGCGGCAATAATGCCGACGGCAGTACCGATGGCGACCGGACGACGGGTGGAAAGATCCCAGCCGTAGCACTTCTGGCACACGCCGTACTTGGAGCGGCAGGTGAGCAGCGCGCGGAGCTTAACCTTCTTGAGGCCCGCATCGACCATCTTCTGGATGTCGGCGACCTTCTCGATGTAACCGTCCTGCTCAAAGAGCACGGTGCCATCGGGAGCCACGACGTCCTCAATGAAGCAACGGCCGACGAGGTCGGTGTTGAGGTCGGTGGTGCCGGGGATGATGAGGTTGTAGGTGACGCCCTCGTGCGTACCGCAGTCCTCCTCGCGGACGATGACGTCCTGGGCCACGTCGACCAGACGACGGGTCAGGTAACCAGAGTCCGAGGTGTGGGATGCGGTATCGACCAGGCCCTTACGGGCGCCGTAGGTCGAAATGAAGTACTCGAGCGGCAGCAGGCCCTCGCGGAAGTTCGCCTTAATGGGAAGGTCGATCGTCTCGCCGGACATGTCTGCCATCAGGCCACGCATGCCGCCGAGCTGACGCAGCTGGGTCTTAGAACCACGGGCGCCGGAGTCGGCCATCATGTAGAGCGGGTTCTCCTCGTCGAACAAGTCGAGCATGAGCGCTGCAACCTTATCGGTACAAGCGGTCCACTCGTTAACGACTTCGATGTGGCGCTCCGTCTCGTTGATGAAGCCCTCCTCGAAGTACTCGTTGATCTGGTCGACGTTGGCCTGGGCGCGATCGAGCAGCTCCTGCTTCTCGGCAGGGATGAGAGCGTCCCACACCGAGATGGTGAGGCCGGCGCGGGTAGCGTAGTGGAAGCCGGAGTACTTGATGGCGTCGAGGATCGGGCCGACCTTGGCCTCGGGATAGCGATCGCAGCAGTCAGCAACCAGCTTAGCCACGTCGCCCTTGACCATCTTGTAGTTCATGAACTCATAGTCTTCGGGCAGGCACTGGCGGTTGAAGATGATGCGGCCGATAGAGGTCTCGAAGCGCGCGGTCTTGTTGCCGGTGACGTCGTAGTCAACAAACTCGTTCTTGCCGTTCTTGACGCGGAAGATACGGGTGCCGTCCTCGTTGATGACGTTGGCGTTCTCGGCGGACACGCGGACCTGGATCTTGGCCTGCATGTCGACCTCGGAGCGGCAGTCATAGGCGTGCAGCGCGTCATCGAAGCTCGAGAACACGTGGTTCTCGCCCGGCAGACCGTCGCGGACCTGGGTCAGGTAGTACACACCGATGATCATGTCCTGCGAAGGGATGTTGACCGGCTTGCCGGATGCCGGCGAGCGCAGGTTGTTCGCAGAGAGCATGAGCACGCGAGCCTCGGCCTGAGCCTGGCTGGACAGCGGCACGTGGACAGACATCTGGTCGCCGTCGAAGTCGGCGTTGAAGGGCGAGCAGACCAGCGGGTGCAGGTGGATAGCCTTGCCCTCGACCAGCACCGGCTCAAAGGCCTGGATGGACAGACGGTGCAGGGTCGGTGCACGGTTGAGCAGCACGACGCGGCCGTCGATGACCTCTTCGAGAATGTCCCACACAAAGGTGGCACCGCGGTCGATAGCGCGCTTGGCGCCCTTGATGTTCTCGACCTTGCCAAGCTCGACCAAGCGCTTCATGACGAAGGGCTTGAAGAGCTCCAGCGCCATAGTCTTGGGCAGACCGCACTGGTGCAGCAGCAGCTTGGGGTCGGTAACGATAACCGAACGGCCGGAGTAGTCGACACGCTTACCCAGCAGGTTCTGACGGAAACGACCCTGCTTGCCCTTGAGGGCCTCGGCGAGCGACTTGAGCGGGCGACCGCCACGGCCAGAGACCGGGCGACCACGACGGCCGTTGTCGAACAGGGCGTCCACGGACTCCTGGAGCATGCGCTTCTCGTTGTTCACGATGATCGCGGGGGCGTCCAGGTCGAGCAGGCGCTTGAGTCGGTTGTTACGGTTGATCACGCGACGATATAGGTCGTTGAGGTCGGACGCGGCGAAGCGGCCGCCGTCGAGCTGGACCATCGGGCGCAGATCGGGCGGAATGACCGGGATGACGTCCAGGATCATGTTCGCGGGGCTGTTGCCGCCCTTCAGGAAGGCGTCAACGACCTCGAGGCGCTTAACGGCCTTCTCGCGCTTCTGCTTCTGAGAGTCCTCGTCGGCGATGATGGCCTTGAGCTTCTCGGCCTCGGAGGGGAGGTCGATGGCAGCGAGCAGGTCGCGGACGGCCTCGGCACCCATACCACCCTTGAAGTACATGGAGTAGTAACGGGTCATCTCGCGGAACAGCGGCTCATCGGAAATGAGGTCGCGCTCAGTGAGCTTCATGAAGGCGTTGAAGGCGTCCGTGCGGAGCTGCTTCTCGTCCTTGCACTCTTCCTCGATGTCAACGATGCCGGAGGCGATCTCCTCGGGGGTCAGCGGCTCCTCGTCGGAGAACTCGTCAAAGTTCTCGGGGTCGCCCTGCTCCTTGAGGGACTCGATCTGGCGGGCGCACTCGGCATCGATCTCTTCCAGATCGGCGGCGAGCTCCTCGCGCAGGTCGTCGGCGTCGGCCTCGCGGGCCTCATAGTCAACCTCGGTGATGATGTAGCTGGCAAAGTACAGAACCTTCTCGAGGTCCTTGGACTTGATGTCGAGCATACGGCTCATCGGGAAGCTCGTGGGGCTCTTGAAGTACCAGATGTGGGACACGGGAGCGGCGAGCTCGATGTGGCCCATGCGGTCGCGACGCACCTTGGCCGAGGTGACCTCGACGCCGCAGCGCTCGCAGACGATGCCCTTAAAGCGGATGCCCTTGTACTTGCCGCAGGAGCACTCCCAGTCCTTGGCGGGACCGAAGATCTTCTCGCAGAACAGGCCGTCCTTCTCGGGCTTGAGGGTACGGTAATTGATGGTCTCCGGCTTCTTGACCTCGCCGTGCGACCAGGAACGGATCTGGTCGGCGGAGGCAAGGGAGATCTTTACCGAGTCAAAATCAGTAGCTTCGAAATCTGCCACAGTCAACTACTCCTTATCAGTGGTCGTGGCGGCGACAGCCTCGGGCGCCTCGGCGGTCTCGGCATCCTCGGCCTCGACGTCGGCGTCAACGCCGGCGAGCGCAGCCAGGTCGTCGAGAGCAGAGGTCTCCTCGGCGGTCACAGGGGCGGAGGCGTCCTCGTCGGCATCGTGCATGGGCTCGATGTCCAGTGCGAGGGAGCGGATCTCCTTGACGAGAACCTTGAAGGACTCGGGGATTCCCGGGACCGGAACATTCTCGCCCTTGACGATGGACTCGTAGGTCTTGACGCGGCCCACGGTATCGTCGGACTTGACGGTCAGGATCTCCTGCAGGACGTTGGAAGCACCGTATGCGTACAGTGCCCAAACTTCCATCTCGCCGAAGCGCTGGCCGCCGAACTGGGCCTTGCCGCCCAGAGGCTGCTGGGTAACCAGGCTGTAAGGGCCGGTCGAACGGGCGTGGATCTTGTCGTCGACCATGTGGCCGAGCTTGAGGATGTAGGACGTACCCACGGTAATGGGCTCGCGGAACTCCTCGCCGGTGCGGCCGTCGAACAGGCGGGTCTTGCCGCGCTCGTCAAGCTGGGTGACAAACTCGGGGCGCATGTGATCGCCAAAGGCAGCGGTGGCCTTGTTGAGCATGTTCTTGTTGGCGCGACGAATGACCTCGGCGATCTCGTCCTCCTTGGCGCCGTCGAAGACAGGCGTCGCGGTGAAGAACGGACCGGGGACGTACTTGTCGGAATCGGCCTGCTCGGTATCCCAACCGCAGGCAGCAGCCCAGCCAAGGTGGCACTCGAGCAGCTGGCCGACGTTCATACGCGAAGGAACGCCCAGCGGGTTGAGGATAACGTCGATCGGGGTACCGTCAGCCATGTAGGGCATGTCCTCGACCGGCAGAACGTTACAGATAACACCCTTGTTGCCGTGGCGGCCGGCAATCTTATCGCCCTGCTGGATCTTACGACGCTGGGCGACGTAGACGCGCACCTGCTCGTTAACGCCGGGGGCCAGGTCGTCGCCGTTCTCGCGGCTAAAGCGGACGACGTCGATGACGCGGCCGTAAGCGCCGTGAGGCATCTTAAGGGAGGTGTCACGAACGTCGTGAGCCTTGGCACCGAAGATGGCGCGCAGCAGGCGCTCCTCGGCGGTCAGAGCGCTCTCGCCCTTAGGCGTGACCTTGCCGACCAGGATGTCGCCAGGGCCGACCTCGGCGCCGATGCGGATGATGCCGTCCTCGTCGAGGTTGGCAAGCATGTCCTCGGAGAGGTTCGGGATCTCGCGGGTGATCTCCTCGGGGCCGAGCTTGGTGTCGCGGGCGTCGATCTCGTGACGGGTGATGTTGATGGTCGTCAGCAGGTCCTCGGCCACCAGGCGCTCGGACACGACGATACCGTCCTCGTAGTTAAAGCCTTCCCACGGCATGTAGGCCACGGTGAGGTTCTGGCCCAGTGCGAGCTCGCCGTGATCGGTCGAAGGACCGTCGGCCAGAGGCTCGCCCTGCTCAACGGTGTCACCGACGCGCACGAGCGGACGGTGGTTGATGCAGGTGGACTGGTTGGAGCGCTGGTACTTGGCCAGGTGATACTCATCCATGCCGCCGGCATGCTTGACGATGATCTTGGCGGCGTCGGCAAAGATGACCTCGCCGGCGTTCTTGGCCAGGGTGACCTCGCCGGAGTCCAGAGCGGCGCGGCGCTCCATGCCGGTACCGACATAGGGAGCGGCGGGGTGAACCAGCGGCACGGCCTGACGCTGCATGTTAGCGCCCATCAGCGTACGCTTGGCGTCGTCGTGCTCGAGGAACGGGATCAGCGTGGCTGCGACGGAGAGCATCTGACGCGGCGAGACGTCCATGTAATCGACGTCCTCGACAGGCACGTCGGCGGGAGCGCCGAAGGAGCCGTCGAAGTCGCGGGTACGGGCGATCACAGTGTGCGGGCGGACAAGCTTGCCCTCGGCATCGGTCGTGATGAATTCGTTGGTCTTAGGATCGAGCGGCGTGTTGGCCGGCGCGATGACGTGCTTCTCTTCCTCGTCAGCGGTCATCCAGTCGATCTGGTCGGTGGCAACGCCGTTCTCGACGCGACGGAACGGGGCCTCGATGAAGCCATACTCGTTGACGCGGGCGTAGAGGGCGAGCGAGCCGATCAGGCCGATGTTGGGGCCTTCGGGGGTCTCGATCGGGCACATGCGGCTGTAGTGCGAGTTATGAACGTCGCGGACGGCCGTCGGCACGTTGGTGCGGCGGCTGGAGCCCGACTTGTGGCCGGCAAGACCACCAGGGCCGAGTGCGGACAGACGGCGCTTGTGGGTCAGACCGGTCAGGGGGTTCGCCTGGTCCATGAACTGCGAGAGCTGCGAGGAACCGAAGAACTCCTTGATGGAGGCCACGATCGGGCGAATGTTGATGAGCGACTGCGGGGTGATCTCGTCGATGTCCTGGGAGCTCATGCGCTCACGGACGACGCGCTCCATACGGCTCATGCCGATACGGAACTGGTTGGCGACGAGCTCGCCGACGGTACGGATGCGGCGGTTGCCAAAGTGGTCGATGTCGTCGACCTTGAAGCCCTGCTCGCCGGCAGCGAGGGACAGCAGGTAGCGCAGCGTCGCGACGATATCCTCGTCGGTGAGCACCGTGACCTCTTCCTCGGTGGTGAGGTTGAGCTTTTTGTTGACCTTGTAGCGACCGACGCGGGCCAGGTCGTAGCGCTGCGGGTTAAAGAGCAGACCCTCGAGCAGGCTGCGGGAAGCGTCCACGGTGGGAGGCTCGCCCGGGCGCAGGCGACGGTAGATCTCGATGAGGGCGTCCTCGCGAGTGAGGGCGGTGTCGCGCTCCAGGGTGCGCTTGATCACATCGGAGTTGCCGAGCAGCTCGATGATATCGTCGTTGGTGACGGCGATGCCAAGGGCGCGCAGGAACATCGTGGCGCTCTGCTTGCGCTTACGGTCGATGGAGACCATGAGCTGGTCGCGCTTGTCGACCTCAAACTCAAGCCAGGCACCGCGGGACGGGATAATCTGGGCCTTGTAGATCTGCTTGCCCGAATCCATCTCGGAGCTGTAGTACACGCCCGGGGAGCGGACGAGCTGCGAGACGACGATACGCTCGGTACCGTTGATGATAAAGGTGCCCTGATCGGTCATCATGGGGAAGTCGCCCATGAAGACGAGCTGCTCCTTGATCTCGCCGGTCTCCTTGTTGGTGAGACGGACGTCGGTCAGAAGCGGAGCCTGATAGGTCATATCCTTCTCGCGGCACTCCTCGACGGTGTGCGCGGGGTCGCCGAACTGATGCTCGCCGAAGGTAACCTCGAGAACATGGTTCTGGCTCTGGATGGGGCTGGATTCCTTGAACGCCTCACGAAGGCCCTCGTCCTTAAAACGCTCAAAGGATTCCCTTTGAACAGAGATAAGGTTGGGGAGCTCCATGGCCTCCGGGATTTTCCCGAAGCTGACGCGCTTGCGCTCAGTGGCAGTGTATGCGTAGGTCACCAGGTTTTTCCTCCTTCACGGAAATGCTCGGTGGGTTGGCGAGGCATGGCTTCGCCAGTTATCGCAACCTAATAGTTTATCAGGTACCGACCGTTGAGCAAGAAAAGCCTTGACGCGATTGAGTTTTTGGAGTAGCAAAGTTTTTCGACAGAAAATACGCAGGTAGATAGATGTGCATCGAACACCTGTTCATATATTTTCTGTGAACGAGCCTGCTGGTGCTGGCCGCTGAACGGCGGAATGGCAGCGAGGGTTGGCCGGACGGAAATTACATCCCGTTTTGAGGCCCCAAACTGGGTCGCAGTTTCCGGTTGAGCCCTGTTCGGGAAAGCGTGTCCCGTTCTGAGCCGAAATTCCGGGCCGCAGTTTCCGCTAGGGGCTCCAACCGGAAAGCGCGTCCCAGAATTCGATCAAATTGTGGGCCGCACTTTCCGGAGCCAAGCTGTAGCTCGAATAAAAAACGGGTGCAGACAGAAGTCCGCACCCGTAAATGTCGATGCCCGAAGGCTTATTTGCGCATCAAACCGCCGCGCTCGTCGATGGCGTCCCAGAAGGCGCTGGCAAAGCGAGGGTCGCTTGCGGCCATGAGGGCGTTGGTGGCCATCCAGCCAGACGGGGTACCGGTGTCGTAGCCCGAGAGCGGGTCGATGACGACAGCGTACATGGCCTCGCGGTCGAGCGAGCGGGCCATGGCGTCGGTAAGCTGGATCTCGCCGCCCTTACCGGCCTGCTGATCGGCGAGCAGGTCCATGACCAGCGGGCTCAGCAGGTAACGACCGACGATGTACAGGTTGGACGGAGCCGCCTCGGGAGCGGGCTTCTCAACCAGACCGCCGATGCGCCAAACGGCACCAGGCTCGTCGTCGGCAGCATTCTCGAAGCCCTCGAGGGAACCCACGCGGTCACCGGCGATGACGCCATAGCGGCTGACTTCCTCGGGAGCGCAAGCGGCAACAGCGATAACCGAAGCGCCACCGTGCTCCTTGGAGACGGCAAGCATCTTGTCGCAGATGTCGCGGTTGGGCACAACGTAGTCGCCCAGAAGAACCAGGAAGTTCTCCCCCGCTACAGCGTCGGCGGCAGAGCGAATGGCGTGACCGAGGCCCTTGGGCTCGTACTGATAACGGAAGTCGACCGGCATACCACCCGCATGGGCGACGGCGTCGGCGTAGGCGTCCTTACCGCGCTCGCGCAGCAGGTTCTCGAGCGAACGATCGGGCTGGAAGTAGCTCAGCAGCTCGGGCTTGCCGGGCGAGGTAACGATGATGGCGTCGTCGACCTCCTCGGGGTCGAGCGCCTCCTCAACGACATACTGGATGACCGGCTTGTCGAGCACCGGCAGCATCTCTTTGGGCGTGCACTTGGTGCCAGGCAGAAAACGCGTGCCAAGACCGGCGGCGGGGATGATTGCCTTCATGTTATTCAAGGATCCTTTCGCAGGCGCAGAATGCGCCCTGTGCGTGCGGCACGGTGGCCGCAGACCAAATTGCGATACCGAAGTATCTTACCGCCGGAGACATACGTCGCCGTAAGGCAAACGCAATTCTTCAGCAGGTCAACGCAAATTATTGCTCGAATGGTGCAATTTTACGCCCCAGCGGTAACGGGATTAGCACGGCGAAGACAACGGTGTTCTGTATGCCGAGCAATGGGAATGAGGGGTCATAACAAAAAGACGGGGTTCGCAATGCGAACCCCGTCTGCAAAGAAATCTGGCGAGAAAGCCTGATTACTTGAGGGTGACAGCAGCGCCAGCAGCCTCGAGCTTCTCCTTGGCAGCCTCGGCGTCCTCCTTCTTGGCACCCTCGAGAACAGCCTTGGGAGCGCCCTCGACGACCTCCTTGGCCTCCTTCAGGCCAAGGTTGGTGAGCTCACGGACGGCCTTGATGACCTGGATCTTGTTGTCGCCGAAGCCCTCGAGCACGACGTCAAACTCGGTCTTCTCCTCGGCCTCAGCAGCGCCAGCAGCGGGAGCGGCGACAACAGCGGCAGGAGCAGCGGCGGAAACGCCGAAGGTGTCCTCGATAGCCTTGACGAGCTCGGAAGCCTCGAGAAGGGTCATTTCCTTAAGAGCATCGATGATCTCATCGGTGGTAAGCTTAGCCATTTCTAAGTCCTTTCGGTTTCCGTGCGGATGCACGGAGATCAGTTAAAACATGGCGCGAATGCGCCTGGGGTGCGGCGTTGCCACCGCGGGTGAAAGCAGCGACTAGGCTGCCTTCTGCTCGGAGACCTGCTGGATCGAACGAGCGAGACCAGAGGAAACGCCGTTGACGCAGACAGCGATGTCGCGAGCGAAACCGGAGATGAGACCGGCGATCTGGCCGAGAAGCTGATCCTTGGTGGGCAGCTCGGCGATAGCCTTAACATCATCAGCGGAAACGGCCTTGCCGTCGGAGATACCGCCCTTGATCTCAAGGACGCCCTTGGACTTAGCAGAGAAGTCCTTAAGGGCCTTAGCGGCCTCGACCGGCTCGGTCTCGTAGAACACATAAGCGACGGGGCCGGCGAGGATCTCGTCGAGCTCGGGCTGCTCCTGGTTCTTGAGAGCGATCTTGACCAGGTTGTTCTTGTAGACCTTCATCTCGGCGCCGCACTCGCGAAGCTGATGACGCAGCTCCTGAGCCTGCTTAACCGTCAGACCGTTGTAGTTGACGACGAACAGACCGGCGTTCTCGGCGATACGGGACTCGATCTCTGCAACCTTGTCGATTTTGTACTGCTGGGGCATGAATTACACCTCCTCGAATTCTTTCCGGGCACGGTCCGCCACAAGGACGTGACGGGGGCATGTCCAAAAAGAAAGCCCCCGCGCTGCATGAGCGACGGGGGCGAGAAGACATATCTACTCGACCACCTCGGCTGGCGGGATATCCCATTAAGCTCGCGGGCGATGCCCGTTTGCGCCGGCTGTCTCTGGCAGCGGATTCGTGCGTGAACCGAAAGTATTATGGCGGGGACCCCGGCGTCGGTCAACGGGCGCGAGGATTCGTACACAAACCCTGCATACGCTCCGGTCCGAGGGGCCGGGTTGAGATTTTCGCTCGGTCAAGTCCTGGCTCGCACGAAGAGCACATTAAGTGCTCTTCGGCTCGTGCGGAATCTACGAAAATCTCAACCCGGCCCCTCGGACCGGAGCTGCGGTAACTTTGCTGCGAATCCTCGTGTCCGTTGAGCGACGTGCCCCACTCATAATGCTTGGGTCGGTGGGCTGATGTGTTGCATCCCTGAGGGCTAAAAGGTTGAAATGAAGGTGGACAGGCGGTGGAGGCCTTCGTCTAGGTCTTTGTCGGAGACGCAGTAGCTTAGGCGGATATGACCTTCGGTGCCGAAGCAGTCGCCCGGGACTAGGGCTACGTTTGCCTCTTCGATGGCTTTGATGCAGAAGGCTTCGCTGGTTAGGCCAAACTTTTTGATGCTCGGGAAGGCGTAGAAGGCGCCTGCCGGTTCCACTACGTCGAGGCCCATGGCGTCTAAGGCTGCGAGTACGCGTTCGCGGCGGGCTCGGTAGACTTTGAGCATGGGGGTTGGGTCGACAGTCAGGGCTCGGGCTGCGGCGTCCATCTCGAAGGAGACGGCGCTCGATACTAGGTATTGGTGAGCTTTTGCGATCTCGGCGATGACGGGTGCCGCTGCCGCGAGCCAACCCAGGCGCCAGCCGGTCATGGCCCAGGGCTTGGAGAAGCTCTCGATGACGACCGTCTGCTCGCGCAGCTCCGGGCGTCGCTGGGCGAAGCGCTCGTAGCCGTCCACATAGACGAGGCGGTTGTATACGTCGTCGCAGACTACGTAGATGCCCGCCTGGTCTGCCACGCGCGCCACGGCGTCGAGCGACGCCGTATTGAGGATGCAACCCGTAGGATTGTTGGGCGAGCAGATGACGATGGCCTTGGTCGCCGGCGTAACGCAAGCGCGCAGCGCTTCCTCATCGATCTGGAATTGCGCAGGCTCCGTATCCAAAAAGACCGCCTTGGCGTGGTTGGCCACGACGATGCTTTCGTACAGGCCAAAGGCCGGCGTGGGGATAATGACCTCGTCGCCGGGGTTGAGCATAGCCATGAATGTTGCCGACAGGGCCTCGGTCGCGCCATCAGTCAGGATGACCTCGTCGGCCGAAAACGCAAGGCCCGCGTCCCCCATGTAGGCAGATAACGCCTCGCGCAGGGCGGGGCGACCGTTGTTCGGCGGATAGTGCGTGTCACCGCGGTCCAGTGCGGCGGTCACCTCGGCGCTAATCACATCGGGCGTGGGAAAATCGGGCTCGCCGAGCGCGAGCGCGATGCACCCCGGATGCTGGGCGGCGAGCGCGTTGATCCGGCGGATACCGGAGGGCTTGAGCGTGGCAAGCGAGGTATTCATGGGCAGACGCATGGCGTTCCTTTCGTAAGGGTTGCACTAGGATAGCGCGGCGAGGCGCCGTCAGACGGTGTAACCTAAACGGAAACGAGCCGGAAAGGAGATGGCATGGAGACGACCGCGCGCGGCGATGTACCAAAAACGCTGCAAACCATTGCGTATATCAGCATTCCCAATAGCGCCGATCTTGAGTTTTTGCTTTGGGACCTGCAGGATGCCATCGCCGCCTATGCACAGCTTTCCGGCACTACACTCCCCCTCCCAGTCGACTTGAAGGCAAATGACGCCGGCAGCGTTGCCGATGGCATCGTGCTGGCCATTGAAGATGTGGCTGACGATGAGACGTTGACAGCTATCGAGCAGACGCTTGAGCGCTTTGGCGGTACGGGAACGCGCGTCTATGCCGCGATTCGAGCCGCACAAGAGGGCACTGAGCAGGCGCGTGGGGCCGCCGTTCGCCTGCACAAGGCATGTGAGCGCCATGACCAATTGTGGTGTGGCGGCGTTGCCATCTGCGCCGGCAGCGGCATTGCGGCGCTTCGTCGCTCCCCGCGCATGGGACTCTTGCGGCGACCGTTTTCGGAGGCCATGGACAAGCTCGTGGGCGCCGTGCGCATGGGCTGCTCCGTCGAGCATGCACAGCGACTTGGCGGCGGCAATGCCGCCAACGTCGACGCCGACGGCATGGTTTGCGCCGAGCCAGCCGTGCCCGCGCCGATCTGGCGAGGCGTTCTGAAACGTCTGGGCGCCCACGCTCAAACAAAAATCTAAATTAAATAACAGCCCAGTCAACGGCTTCGTGCCAACGCTCGACAAGACGCTCCAGTCGCCAGGCGGCATTGGCAGGACTTGTCGAGGGTAGGACGACGGCGGGCAACCCCGTCCGATCTTGCAAGTAGCGTTTGTAGAGTCGCCCTGCCGTACCGCCGTTACAGACAACGACCTCGATCGGCGCGGCATCGGTAATGCGCTCGATATGTGCCGGCACAACGTTGCGAATGCTCGCGTCGCTCGAGCCCTTAATGTCGCAACTCTCGATCACATCCCACAGGCCCACGCCGCCGTTCAGCAGCATAGATCGCTTGGCAGCAATGGAGGCATCGAGCGTCGCGGGCTCACCGCTTGCCAAAGGATCGCCCTCGTTGGGCGGCACAGGCACACCGAGGCACGCAGCCATCACACGCCAAAAGCGATTCTGAGGGTTGCCGTAATAAAAGGCATTTGCACGCGAGAGCACCGAGGGAAACGACCCCAGCACCAAAACGCGCGAGCGCTGGTCGAACACAGGCTCAAACCCATGCTCAATATGTTGATAGTCCTCGTCAGACACGGCCATGGGCTAGGCTCTCAACAGATAGCGCACCTCGTAGGGTGCAAGCTCAAGGGTACCCGTCAGCTCGACCGTGGGCGCATCGTCGGCAAGCAGGTCGACAAAGGACCCGTTGAGCTCGCCGGCGCCAAAGGTGTAAGGCTCGCCCACGGCGTTCACCGCCACGAGCACCGTCGCGTCATCACAGGCGCGCTCGAACAGCAGCTGCTTGTTCTGGATCACCACGTTGCGATAGGCACCGTAGTTGAGAGCACAGGCCGCCGCGTCATCGGCCGAGCGAAGGTGCGCAAGCTGCGTGATGAACGCCGTCAGCTCGTTGGGCGCAGGCTCATCGAGCGCAGGTCGCAGCGCCCAGTCACCATCGGGGCCGCCCTTTTCGCCGGCAATCCCCCACTCGCTGCCATAGTAGACGCACGGAATGCCCGGCATGCCAAAGAGCATGCCATAGACGGGACGCAGGCACGACTTGTCGGTGAGGATGCTTGCCAGGCGCGGCACGTCGTGGTTGTCGACAAACGACAGCAGGTGCTTGCCGCGGTAGATGCACCACGGATCGCCGCCAAACTGGCGATGCAGCGAATGCGCGATCTCGAACATATTGACCGAGTTAAAGCTGGAGTACAGGCCCTTGTAGCACTCGTAGTTGGTGCAGGAGTCGAGCATCTCGTCGTTGACGATCTGGTTGTAGTCACCGTGAAGCGTCTCGCCGATCAGCACAAAGTCGGGCTTGAGCTCACGGGTAAAGGCGTGCAGGCGACGCATAAAGTCGCGGTCGAGCATATAGGCAACGTCCAGGCGCAGGCCGTCGACGCCAAAGACCTCGGCCCAGCGGCGCACGGACTCGAGCAGGTAATCGACCACGGCGGGGTTTTGCAGGTTGAGCTTCACGAGCTCAAAATGGCCTTCCCAGCCCTCGTACCAAAAGCCGTCGCCATAGCAGGAATCGCCGTCAAAGCTGATGTGGAACCAATCCTTGTACGGCGAGTCCCACTTACGCTCCTGCACATCGCGGAAGGCCCAAAAGCCACGGCCCACATGGTTGAAGACGGCATCGAGCACCACGCGGATGCCATGGGCGTGCAGCGTCTCGCATACGGCGGCAAAATCGGCATCCCCGCCCAGGCGGCGGTCGATATGGCGCAGGCTGCGCGTATCGTAGCCGTGGCTATCAGACTCGAGCGGCGGGTTAATCAGCACAGCGCCAATACCGAGTTTTTGCAGGTAGTCGGCCCATTGGGCGATCTTCATGATGGGCGCATCGGGGTTGGGCGCAGCGTTGGCAGCCTGGGCGAGCTCATCCTCGGCAACGGGCGCGGCGTTTTCGCGCGGAGCTCCGCAAAAGCCCAGCGGATAGATCTGATAGAACGTCGTCTCGTATGCCCACATAGCAACCTCCCGGCAAGCTCAACACAACGACATCCATTGTATGCCCAGCAGGGTAGCTATTTTGGGACGGGGCTCTTTTAGCTACCCCAGCCCCTTTCTAAGTTGCGGTGAAATACGGACTGTTTGCCGGGTTTATTGGGCTCAGCAGTCCGTATTTCACCGCAACTGATGAGGAGACGTGATTAGGCGACAGGCTTTGCGCGGTGTATGGCCGGGAATAGCACCGTGATAGCGAGAATGACACCCACGACGGCAATCGCCCCGCCCGCACAACCGATCCAGGCGATGCCGGGACCCGACACCACGGCGCCGCCGACCGCGGTGCCCGTGCCGATACCGAGGTTAAACAGGCCCGAGAAGATCGACATGGCGACGGCCGACGAGTCTGCCGGCGTGTACTTGATGAGCTCGGCCTGGAACGCCACGTTAAAGGCCGTGGAGCAGCAGCCCCATAGCGCGCAGACGGCAAGCACTGCTACGAGCGACGAGGCTGCGGGGGCCATAAGCAGCAGAGCCACCGGCACGCCGGAGAGCGTGATAGCCAAGAATGGGAAGCGGTGCCCGTCGAACAGGCGGCCAAACAGCCAGCTGCCCACCAGACCGGAGAAGCCAAACGCCGTCAGCGTCATGGTGATGGCGCCCGCATCGACGTGCGCGACCTGCGCCAGGAAGGGCTCGATATAGCTGTAGCTTGCGTAATAGCCGGTCGCCATAAAGACCGTGACCGCGTAGAGCGCGATCAGGAACGGGTTCTTGAGCAGCTCGGGCAGCTGCTTAACGGTAAAGCGCTCACCCGCCGGCATGGCCGGGAACACCGCTGCCTGGTACACCACCGCGGCGGCAGAGAAGACCCCGACCACGGCAAACGTCATGCGCCAGCCCACGGCCAGGCCGATGGCACGACCGAGGGGCAGGCCGAAAATCTGCGCGATAGACGAGCCCGTGGCGATCATGCTGATGGCGAGCGCCCCGTGGCGGGCGTCAACCAGGCGCGAGGCCATAATCGAGGCGACCGACCAGAACACGGCATGTGCGCAAGCGACCACCAGGCGCGCACAGACCAGGATGGGATATGTCGGTGCCACAGCGGACAGGAACTGACCCAGAGAAAACACGGCGAGCACGCCGAGCAGCATCCACTTGAACTCAAAGCGCGAGGCAAACACCATGAGTGGCAGCGACAGCAGCATGACGCCCCAAGCATAGACCGAGATCATGATGCCTGCCTGGGCCTCGGTGAGCGAGAACGATGCGGCGATATCAGTCAGAAGGCCGATGGGCATAAACTCCGACGTGTTGAACACGAACGCGCAGCAGGCGAGCCCGATAAGCGGGAGCCACTGACTGAGTGCGATACCACCTTGCTTTGTTTGAGCCATATAGGAAAACCTCTCCGATCATCTAGAGCGGTGGGCGATTATAGCAATGAGAAGTCTATAAAATGAGCAACAAAAGAATTCTTGGAAAACGATCGTTAACAGATGGCGCGCCAATTCTGCTTAGAAAGCAAGGTACGCAGAAACTCAATGTCGAAAACGCGGCTTCATCTTCGGGCTATCGCGCCTGCTCGGATACGCACAAGGACACCCCCATGAGCACGTCAATTTCGAGCCAACTCGCAACCGCACAATGAACTAGCAAAAGCAGCATATAAGCAAACGCCCCATAATAAAGTCCCTCATGTACAAGCGCCGTCACTGAAAGTGCCGACGGCAGCGCCGCACTCGAAACTACCCATCCAACAAGAACCTGGATAGCGCAACTTGCAACCAGGTTCCATGCCACCAGCAGCGTTGCGGGACGCGCGATTTCCCTGCAGGAGGAACGAAGCACCGTGACCGAACGCATGATGTAGCGTGGTGCAAACCGAATGCCTCGTAGTCCCCTCTGCTCCACGTCCGCATCTTCAATTAACACGAATACGAACGACGCGGAAAGAAGCGTCACGATTACTGCCACCACAAGCGAGCACAACACCCCGAGCTGGCTGCTCGCAAGCGAGGCAAAGACTACAATTGCCGATAAAATCAAGTGAACCAAATAAATTAGCAGCGCCCCAGAAATCTGGAGGGGAACCGTCGAGGCCAAGAGATAAACCGGAGGGGTTCGAGCAGGTTGCACCGTCTCTTTGGACCGGTCGACGGCAAATAATGAAAAAGCCACATTCGATAGAAGCGGGTTTAAAAAGGCCGCGACCACAGTGCAAATAAGCGTAATGGACGGATTGATATAGGCGAGCTCGGTTGCAACGTTTGATACACCAATTTGAAGCGCGCTCATAACAAACAAGGGGATATATAACGCCATCGTGCAGCCACTCCGGCATCCCTTCGCCCGATCGCCCGATTCCAGAAAGACATTGAAGTTCTCTCGCAAGTTCACTCTATACCCGTTTTCTTACTAGGCAGGGCGAACGAGCGCCAATATAAACGCCGGTCCGCCCATCCATGATTTCTAGTTTTAACGTCCAGACTAGTCTGTCCAGCCGTCGATGTAGTCGCGGTTAAGCTCAAAGTACTGCGCGGCGATGTCTTTCGCCAAGGAGTACGAATTAACGAGCGGGTGCATCGCGAGGCTCTCGACAATGTCGCGCTTCGATCGGTTAACGATGCCACGCGCCACGGTGCGCTCGTAGTACTTGACGCGACGAATCAATTCGAGGTTTCCCGCGGGCACAGAATCGGCTTCGACGCGATGCGGTACACAGCCATCGGTGGAGATATCGCACGTTGACTCGATGACATCTGTATCGAGAAGGCCGGGGATGGCGCCATTGTTGGGGGTGCACAGGATCATCTGCTGCGTCTTGCCAGAGCGAGCAATATCCATGAAACGGAGCGCAACACCTGCGTATCCGCCAGCATCTTTGCCGTACACGTCAAACGTCCACGGCTTGTCGCGGTGAATACCTGTCTCGGCCGCCATGTAGTTGTTTTCGCGCATTCCGTACCACTTCTCAAAGCACGCGAGGCCCTTTTCGAAGTCGTTCTCAATATCGATAGATGCAAGCTCGCTCGTCATTTCTCGATTAATTTCTTCGATTAGTTCGCCGCGCGTCTGGGGCGAAGAGAGAACGTTGGCAACGGCGCGCTCGCGATAGTAGAAATAGTATAGGTACTCATTTGGCACGCATCCGCGATTTAGAACGAGATCCTTCTCGAAGAACCTAAGATCCGTATGAGCATATGCCCCGTCGTCGTGGATCAAGTCGGGCATGATGTCCTCGCCGTCAACCGTCACATTGCGGAAGAACGAGAGGTGGTTGAGTCCATAGCACTCGCCCTGAACCGATGCGGGATCAACGCCTTTATACTCGGCAAACTGATGCAACATGCCCGAGGGGGCATCGCAAATGCCATAAGTAAAATCGTAGCCCATATCGCGTAAGGCCTGAGATACGACGCCAGCGGGATTAGTAAAGTTAAACACCTTGACGCCCGGCTTTGCGTACTTCTTGATTAACTCGCAATACGAAGCAAGCGCAGGGACGGAGCGCATGGCAAAAGACACGCCGGCTGCGCCAGTCGTCTCTTGGCCAAGAACCCCATGTGAGAGAGCAATGCGCTCATCGCGAACGCGCATATGGTCCCCACCGACGCGAATCGTCGTGATCACGTAATCGGCGTCCTTAACGGCCTCGACTGCATCGCCCGTCAATGAAAAATTAAGCGTGGGGCAAAGCATGCCCGAGACATGGGCGGCAAGGCCACCGTAGATGCGCAGCTTCTCGGGATCATTGTCCATAAACACAAGTTCATCGATTCCAAGCGATGACGCCTGCTGGGCTATGCTCTTTGCCAAAAACATGGAGCGGACGCCACCGCCGCCTATGACCGTAAGTTTCATATCGAAACCCCCAATTAGCACATTCAATATTGCATGGTTCGCCTGTGTATGGATATTGTATCCAGCATGGAGGGCCGCTTCCCGCCCCGGCTGCAAGGCGGGAAAGGAATTCCCCAAGGAGTTATTATTTACGCAACGGAAGCGGCCACACACGTCCGGCGGGAAGGGAGCACCGATGGTTGATAAAAAGCAGATTTCCAAGCTCTACTCAGCCGCAAAGCTATCCGAAACCGAGCAAAGCGTACTCGAATACCTGCTCAACAATATCGACACCCTCGATGATATTGGCATAAAACCCGTCGCCATGGCATGCTTTACCAGCATGACGACAGTCATCAGGCTTTCGAAAAAGCTCGGCTACCGTGGCTACCGCGAAATGATGTACGATCTCAAGCACCTTCAGCATGTCTCCCGCGAAATGAATCAATCACTCAAAGACAGTAGCGTCCACTTCGTATGCCACACCGGAGATGTAGACGTATTCATCGCCGCACTGCATCGCAACAGAATGATCGGAGTAAACGGAGAGGGCTTCTCACGCATCGTTGCGCAGTACATGGCGACCAAGCTCGTTGGACTTGGCTTTTTGGCCGTCATACAGGACTTCCTAGAAACCGATCAGTTTGTCGAATCCAACCGAAATACGCTCAGCTGCATGATGCTCATATCCAAATCGGGCCAGACAGAAGCCATCCTGGAAACCGCAAGGGCATGCCACGACGCGGGCATTACGACCCTCGCGTTTACCGGCAACGAAGACAGCGAGCTCGCCAAGACGGCAGACGCGATCTTTACGATACATGACGATCACCCAATGGATCTTAAGAACGTTAAGCCTAACTGCTTTACCGGAAGTTGTATTCTCGCATTCGAAGAACTATTGAGTATCTGCCTTGACAATCTAAAACAAGAAGGCTTGGCTCCCTAAATCATGCGATAGGAAGCCAAGCCCTGGAATTGCGCTATGCAATTGAAAGCCACTTGCGCGTTTTACTCGTCACCGAGAACTTCGTGCACCTCAGAAGCGACTTCGCCGACACGAGGACCGTAAATGACCTGGATTGCCTTGTCGCTCAGGCGGATAACGCCCATAGCTTCAAGATTCTTGGTGAACACCTCGTCGTCTGCAACCTTAGAACCATCCTTGACAATCACGCGAAGACGTGAGATGCAGTTGTCAAGATCATCAATGTTGTCGGCTCCACCAAGCGCTTCGACAATGCCAACAGCAAGCGCGCTGTCCTTGGTCGCACGGCCCTGGACTGCCTTCTCGGGAGTGCTATCAGACTCGCCCTTTGCCTCAGCGGCCTTTGCCTCGAACTCGGCTCTGCTGTTGATCAACTCAATATCGTCACCATCGTCTCGACCGGGCGTCTTGATATCGAACTTAGTAATAAAGAACCGGAAGAGGAAGAAAGCTGCCAGGAAAAAGGCGGGGAGCAGAATAAGGTACGGAAGCAGATTAAGCTTCTCGGGGCGGAATAAGAATGGGATCAGGTCCTTGATATTTCCCTGGTACACCGAAACGCCCATTGCCTCCGAGAGAACTTCACCCAGTCCGGAAAGCGGAGCGTAAACGCCAAAGTAGAGCCAGGGGGCGGCAAACAGGAACGTAAAGAGAATAGGCTCCGTAACGCCAAAGAAAACAGTCGAAATCACTGTGGGGATTAAAAGACCAGCAACCTTCTTGCGGTTCTGGGGCTTGGCACAAGACCACATAGCAAGGGCGATGCCCGGGAACAACGCGTAATCGTTAATGCCATAGCCAGCCATGAAGGCCCTAACCAAGAGCTTGTCGCTACTGGGAGAGGCGAGCTGTGCAAGCTGAATAGCGCTATTGCCCACCACGCGCGTTCCGTCGACGACCATGGAGCCGCCAAGCTCAGTCCAATACATGGGCGTCTCGAGCAGCGGATGCAAGCCAAACGGCACAAGGCTCTCGAGCACCCAGCGATAGACAAACGTACCGACCAGACCGGAGCCTTTCACGAACGTCGCAATACCCGAGAAGCATCCACCGATGACGGGCCAAACGAAGTACATGATGCCGCCCAGGACGCCACCGGCGACCAGCGATACAATGGGAACCGTTCGACTGCCCGCAAAAAACGCCAGCGCCGTTGGAAGCTTGGTCTTGTAAAAACGGCCGGTGATCCAGGCGACCAGGCAGCCCACGATAATGCCGCCAAAGACACCAGAGCTGTAGCCAAAAAAGCCGAGCGAGGTAGTGTAGAGTGCGGACTGCTCACTCGCCTGAATGGACGTAAGGCCGACCTTCTGAAGAGCTTCCACCGTTGTATTGTCGGCAGCCAAGCCAGCTGCTCCAAGCAGAATCTCAACCGTCTTGAGCATGGTGAGATAGCAGACAAGGGCAGAAAAGGCAGCCCAGCCCTTCTCTTTGCGAGACAAGGAGAAGGCGCAGCCGACGGCAAACAAAACACCGAGGTTTCCAATGATTACCTCGCCGAGACCCTTAAATACCGAGAAGAACGTAAAGAGCGGCGAAGCGGCATACCAGTCCCAATTAACGCCAAGGGACACAAGGGTCAGTTCGGTCGTAAAAACGCTACCGATACCCAAAAAGAGACCGGAAATGGCAATGAGCGTAATCGGAACGAGCATTGCCTTTCCGAACGATTGGAATTTTTCTTTCATCAATTCCCTCCTCAATGAGCCTCTACAAACGACTATTGCACCCCACGTCCCCACACAGGCGAAACGGAAGACATGTTCGGCAATAGACACAAAGTGATTGTAGAAAGGGGCACACAAAATGCGCATCGGCATCGCGTAATGCGGTTAAATCGACCGACGATTGCAAGTATTTACGAATCCGTAAACGGCAGCAAATAGGCAGCGAACGGCAACCTGCAGCGTAGGACAGTCCCCGCAGGCCGACAATTACCGGTATTTTGGCTCATATTTATTGAATTGTTGCTCGCCCAAAAGCGCGGAGCATCAACGCGCCCCTAAGCCAACCCCAGCAATATGCCCGCCGAATGCACGACAAACGCCACGATCCAGGCGACCGTCACCTGAAACGCGAATACGGCCACGGCATAGCGCGCGCCCAACTCGCTCTTGACGGCGCCGATGGACGCCACGCAAGGCGGGTACAGCAGCGTAAAGACCAAGAACACGTAGGCGGTAAACGGCGAAAACATGGCTGACAGTGCCGCGGGAGAGGTTGCGCCCAAAAGCACCGTGAGCGTCGAGATGACGCTCTCCTTGGCAATAAGTCCCGTGACGAGTGCCGTCGAGGCGCGCCAGTCGCCAAAACCGAGCGGGGCCAACACCGGCGCGATGATGCTACCCAGACCGGCAAGCAGGCTTTGCGACTGGTCGGCGACCACGTTAAAGCGGATATCGAACGTCTGCAGGAACCAGATGACCACCGTAGCGGCAAAGATAATGGTAAAGGCCTTGGTAATAAAGTCCTTGGCCTTATCCCATGCCAGCGTCACCGTCGTCTTGACGCTCGGCAGGCGGTAATTGGGGAGCTCCATGATAAACGGCACCGGGTCGCCCTTAAATGCCGTACGGTTGAGCACCAGAGCCGCAATGCAACCAACCGCAATACCAATCAGATAGAGCGAGACCATGGCGGGAACCGTCGCCTGTGGGAAAAACGCCCCGCACAGCAAGCCGTAAACCGGCAGCTTGGCCGAGCAGCTCATGAACGGTGTGAGCATGACCGTCATCTTGCGGTCGTGCTCGGATGGGAGCGTACGGGTCGACATGATAGCCGGCACGGTGCAGCCAAAACCGACGAGCATGGGCACAAAGCTGCGGCCCGACAGGCCAAAGCGACGCAGCACCTTATCCATGACAAAGGCCACGCGTGCCATGTATCCGGAGTCTTCCAGAATGGAGAGGAACAAGAAGAGCACGACGATAATCGGCAGGAAGGTCAGCACGCTACCCACGCCCGTAAGCACGCCGTCGACAGCCAGCGAGCGCACCACGTCGTTGGTTCCGAACGCCTTGAGGCCCGCATCGGCCGAGGCGATGATGGCAGCGATACCGTCCTCCATGAGTCCCTGCAACGCCGCGCCGATCACGCCAAACGTCAGCCAAAATACGAGGCCCATGATCACCAGGAACGCCGGAATGGCCGTGTAGCGACCCGTCAGGATGCGGTCGATCTTGACGGAGCGCACGTGCTCGCGGCTCTCGTGCGGCTTGACAACACAACGCCCGCACATGTCGCCGATAAAGGTAAAGCGCATGTCGGCCAGTGCGGACAGGCGGTCGGTGCCGGCTTCGCCCTCCATCTGGGTAATGATGTGCTCGATGGCGTCGAGCTCGTTACGGTCCAGATGAAGTGCCTCGGTCACCAGCTCATCGCTCTCAACCAACTTGGTCGCCGCAAAGCGCACCGGGATGTGGGCCGTCGCGGCATGGTCCTCGATAAGGTTGGCGATGCCGTGAATGCAGCGATGCAGCGCGCCGCCGTCTGGACCATCGGGCGCGCAGAAGTCCAGGCGACCGGGGCGCTCGCGGAACCGCGCCACGTGCAGAGCATGTTCCACCAGCTCGCCGATACCCTCGTTGCGGGCAGCGCTAATGGGGACAACGGGCACGCCCAACAGGCTCTCGAGCAGGTTGACGTCCACGGCGCCGCCGTTGGCCGTCACCTCGTCCATCATGTTGAGCGCGATAACCATAGGGCGATCGAGCTCCATAAGCTGCAGCGTCAGGTACAGGTTACGCTCGATGTTGGTGGCGTCGATGATATCGATGATGGCGTCGGGGTGCTCATCCAGGATAAACTGGCGGCTTACGATCTCCTCGCCCGTGTACGGCGACAGAGAGTAAATGCCGGGCAGGTCGGTAACGCTTGCCTCGGGGTGGTTGCGGATGGCGCCATCTTTGCGGTCGACCGTCACGCCAGGAAAGTTACCGACATGCTGGTTGGAGCCCGTCAGCTGGTTGAACAGCGTGGTCTTGCCGCAGTTTTGGTTGCCGGCGAGGGCGAAATGCAGCGGCGCACCCTCGGGCACGGCCGTCTTGGCCGCGCGGGGCGAATACGTGCCCTCGCCCAGTGCCGGGTGCTCCGTCGTGCCGATTGCGGCGTTAGCGCGCGGACCCGTATCGGTGTCGTGGATACCCACGAGCTCGATGCGAGCGGCATCGTCCTTGCGCAGCGTCAACTCGTAGCCACGCAGGCGAATCTCGAGTGGATCGCCCATAGGGGCGTACTTCATCATGGTGACTTCGGTGCCCGGTGTTAGGCCCATGTCCAAAATATGCTGTCGGAGTGCCTGATCGTCCGATGCCACCGATGCGACAACGGCGTCCTTTCCAATCTCGAGCGTATCGAGCTTCACGCGCTCATCCTTTCGTTAGACGCGGCTAACCGTTTACCGGGGCTAACCAACTCGTAACGCCAAATGATAGCGCTCTGAACTATTTTATAAAGTCAAATACCGATGTTTACCTGCGCAAACTTTATGCCGTGCGCCCCGAAAGCTCTTTGCGCATACCGCTCAGCGAGATCGAAACGGAACCCGACCGCGCGGTAGCGGTGAGTCGATCACCCTCGACCGACCCCGTGCATGTAAAGGGCACCTTGCCCATCAAGACGTGGGAGATAGTACCCGAGAGCTCAAAGAAATCGCACTCAGCGCGGGCACCCGAGAGAGCGATATTGAGACCCCTGACGTTTAGCACTGCCCTGAACGCGCCGTTCACCCCATGCGAAAACGTCACCTCGCCGCGTCTACTCCCCACCGGCGTCTGGGCCGAAACCACATACGTACCCTCAAGCATGGCTCCTCCTCTAAGCAGACTTTTTGAAATGGCCATCTAGTCTACTTTGCTGCGAGACGGCTTGCCCAGAAACCGTGAACACGCAACGACGTTCAATCAACAGATTGGTGCAAGGGGGACAAGCGTGCAAGGGGGACAGGTTACATTTGGCACCATTTGCGCCAACGGACGGGATGCGGAGCGACGACCGTGCAGGTGGATTCCGGATCGTCGCTTCCTCCGTCCCCCAGCGAATCAAAACAAGTTGCGGTGGAATAGTTCCCGCTTGATGCTTTAACCAGTAAAACAGGAACTATTCCACCGCAACTGCAAAAGCCCGCGCTGGCAACAAATGTCACCTGCGCAGGCTTGGTGGGCGCTCACAAAGGCACGTTACAGAGGCCCACGTCAGTTAAGGATTACCGAACGGCACCGGCACGCGACGCCTCCGTCGGCTTACCAAGCGATGAAGCTTGCCGCAGTCTTAGACTATCGGCGCAATGCCGGCAAAGTGCAGATACAGCGAGATGACCGCCACGACAATGACCACCGCTGCGATCAGCTTGTCGTGCAGGTGCGGAAGTACCGGCTTACCGCGACCTCGCTCGCCCAGCATATAAACGGGAATGGCCGGAGCAAAAAGGATCGTCGTGATCATGACGCCCTGGAGGCCCGTCGACCACACAAGGAACAATGTGTAAATGAAGCCGAGCGTGCCGAAGAATCGCGCCTTGCCGACGCTTGGCGCATGCGGTCCGTCCAGATGCTCCTTCTTCCAACCAATCACCATGTAATAGGCAGCCGAGCAGACATACGGAACCAGAATCGTGTTGACTGCGCAGCTATAGAAGAACTGGTAGGTGCTCGCCGCCACATACGACACGATCAAGAAGAGCTGCGTAATGCCGGAGCTCACGAGAACCGTTACCACCGGGGCGTCGTGCTTGTTCGTCTTGGCAAACGCCAGAGGGAAGGATCCCTGGCGCGCCGCCTCGAACGGCGTCTCGGACGCAATGATGACATAGCCCAGCAGCGCGCCGACCAGCGAAAGGATAACGCCAAGGTTTACGATGGCAGCACCAACCGGACCGATTGCGCACTCGAGAATTCCCGCCATGGAGGGCGTTGCAAGCTGTGCCATCTCCTCGCGCGGCATAATGCCGAGCGACAGCATCGAGATGATCAGATACAGCGTGAATACAGCCGCAAATCCGAGCGCCGTCGAGCGGCCGACGTCACGCACGTACTTAGCACGGCCCGAGATAACGACAGCGCCCTCGATGCCCGTGAAGACCCAGACAAGGGCAATCATGGTCGAGACAACCTGCTCGCCAAAGCCAGGACCAGCCGGCTCTCCCCAGAAGTTGTCCATAAAGATATCGACGTTGAACTTACCCAGGAGCACGATACTCAGCACAAAGAGCCCCAACGGCACCAGCTTCGCCAACGTGACGATTGTGTTAATGCCCGCAGCCTCCTTAACGCCACGAAGCACAAGGGCGGTAAGGAACCACAAAAACACGCTGGCGCAGACGATAGAAAGCAGGTTGTTACCCGCGCCAAACGCGGGGAAGAAATAGCCCAGCGCGCTAAACAGCAAGAGCGCAAAGCTCACGTTGGAAAGACATGCGCTGATCCAGTAGCCCCAAGCGGAGTTGAATCCAATGTAATCGCCAAAACCGGCCGCAGCGTATGCATAGATGCCGCCGGTCAGGTCGGGACGGGCCTGAGACAAACCGTTGAACACCATCATCAGCGCAAAGACGCCAATAAAGCAAATTCCCCACGAGACGATAACCGCACCGGTATTTGCCCCGCCTGCTGCCATATCGCCGGCAAGCGAAAAGATGCCGCCACAAATACTGGCGGTAATAACCATCATGGTCAGACGAAAGAGATCGAGGCCATTAGGGTCGATAATCTCTTCATTTTGAGCTTTAGAGGCCATTGTATGTGCACCCCCTTCATCATGTGATCGAACGAAAGATGGCCCGGACGTCCCGAATCGGGTGCCGGGCCATCGGTCAAGCGATCATCAGACTGTTACAGCTATCGCGTTAGAAGCGCAGCGACAGGCAAGAAAGGCCGCCGTCGACCTTGCGATACTCGGAGGTGTCAACGACGAGTGTCTTGTAGCCCAGATCCTGCACGGCCTTGAGCACAGTCGGATAGCCCTCGGCAACGATGACCGTACCGTTGACCCAGATGCAGTTTGCGCCGTACGCCTCGTCCTCGGGCACGACGATCTTGTTGTACTGGGCAAAGTCGGGCTTATCGATGAACTCACCAGAGACGAGCATGTTGTTGTCCTCGATGTAGTTGACGCCCGTCTTGAGGTGCAGGACCTCCTCCAGCGGAACCTCAGAACCCTCGAGGCCCCAGCCCTCGAGAATCTCGCAGAACTGGCGAATGCCCTCTTCGTTGGTACGAGCGGAGCGACCGACGTAGAAATGGTCACCGACCATCATGACGTCGCCGCCGTCAAGCGTGCCCGGAGAAACGATGTGCTTGACATGCTCGTCGTCAAAGAAGCGACGGACGGCCGGCTCAATCTCGTCCTTCTCGCCGTTGCGGCTATCGGCGCCGGGGTTGGTAATGATGGCGCCGCAGCGAGTGATAACGGCCGGATCTTCGACGAAGCAGCTGTCGGGATACTGCTCGAGTGCCGGCAGCACCGACACGTCAACGCCGCACTGCTCGAGTGCGTGCTCGTAATCGTAATGCTCCTCGATAGCGCGCTCGTAGATGGGCTGGCCAAGCTCGGGAGCGCTCGTGATGCCATTGCTCAGGGACTTGCCGGGACGACGGATGATGACGTGGCTGAACTTGGTCATGATGATCCTCCTTGGATCTCATAGTACTGAGCGGACTTCCTTGCGTCCGCCTTCCTTCCGATGGCTTTATCTTAGGGTGTCTTTGCTGTTTTGTATATTGTATACAATCCCGAACGGTAGATAATCCTCGGTAAGCGTATTCCTGCTTATCGGCGCAAAGTAGCACGATTTAGCTGGTCGTTCTATAATTCGACTGAGCTATTCAAGCGAAACGTATTTAATTTTAGAAATATACCGTTAAGGAACACAAGCTCATGGAAACGCTCAGAAGGCCCCTGAAGGACCACGTATACGACTATATTTCGAGCCGTATTGACGCCGGCGAGTTGTCCGCCGGCGACCGGCTGAGCGAGCAAGCGATCTGCGATGCCATGGGCGTGTCGCGCACGCCGGTCCGCGAGGCGCTCATCCAGCTGGCAAGCGATGGCTACCTGGACAATCTCCCCCGCCGCGGATTCCGCGTCCGTGGGTTCGATCAGCAAAACGCCGTTGAAGTCTTTGAGATTATGGGGCCGCTCGACGGGCAGGCCGCATATCTCGCCTGTCCGAATCTAACTGACGACGATATTACGCAGCTGAAATTTCTCGTCGGCTCCATGGACCTCGCGATCCAAGGCGGTCTCATCCGTAAGTATGACGACATTCAGCGAGACTTTCACCTTACGTACTTCAACCGCTGTGGCAACGACCGTCTGCGCGATATGATCTCGCAGCTCGAGCGTTGCTTTATCAAGCGCGATTACGAGACTGTTGACCAGGAGACGGCGTGTAAGCTGCTCAATAAAGCCAACAACGAACATGCTCATATTCTTGAGTTGTTCGAAGCACGAGATGCGACGGGCGTGCGCGACTACGTTCGCGATGTCCATTGGAACACGGAAAACGCCCAGTTCACCGTCTGGTAGAAATACAACAAGGAAAGCTATCAGACGCCCATCTCACGAGAGTGGATAATCCCCCCTTTTTTGTCGAAAAGCAGACCAAAAAATGGGAGATTATCCGCTCTCGTGCTGCGCGGTCTAGAAACCGTGGCGCTCCAGGAAGCGGAAGGCTAGGCGAATCCAAGGGCGGACCGCCACCTGCTTGTCCTCGTTGTCGACCGCGGCGTTGGCGTTGCCGAGCGAAAGGCCGTGACCACCTTGGTCAAAGACGTGTATCTCGCATGCAACGCCCTCCTCGGCCATGCGCTGCGCAAACGGGTAGACCTGCGCGATCGGCGCCGTCTTATCGTCGGACACGCCCCACACAAAGGTCGGCGGCATCTGACGCGAAACATGTGTGGTGGGGCAGATATCGGCCAAATGCTCGTCAGTTGCCTCGCCACCCGTCACCATCGACAGGTAGTCGTTGAGAAGATCGCGCCCCGTCTTGCCACCCGTCTTGGGCACGCGCAGGTCGATGCGCGGGTCACGCGTCTGCATATCGCGCACATAGGCAAGGTCGAGCAACGGATAGCCCAGCACCACGGCGTCGGGACGAATGTCGTCCGGACGCGCCCCGGCAAGTGCCGCGAAGGGGCCGGTCTTCCACTGCGTTGCCAGCGAGGCGCAAATCATGCCGCCAGCAGAAAAGCCCACGACGCACACGCGCTTGGGATCGACATGCCACTCGTCGGCATTCGCACGCACCGTGGCGACCATCTTGGCAAGATCTGCCTGGGGGTGCGGAAAGCTCACGTCACCCGTAGAACTTGTGACATAGTTGAGCACAAAGGCCTGGTAACCGTGATCCAAAAACGCAAACGCCACGGGATCCTGCTCATGCGGAGCGATATGCGTAAACGCACCTCCGCCGCAGATAATCACGGCAGGGCGGCGGCCATTCGGTTTATCGGGCAGCGGTTCGGCACCCAAATACGTAAACGTCGCCGGATATTCCTCGGTCGGCTCCTCGCCCCACAGCGCATGGTTCTCGACAATCATATGTGCTCCCTTCGCGCAAATTAAGCGCCATTGTTTTTCGCCTTCAAGCGTACCCCACTTGAACCCGTGACGCAGAAACACGCCAGCAATAAGTTTCCCTTCAACTGATATATCACATAATCCCAGCTCAGAGGTATCGCTGAGCAGCGTAGAATAGGGGGTGTTGACCAAGCCGCGAAACAGATATGAAACGTTTCCGGCAAACCAAACGCGCGATATGCGCCTATTTAAGTTGGAGGCAACTATGGGTCTGCTCGATTCGCTTAAGTCCACCTTCACCTCGACCGGCGAGGCGTCCGTTCCGCCCGCAGCAAGCTTCGCCACCCGCGAAGGCGTCATCTATGCCCCCGTCAACGGCGTGCTCGTCAGCCTGGACGAGGTTCCCGACGAGACGATCGCCTCGGGCATGCTTGGCCAGGGCTATGGCATCGAGCCCATTACCGGCACCATCTATGCGCCCGCCAACGGCCGCATCGGCGCCACCACTGTCACCAACCACTCCATCGGCATGATTACCGAGGACGGTCTGCGCGTATTCATCCATGTTGGCCTGGGCACCGTGGAAATGAACGGCAAGGGTTTTGCCCGCTTTGTCGAGATGGGCGATGTGGTCAAGGCCGGCCAGCCGCTCATCAGCTTCGATCGCGAGGCCATCAAGGCCGCCGGCCACGAGGACATCGTGACCGTCATCGTCTCCGAGCTCGATCGTCTTAAGAGCATCGACCATGTCGGCGAGTCTGGAACGCTTATCGGCGGCAACCCGCTCGTCAAGCTTGGCGACCCGCTGCTGGTTGCCAAGACCAAGTAGCCAGGCCCCGCGCCACACAACCAAAAGGCACCTCGTCAAGCGCCCGCGACCATTTGGCCGCGGGCGCTTTTCGTTTGAAAAACCATCCCGCCAATGCCTTATCTGTATAGCCCAAATGAGCCGAGCTGCTAGAATATCGAACTGTATGGATAACTATCATTCAACCGTTATGGGAGGATACGTGAACCGCACCAAAATCGCGCAGCTCTATGTCGATGCCGAGTCGCTCGGTGGCCAGACCGTCACCGTTGCCGGCTGGGTCAAGTCCGTCCGCGACATGAAGAACTTTGGCTTTGTTACGCTCAACGACGGCAGCTGCTTCCGCGACCTGCAGGTCGTCATGAACCGCGAGGCGCTCGACAACTACGACGAGATCGCCCATCAAAACGTCTCGGCCGCACTCATTTGCACCGGCACCGTCAAGCTGACCCCCGATGCACCCCAGCCTTTCGAGCTTTCTGCCACCTCCATCGAGGTCGAGGGCGTCAGCGCCCCGGATTACCCGCTGCAGAAGAAGCGCGCAACCGTCGAGTTCCTGCGCACCCAGCAGCACCTGCGCCCGCGCACCAACCTGTTCCGTGCCGTGTTCCGCATCCGTTCTGTCGCGGCTGCCGCCATCCACCGCTTCTTCCAGGAGCAGGGCTTTGTCTACGTCAACACCCCTATCATCACCACGAGTGATTGCGAGGGCGCCGGCGAGATGTTCCGCGTGACCACGCTCGACCCCAAAAATCCGCCCCTCACCGAGTCCGGCGAGGTCGACTGGAGCCAAGACTTCTTTGGCAAGCACGCGAGCCTTACCGTGTCCGGCCAGCTCAATGCCGAGAACTTTGCCATGGCCTTTGGCGACGTGTACACCTTTGGCCCCACCTTCCGCGCCGAAAACTCCAACACCACGCGCCACGCCGCCGAGTTTTGGATGATCGAGCCCGAGATGGCCTTTGCCGACCTGAACGACTACATGGATAACGCCGAGGCCATGCTCAAGTACGTCCTTAAGGACGTTATGGCCACCTGCCCCGACGAGCTCAATATGCTCAACAAGTTTGTGGACAAGGGCCTGATCGAGCGCCTGGACCATGTGGCAAACTCCGACTTTGCCCGCGTTACCTACACCGAGGCTGTCGAAATCCTGGAGCAGGCCGTCGCCGCCGGTCACAAGTTTGACTATCCCGTGAGCTGGGGCATCGACCTGCAAACCGAGCACGAGCGTTTCCTGACCGAGGAGCACTTTAAGCGCCCGACCTTCGTAACCGACTACCCGGCCGAGATCAAGGCGTTCTACATGCGCATGAACGAGGACGGCAAGACCGTCGCCGCCGCCGACTGCCTGGTGCCGGGTATCGGCGAGATTATCGGCGGCTCCCAGCGCGAGGAGCGCCTGGATCTGCTCGAGGCCCGCATCAAGGACCTGGGCATGAATCCCGAGCAGTACAAGTACTACCTTGACCTGCGCCGCTACGGTTCCTGCAAGCACGCCGGCTACGGCTTGGGCTTCGAGCGCTTGGTCATGTATCTGACCGGCGTGGGCAACATCCGCGACGTCCTGCCGCACCCGCGCACCGTGGGCAACGCCGACTTCTAATCGCCACAGCGCCACCAAACACGTTCCAGCGCATCACGCCAGCGCCTCTCGGCAAGCCGAGGGGCGCTTTTTTCAACAGCATCCGTCAAGCTTTTGGCAAGTTTTTGGTCAGTTGGGCAGGGCTGTTGAAAACTCGACCCGCCGCTTGCCGACGGCTACCGACCGCCCAGGGCGTCCTGCACCCCTGGGAAAGCCCCGCGTCCTAGGCTCCATACCGTCGCCACCCAAAACGGAAAGGACGTGGGCGCCATGACCGAAACCGCTGTTGAAACTTACGAGACCACGACGAGGGGCGCCGCCTCGATGGCAGCCTATCGCGCCGTTCGCATCCTGCAACTATTAAGCGAAAACACCGGCGAGGACAAGGCCATGCTTTCCGATGAGTTGATCCGGCGCCTCGCCCATCCCGACGACCCCGCCCGCATGCCCATCTCGGCGGCGCGGCGCAGCATCTACACCGCCATCTCCGCACTTCGCCATGCCGGATACGAAATTGAGTACAAGCGCGGCGTGGGCTATCGACTCTTGACCCGTCCGCTCACCGACGAAGAGATCATCCGGCTCCACGGCATGGTCATGCGCAACCGCTCCACGCCCATCGCCATTCGAAAGAGCATGGCGCAGCACCTGGTCGCCATGGCGAGTGCCGACGTTCGCGGCTACCTCGATGCACCCGAGCCTGCTCCAAGCGCAGGCGACAAATCCACCAAGGCCACACGCACGCCCGTCAAGCGCATCGATGCCTGCGAGCTCATCGAGCAGGCCATCGACCACGGAACCACGGTGAGTTTTGATATTTCGAGTGTCACGGCACGCGGAGAGGTCGAAGTGGCACGGATGACACTCCGGCCCTTTGCCATCAAGCAACGAGACGGCATCTCGTATTTGCTGGGAACGGTCTATGACGCGCGAGGCGCCGATGACACGTTGCGTACCGTAGAGATCGGCCGAATGAGAAACGTCACCACACGTCTCCTCGACGGCAAGAAGCTCTTCGCCGCCCTGGACGAGGACGATGCCTCCTCCGCCGCATAAGACCCTCCGCCGCCCATTCGACTACCCGTACCGCCCATCCGATTCTGTATTAAAAAACCCGCCAGGCTGTTGTAAAAATGGACATCAGCGCTACTATAGTCCCACTTGCACTTTGTCCCAGTGCAGTGTTTCCAGCCATTTTTATACTGGGGGTAATGATATGAAGGACATCACCATCAGCCGCAGGAGCCTTCTGGTCTCCGCTGGCCTGCTCGCGCTCGCCCCGCTCGCCGGATGCGGCGGCAACTCTGGTTCCGGCTCTGCTGCCGCCGGTTCCGACTACACCATCGGCGTTCTGCAGCTCACCGAGCACTCCGCACTCGACGCCGCCAACGATGGCTTTGTCAAGGCCATCAAGGAGAGCGGCCTTAAGGTCAAGATCGACCAGAAGAACGCTCAGAACGACCAGTCCACGTGTAAGTCCATTGCCGACAAGTTTGTGGGCGACAACGTCAGCCTGATTTATGCCATCGCCACGCCCGCCGCGCAGGCTGCCGCCGGCGCCACGGCCGATATCCCCATCGTGGGCTGTGCCATCACCGACTACGCCGCCTCCGGCCTGGTCCAGGACAACGACAAGCCCGGCACCAACGTCACGGGCGCTTCCGACCTCACCCCGGTCGCTGAGCAGCTCGAGATGATGCAGAAGGTCCTGCCCGACGTTAAAAAGGTCGGCCTGCTCTACTGCACCGCCGAGTCCAACTCCGACGTCCAGATCAAGGCCGCCAAGAAGGAGCTCGACAAGCTGGGCCTCGAGTACACCGACTTCACCGTCTCGAGCTCCAACGAGATTCAGTCCGTCGTCGAGTCTGCCGTGGGCAAGGTCGACGCGCTGTACTCCCCCACTGACAACACCATCGCCGCGGGCGCTTCGCAGGTCGGCCAGATCTGCAAGGAGAATAAGCTCCCCTTCGTGACCGGCGAGGAGGGTATGTGCATGGCCGGCGGCCTGTTCACCCTCTCCATCAACTATAAGGACCTGGGCTACGCCGCGGGCGAGATGGCCGTTAAGATCCTGAAGGGCGAGGCCAAGCCCGAGGATATGCCGATCAAGCACCTCTCGAGCAAGGACCTGGTCGTCGTCAAGAACGACGAGACGGCCGAGGCCCTGGGCATCGACCTTTCCGCTCTGGACGAGTAGCGCCATGCGCGGTAACGCGTCTAGGGCCCGCACGCGCGCCACAGCCGCGTTATTCAATATCTGAGTCCTTGGGGCGAACGCTAAAGACCGGCGTTCGCCCTGCTTGTTTCGGATGAGACAAAACGTCTGTCCATCGCTCTTTTATGCATTGGTACCGCTATTATGGAAAATCACGTGTCCACCCTATCCTAGGAGGTATGAAGCATGCTCATTGCATTGCAGGGCGCCGTTTCGCAGGGCGTCCTCTGGGGCATCATGGTGCTCGGCGTGTTTATCACGTTCCGCCTGCTCGACATCCCCGATATGACCTGCGACGGCAGCTTTGCCCTCGGCGGCTGTGTTTGCGCCGTGCTCATCGTCAACAATAACGTCGACCCCTTGCTCGCCGTGCTGGCCGGCATGTGCGCCGGCGCCATCGCGGGCGCCGTCACAGGCATCTTGACCACCGTCTTTGAGATTCCCGCAATCCTCGCCGGAATCCTTACGCAGATCAGTCTGTGGTCCATCAACCTGCGCATCATGGGCAAGTCCAATACGCCCATCCTTGCCAAGGGCACCATCTTCTCATCCGTCAGCCACATGACGGGCCTGCCGCAGTCCACTGTTGCCATTATCCTGGGCATTGTGCTGGCCGTGGCCATCGTCGCCATCCTGTACTGGTTCTTTGGCACCGAGATCGGCTCGGCGCTGCGTGCCACCGGCAACAACGAATACATGATCCGCGCCCTGGGCGTCAACACCAACTCCACCAAGATGATCGCCCTCGTGCTCTCCAACGCCCTTATCGGCCTTTCGGGTGCGCTCATCTGCCAGAGCCAGAAGTACGCTGACATTGGCATGGGCACCGGCGCCATCGTTATCGGTCTTGCCGCCATTGTTATCGGCGAGGTGCTCGGTCGCCTGCTGCCCGGCGGTCTGACGCAGTTTAGCGTCCGTCTTGCCTCTGCCGTCTTTGGCTCCGTGGTCTACTTCCTCATCCGCGCCATCGTGCTGCAGCTGGGCATGGACGCCAACGACATGAAGCTGCTCTCCGCCGTGATCGTTGCCGTGGCCCTGTGCGTGCCCGTGGTTTGGGAGCGCTACAAGCTCCGCAGCTCCTACACGAAGGGAGATGAGGCAGATGCTTAAGCTCTCGCACGTCAAGAAGACCTTTAACAAGGGCACCGTCACCGAGAAGCGCGCACTCACCGGCGTCGACCTTACCCTGAATGATGGCGACTTTGTAACCGTGATTGGCGGCAACGGCGCCGGCAAGTCCACGCTGCTCAATATGATCGCCGGCGTGTATCCGCTTGATTCGGGTGTTATTGAGCTCGACGGCACCGACATCTCGCGTCTGAGCGAGTCGCAGCGCGCCAAGTACCTGGGCCGTGTGTTCCAGGACCCCATGCGCGGCACCGCAGCCGACATGCAAATTGCCGAAAACCTGGCCCTCGCCAAGCGCCGCGGCCAGCGTCGCGGTCTTTCGTGGGGCGTCACCAAGGCCGAGAAGGACGAGTACGTTGAGCTGCTCAAGCGCTTGGACCTCGGTCTGGACACGCGCCTCAACGCCAAGGTCGGCCTGCTCTCGGGCGGCCAGCGCCAGGCACTCACCCTGCTGATGGCCACGCTCACCAAGCCGCGCCTGCTGCTGCTCGACGAGCACACGGCGGCCCTCGACCCCAAGACGGCCTCTAAGGTGCTCAACCTGACCGAGGAGATTGTCGACGAAAACCATCTGACCACGCTCATGGTTACGCACAACATGAATGACGCTATCCGTCTGGGCAACCGTCTGATCATGATGCACGAGGGCCATGTGATCTACGACGTGGCCGGCGACGAGAAGAAGTCGCTCACCGTAGCCGACCTGCTGCAGAAGTTCGAGGAGGTCTCGGGCGGCGAGCTCGCCAACGACCGCATGCTGCTGAGCTAAACCTACCAAAAGGGACAGGTTTATTTTGGCAGGTTTTATCTGCGCAAACGTCAAAACCGCCGCAAAGGAACAGATACCTTTGCGACGGTTTTCGCATATCATGTCGATAATCCAGCGTCAGCAGGAACCACTGGTTAAGAACTAAGGAAACTGCCATGAGAAGACTCCTTCCCCGTCTTGCTTGACCGCCGCACTCCTTGCCGGCGTGCTCGCCGGCGGCCCAGCTTACGCCACCGCGGCCACCCCATCTCAAGTTATCGGCCCGTCCGATGTGATCGGACGGGCTTTTTGGTGGGTATCATGGTTGAATGATCATTAGGAGGTTTTCCCTACATGGAATTGTTTGAACCGATTCTTCATTTCTTTGAGCAGCGCTGGGTCCACAACATCATCTGGGCCGTCATCTTGGTAATAGTCACCGCCATCGCCGCCAAGGTGGCATCCAAGACCCTGCGCCACCTACTCAACCGAGACGACAACCCGCTTCCCGCATCGAGCATCTTCATCAACATCGCGCGTGCCGTCATTTGGATGATCGGCGGCAGCTTTATCCTCGACAACTGCTTTGGCATTAACGCAAACGCGCTCGTCGCCGCTCTTGGCGTCGGCGGCATCGCCATCTCGCTCGGCTTTCAGGACACGCTATCAAACCTTATCGGCGGCATGCAAGTGACCTTTATGGGCATCATCAAGCCCGGCGACAATATCGAGGTCGGCGGCGTGTCGGGCGTGGTCCAGGACATCACTTGGCGCCACACGACCATCGAGGACGCCTGCGGACAGACCATCATCGTCCCCAACTCCAACATCTCCAAGAACACACTCGTGCACCTCATGCCCTTTGGACGCGTTGTCGTTCCCGTCGCGGTGAAGGACACGTCAAAGTGGGACTCGCTCGATGCGCTGGCAGACGAGCTCGCCTGTGCCACCAAGGTCGCCGTTTCACCCATCTCGGGCTTTGACAAGGAACCCTACGTGCTCTTTAGCGAGATCGGCGACTTTGGCATTAAGGGTAAGATCATCTTTATCGTCAGTGACGACAGCACCACCTTTACGGCAGCCGACGCCTGCATCCGCGCCATCGCCCCCATCATCGCCTAAAACCACCGCAAAGGGGACAGGCACCTTTGTGGTGGTTTCGCATCGTGGTACCATGGTTCATATCGTTGTTTAAACGACTAAGGGAGTAGACACCATGGAAGAGGCCTATCGTCAAGCGCGCAAGCGCGGCGAACAGGAACGCCGTCGCGCCATCAGCCAAAGCGAGCATCCATATCTTACGGACCTCGACAGCTTGGTCGCCCAGCTTCCCTGCGGGCAGCGCGAGAACATCGGCCTGCGGGACATTCCGCTCGAAATGGTCGTCGGCACGGTTACCAAAGGTCGCCAGTCCGCCTTTTCGTGTAACTTTATGCCGCTGCTCCCCTGGAATACCGAATTCGCCCGCAAATGGTCCAACCTCTACGATATCCAAATCTCCGAGGGCTACCGCGACCCCATCATCGTCACCGAGTTCATGCACCGCTTTTACGTCCAAGAGGGCAACAAGCGTGTCAGCGTCCTCAAATTCCTTGACGCTCCGACGGTCTCGGCCAAGGTGACGCGTCTGTACCCCGGTAAGTGGGATTCCGTCGAGAGCCGCCTGTACGGTGAGTTTTGCGCCTTTTGGTACGTATGCCCCCTGTACGAGATTGAGTTTTCGCGCGAGGGCAGCTACGAGATGCTTGCCAAAATGCTCGGCCAAGATCTTGTCGAAAAATGGCCTCAAAAGAAGGTCGACTACCTGCGCCACACCTTCTTGCTCTTTAAGCGCGCCTACCTTCGCGCGGGCGGCGACCACCTGGACATTACGCCCGCCGACGCCATGCTCGTCTACCTCAATGTGTACAACCAGGACCGCCTGCTGGATACGCCGACGGATATCGTCGTAAACCGCCTGTGCAAAATTTGGCGCGAGCTGGTCATTGCCGGCAAAAATGACGAGGACAAGGTCGATCTTGTCGAAGCGCCGAGTGTCGATGAGGAAGAGTCGCCCGCCAAGTCCACCTCCGGTGTGCTCAACTTCTTTATGGGCAAGACCGTCTATTCGGCGGCCAATCCCCTGCGCATCGCCTTTATCCATGAATTCCCTTGTGCAACGTCGAGCTGGGACAGCCTACACGACCAAGGGCGTCAGTATCTCGACGAGCACTTTGGCGGTATCGTGCGCACCGAGGCGTTCGAGGACTGCCACGATCCGGACGTGTTCTACGCCGCCGTGGAAACGGCTGTCAAACATGGAGACAACGTCATCTTCTCGACCTCGCACCGCCTGATGGAATACACGCTCAGGGCAGCCGTTGAGTATCCCCAGGTTCGGTTCCTTAACTGTTCTATCGGCCTTCCCCACCAAAGCGTCCGTTCGTACTTTGGCAAGATGTACGAGGCCAAGTTCCTCCTGGGCGCCCTTGCGGCTAGCATGGCGGACAACCATCGCATTGGCTACCACGCGTCGGTCTTTGCGTCGGGCGCGCTTAGCGAGATCAACGCCTTTGCCATCGGCGCCTCGCTGCTCGACCCTCGCGCGCAGGTAATCCTCACCTGGGGCGATGTACCCGCCGGCGGTCTTGCCGAGGCCATGTGCCGCGAAGGCGTGAGTGTTATGACCGGTGTCGACATGTCCAAGTCGCTGGAGGACCCCACGGCCTACGGACTCCACCGCCTGGTCGATGGCAAGGTCGTCGGCATCGCCATGCCGGTATGGAACTGGGGCCGTTACTACGAGCTTATCGTGCGAAGCCTGCTGCATGGCACCTGGGATGAGACCAGTGACAACAGCCAGGTTCGCGCCGTCAACTACTGGTATGGTATGAGCTCGGGCGTTATCGACATTCGCTACGCTCCGGGCCTGCCCTATCAGACGCGCAAGCTTGTTCAGCTACTGCGCAATGGCATCGTCGAGGGCTCCATCAATCCATTTGGCGGCGAGCTCCATAGCCAAGACGGCGTGGTGCAGATCGAGGGCTTTCCCCCACTGCCGAGCACGCAAATCGTCGAGATGGACTGGCTGGCCGACAACGTGGTGGGCACCATTCCGCAACTCGACGATGAGCCGAAGGTCCGCGCCCTATGAAAATCCTTGCCATAGCCGATACCGAAGAGCGATGCCTGTGGGAGTGCTTTCGCAAGGAGCGCTTTGAGGACGTTGACCTGATTCTATCCGCAGGCGACCTGGATCCGGACTATCTTGAGTTTTTGGTCACTGTCATCAACAAACCGCTTGTGTACGTTCGTGGCAACCACGACGACCGCTACGCGCGCCATGCACCGGGCGGGTGCATTTGTGTTGAGGACAGCGTATATGTGTACCGAGGTATTCGCATTGCGGGTCTGGGCGGTTCCATGCGCTACCGCGACGGCGCGAACATGTATACCGAGCGCGAGATGGCAAAACGCATGCGCAAGCTATCGCGAAAAATCGCACTGGTAGACGGATGCGATATTCTACTTACCCATGCACCCGTCGCAGGCATGGGCGACCTGGACGACCTGCCGCATCGAGGATTCGAGTGCTTTAATGCGGCTCTTGAGTCTTGGGGTCCCGACTATATGATTCACGGGCATGTGCACCAAAGCTACGGCCCCAACTTTCAACGCGAGCGCCAACACCCATGCGGAACGAAGATTGTCAACGCCTGCGGCTATACCAAGATCGAAATTGACGAGGCGCGCTACCCCACGCGCGGTTGGAAGGCCGCTTGGCTCAACTCGCAAACCATGCGCCGCGAGCTCAAACGCCACGAAGCAATCGAGTCTTCAACCGCCAGAACCCCCTGGTAACTGCCAACAACCACCACGAAGGGGATAGTGAACTGCCTCCCATTTCTTGGACATCGGGAAATGGGAGGTTTTCCATGAGTATAGACCTCAGGGTGAAGCACGACCTGGAGTCCAGGAGGCGGGCCGTCGAGCTCTTCGACGCCGGCGTCGGCTGCAAGCCGGCGGCCGAGGCCCTGTCCGTCCCCCGCGAGACCGTGAGAGAATGGCAGTGGGTATACCGGGCGTTCGGAAGCGAGGCGCTGCTGTCCATGGGCGGGAAACAATCCAGGTACACATTCGAGCAGAGGGTCGCCGCGGCGTCGGCCGTGGTCGACGGCGGGATGGCGAAGACCGACGCCATGGCCGAGTTCGGGATCAGGTCGAAGTCCCCGCTGGAGCGCTGGTGCAGGCTCTACCGCGAGGGCGGCGCCGAGGCGCTGCGGCCCGGACCGAAGGGCAGGCCGAGGGGGTCGAGGTCGAAACCCCGGGCCCGCACCCGCGAGCAGGAGCTCGAGGAGCGCTGCCGTAGGCTCGAGGCCGAGGTCGCCTACCTAAAAAATTGCGCGCCCTGGTCGAGCGGGACGGGCTCTGACCAGGGCGGCGGCCGAGGCGGTGAGGGCGCTGAGAGCGGAGGGGCACTCCCTGCGCCACCTGCTGGAGTGCTCGGGGCTCAGGAGGTCGACCTACTACTACGCGCTGGCGCACCCGCGGAGGCCGACCCGGCCCGAGCTGCGCGACGCCGCGGCCGAGATATTCTCGCGCACCGCCAACGGCTGCGGGCACCGGCAGATAGCCATGTGCCTGCGCGCCGAGCTGGGCGCGGTCGTGGCCGACAAGACCGTGCTCAAGATGATGCGCGAGATGGGCATCCGGTGCGGGATACGCCGCCGGGGCTCCCGCCGCCGGTACAGCTCCTACAGGGGGCTCGTGGGGAGCACGTTCGAGAACGTCATCGCGAGGGACTTCGGCGCCGAGGGGCCGTGGCAGAAGCTCGGCACCGACGTCACCGAGTTCAAGGTCGCCGGCGCCAAGGCCTACTGGGCCCCGGTGCTCGACTTCTGCACGAAGGAGATCGTGGCGAGCGACATATCGACCTCGCCGGACCTCGCCCAGCAGCACAGGATGCTCGACCGGCTCCTCGAGGCCCTGCCCGACGGGGCGGCACCGACCATGCACTCGGACATGGGCTGGCAGTACCAGCACGAGTCCTACACCTCCAGGCTGGAGGGGGCGGGCATCACCCAGAGCATGTCGCGCAAGGGGAACTGCATCGACAACGCCGCCACCGAGCAGCTCTTCGGCCACGTGAAGGACGAGTTCTACCGCGGCAGGGAGTGGGGCAGCTTCGAGGACTTCAAGCGCGACCTGGAAGGGTACATAGTCCATTGGAACACGCGGCGCAGGCAGGTAAGATTGAAGGGCCTGACGCCGGAGGAGTTCCGGAGCCGGGCCCTTGCGGCGTAGTCGCTATTTATTCAGTCCAAGTTTCGGGGCGCAGTTCATAGGCACCTTTATGGTGGTTTTGCTGACTCGTCCGACCTGTCCATCACGGTGCTTGTGTAATTAACGAGAACACTCATTGTTTTGTAAGGACGGCGCTCACATGCCGTCTTTTTTTGTCAACTTATGCAGTCTCGACCGTGTTGTATGTAGAGGGACCTCGCGAGACGCCTTCCCTATATCCACCACGACCAATTGGAGGTGACACTATGCCTGCACGCCGTAACCGCAATAGCACGCTCCGATGCGATGCCGATCAGATCGAGCGGGAAGCAAAGCGCTTGGTCGACACGTATTCCGACCTCATCCTTCGATTGTGCTATTCGGCCCTTGGATCCGCTGACGACGCTCAAGACATCTGCCAGGACACGCTGATCAAGATTCTCCAACGCACTCAACCGTTCGACTCGCTCGAACACGAACGTGCTTGGGTGATCCGAGTCGCACTGAACGCATGTCGCGATATCGGCCGTACGCACGCGAATCACCCGGTTGTCGACCTCGATTCGCTCCCCGATTTCTGCGCACCCGTAACACATACCGAGCAAGAATTCGCGCAACGCGACTGCGCCATTCTTTCCGCTGTCACGGCCCTGCCTCAAGCACAGCGCATCGCCATCTTTTTGCACTACTACGCAGGCATGAGCATCAGGGAAATCGCAGACGCCGTTCACGCGACGCCAGCTGCAACCGCCCAGCACCTTAGCCGCGGACGTGCGTCACTTCGGCTTTCCTTGAAAGGAGACCACAATGACTACGAATTCGAATGACTATCGCCACGCCCTGGAGCACATTTCGTTTACCGATAATGCGAAGCAGCACATGGCAAACTCGATTGCTCAGTCCGTCGCCTCGAGCGATGCGGCGACCGCTCAAAGCAACTTTAATGGCACGCGACGCAAGCCGCGCATCGCCCGCCATCCCGTAAGAACAGTCGCTCGCATTGCCGCTGTAACGGCAGTCCTCGCTATCGTCATTGGAGGCGCTGGCACGGCTATGGCAACAGGCGTCCTGCCGCTTCCTTCTGACATGCTTTCCGACATCTTTGACGGACCTGCTTCTCAAACCGAGATCATCGACCGTATTGGCCGGCCCGTCGGTGCTAGCTGCTCCAACAACGGAGTCACCGTGACCGCCGACGCCATCATGGGCGACAAGGATATGGTTACCATCGCCTATACGCTTACGTTCGACGATCCCGCTGCCCTGAAAAAGCTTTCCGAGCCGGGCGAGAACGGAACTATCGCCGGAAGTGTCGATGGAAACGTATACGTTGATGGCGAGCATGGCGGCCAAGGCCAATCATGGCTCATTGACAAGAACCCCAATGACTCCAGCATTCAATACTTTGCACAGTTCAGCGTTGAATCACCCGGCCTTATGGGCAGGACCGTCCGCACGCATATCAACTCTCTCGTTGTGCCACGTGCTGGCAAAGAGCTTCCCGAGTATAAGAAAATACTTACGGGCCCATGGGATCTTAAGTTCCAGCTGAATTACGAAGATACATCCGTTACGATTCCCGCGCCCAAATCGGTCAACTTTAACGGCACCAAGGCGACGATTCAAGAGGCCACCGTATCCTGCGTTGGCGTTTCAGTCCGCTACAACATAGATCGTTCCATCGAACACGACAACAACAGCGGCAAGATGTCTCAAAACATGGAGGAGTCTATGGATGCCGTTGGCAACATACCCCTCATCGTGACGTTCAAAGACGGTCATGTTGAGGACGCAACCAGCCACAGCGGCTATTTCGCAAATAAACTGGATAACGGCACCACTGATGTCCACAAGACCTGGCCGTTCTCGCAAGTTTGTGACACAGACAAGATTGCAAGCGTACAAATTGGCGATACGGTCATTCCCATGAATTCGTAACGCTACGCGGCTCGTATATGCACCCGGTTCCGCACTTCGCGTCTAAAGATGCGCTGTCATCGAGCAGCGTGAGCGCAAGGCCGCCCGTATGGTCGGCTGGGAACACCTCGTTGCGCTAAAAACCACCACGAAGGGGACCGGCACCTTTGTGGTGGTTTTGCTGACTCGTCCGACCTGTCCCAACGGTTTGTCTCAATCTGTAACAGGTAGGGCCCAAATAATCGGTTAGCTGTTACAGATCGAGACAGACCACGGATGCTCGGCCGAAAATCTCAATCTGTAACAGGTAGGAACGATTTTGCCCCTTAGATGTTACAGATTGAGATATTTGACAGCTTGAATCGGCATCGCCTACAGCGCGGCGACGACTTTGTCGCCCATCGTCGTGGTGCCGAGGATCTTATCTGCCGGGGTGTTGACATCGGCGATGTCACGGGTGCGCCAGCCCTCGTCGAGCACGCGCGCCACGGCGCTCTCGATCCACGCGGCTTGCTCGCCCATGTCGAGCGCGTAGGTCAGCAGCATCGCCACCGACAAGATTTGAGCCAGCGGATTGGCCACGCCGAGCCCCGCGATGTCAGGAGCGCTGCCAGCGCTCGGCCCAAACAGCGATACGCCATCATCCAGCGAGGCAGAGGCAAGCATACCGAGCGATCCGGTAATCTGAGCCGCCTCATCGGACAGGATGTCGCCGAACATGTTCTCCGTCACCACGACGTCAAAGTCTGCCGGTCGACTGATGAGCTGCATGGCGGCGTTGTCGACGAGCAGGTCCTCAAGCTCCACGTCGGAGTACTCCTCGTCTTGCACGCGATGCACGATCTCGCGCCACATGCGGCTCGTCTCCAGCACGTTGCGCTTATCAACGCTCGTCACCTTGCCGCGACGTTTGCGCGCCGCCTCAAATGCCTGGCGCGCAATGCGCTCAATCTCGTACTCGCGATACTCCATCACGTCGACCGCACGCTGACCGGCCGCACCCGCAGCGCCCGCGCAGGTCACGGATGCGGGCGCCAAAGTCCCACGGCATGTTGTAGCCCATCGTATCGGGGATGTTCACGACCGTGGCACCGGCCTTTACGGCCGCCTCGATAATGCGCACCAGAAACTCCTGATCGGAGCGGCCGGCATCCTCGGCATAAAACTCAACATCGTCAACGAACTTGCGAGCATGTTTGACGGCATGGATCGCTCACTCAATTGCCCTTTCCTCAGTCATATGGAGCTTGTCGCGCAGGTGACTGGTGCTCACACCCAGCCCTGTATGGATACGGGGCCTCTGGGCCGTTTTGAGCGCCTCTGCAGCCACTTCGATACCCCTGTCGACAGCGCGCGTCAGGCCGCATACCGTGCATCGGTCGCCCGCAATCTTGCCAATCTCCTGTACGGAGCGAAAGTCACCAGGACTCGAGATGGGAAAGCCCGCCTCGATAACGTCCACGTTCATGCGCACCAGCTGGCGGGCGATGAAGAGCTTTTCCTCGGTATTCATGCTGGCGCCCGGCGACTGCTCACCGTCGCACAGGGTGGCGTCAAAGATTGTGATTTTGTGGCTTATATGTTCCTCCTGATTGACCGTTTTATGACAGATGGCTTTCAGGAGAGAGAGAAGGCCTAGAGATAGAAAAATACCCGTGTCGTTCATCACGCCTGAAAGCGGCAGACGATAGCGCACCCGGGTACAACAAATCGTTATAGCGAGATTACAACCCTAGCGCGCTATCCAATCTAGTAGCGCTAGGCCTAGGAGCTGTTGCGTGTTCTTAAACATGTTGGGCTCCCTTCGGCCTCGGGTAGTACTACATCGCGCTAAAGTACAACACAAGTAAAACCACCACAAGGGTGCCTGTCCCCTTCGTGGTGGTTTCGTTGACTCAAAAGCAAGAGACCCGGTCCTGCACGAGGCAGAACCGGGTCTCTTTAGCAATGCTTGCTTTGCTCAGGCAGTAACTGTTAGTTACTCAGCCAGGAAGTCGCGCTGGATAGCGGGATCGACCTTGACGCCAGGGCCCATGGTGGAAGACACGGAGATGGACTTGACGTACTTGCCCTTAGCAGAAGAGGGCTTGACGCGCAGGATCTCGGTGTACAGGGCAGCGTAGTTCTCGACGAGCTGCTGCTCGGTGAAGGACTTCTTGCCCAGGGGCACGTGGCAGATGCCGTAGCGGTCGGCGCGGTACTCAACGCGGCCAGCCTTGAGCTCGGAGACCATCTTGGCGACGTCCATGGTCACGGTGCCGAGCTTGGGGTTCGGCATGAGGCCACGGGGACCAAGGATCTTACCGATGCGGCCAACCTTGGCCATCATGTTCGGCGTAGCGATAGCGGCGTCGAAGTTGATCTCGCCCTTCTGAATCTGGGCGACAAGCTCGTCGGAACCGATGATGTCGGCGCCGGCAGCCTCAGCCTCGCGGGCCTTCTCGCCCTCGGCGAAGACGGCAACACGAACGGTCTTGCCGGTGCCGTGGGGCAGGGAGATGGAACCACGGATGTTCTGGTCAGCCTTACGAGTATCGATGCCCAGACGGAAGTGGGCCTCGACGGTCTCGTCGAACTTGGCGGTGTCGAGCTCCTTAATGAGCTTGGCAGCCTGAAGGGGGGTGTAGAGCGTGGCGCGATCGATCTTCTCGGCAGCGGCGTTATAGCTCTTACCATGCTTAGCCATGTGCATTACCTCCTGTGGTTAAACGGGCGTGAGCCCTCCCACATCGTATCGTGTGCCCTATTGCACACATTTAACGGGCGCCCAGGTCGGAGCACCCGTCGTTACCATAAGAAATCGCTACTCAGCGATGGTGACGCCCATGGAACGGGCGGTACCGGCGATGATCTTCTTGGCGGCGTCAATGTCGTTGGCATTGAGGTCCGGCATCTTGATCTCGGCGATCTTGGTGAGCTGCTCCTGGGAGAGCTGACCAACCTTGTCGGCCTGGGGCTTAGCGGAACCAGACTTGAGGTTCAGCTCCTTCTTGATGAGGTGAGCCGCCGGCGGGGTCTTGGTGATGAAGGAGAAGGACTTATCCTCGTAGACAGAGATCTCAACGGGGATGATGTCGCCCTTCTTGTCCTGCGTCTCGGCGTTAAAGGCCTGGCAGAACTGCATGATGTTCACGCCAGCAGCGCCCAGAGCGGGGCCGACGGGAGGAGCGGGGTTAGCTGCACCAGCAGGAATCTGGAGCTTAATGACGTTGGCAACCTTCTTCTCAGCCATGGTCATTCCTTTCGAATCACGAGTGTGAAGTACTTGCTATATCGTAAGCACGCACGTGTTAGAAGCACTCCTGAGATGAGCAGTCACAGAAGAAGCACGCTCGCGCGAACGGACGAAAACTTAAGCGATGACAGCGACCTGGTTAAAGTCGAGCTCGACCGGCGTCTCGCGGCCAAAGATCATCAGCGTGACCTTGAGCTTGCCAGCCTCGGTGTTAACCTCGGAGACCTTGCCATCAAAGTCGGTAAGCGGGCCATCGGTGACGCGGACGGACGTGCCGACCTGAATATCAACCGAGGTGCGCTTGGGCGAATCGCCCTTACCGGGACGACGAGTCATCTTGTTGTACTCGTCGCGGGAAAGCGGAGCGGGCTTGCCGTTGCCGCCTAGGAAACCGGTGACGCCGGGCGTGTTGCGAACACACGTCCACGCATCGTCATCCATCTCCATGCGAACCAGGACATACCCCGGAAAGATCTTAGAATCCTTGGTCTCGCGCTTGCCACCCTCTTTGATCTCGGTGACGCGCTCCATAGGAATCTCGATATCAAAGATACGGTCCTGCATGCCCATAGTCTCGATGCGATGCTCGAGATCGGACTTAACGCGGTTCTCGTATCCAGAGTAAGTGTGAACGACGTACCAACGCTTAGACATGGTTTAGCCCCTCAATCCAGAGAACAGAGCAAGAGCCTCGCCAAAGCCAGCATCGAGCAGAGCGATGACGACGCCGACGACGATCAGAGAAGCGCAAACGACGACCGAGTAGTTCACGAGCTCCTTCTTATCGGGCCACGTGACACGCTTCATCTCGGACTTCACCGAAGCGAAATACTTCTTGGTGCGGGCGAAGAAACCAGGCTTCTCGTTCTTCTTAGACTTCGCAGCCTTCTCGCTCTTCTTGGCAACGGCCTTCTTGGCCTCAACCTTGGAGTTGGCGGCAGCGTTGTTGGCAGGCGCCTGCTGCTGTGCCTTCTTCTTGTTCTTCTTGTTGGCCATTTGGGTTACCTCCGCGCAATGCGCTTATACATGAGTAAACCGTAAGCCCCCAAGTGGGAGCTTACGGAATAATGACTGGCACGCCAGGAAGGACTCGAACCCTCAACACTCGGTTTTGGAGACCGATGCTCTACCAATTGAACTACTGGCGTATATGACTAGAGACTAGCGAGTCTCTTTGTGCAGCGTGTGGTGACGGCACCAGGGGCAATACTTCTTGATCTCCATACGATCAGGCATGGTCGACTTGTTCTTGGTGGTCGTATAGTTGCGGCGCTTGCACTCAGTGCACGCAAGAGTAACTAGAGTACGCATGTATCCTGAACCTTTCATTTCCGCCCCGTACGGGCACGAATTGTTACTTTATCAGCTCCACGTAAGTGCTGTCAATGAAAACCTCGAGTCAATTGGTTCTCGGTGGATCCATTCATATTTGGAACACATCAATGAAGCCATCGAGATCTAATCGACGGTGCATCCAGGACCATTATCGATCCTCTCGACACCAGCAACGGCTCAATATCCATTGCACAAAAGAACCCGGCACCCAAATAAGTGCCGGGTTCTCTAAGTCAGCTATATCAAAGAGCTAATTTACTCAATGATCGTGGAGACGATGCCCGAACCGACGGTGTGGCCACCCTCGCGGATAGCGAAGCGCAGGCCCTCCTCCATGGCGATCGGGTGGATGAGGTCGCCCTCGATGGTGATGTGGTCACCAGGCATAGCCATCTCGGTGCCCTCGGGGAGCTTGACCGTACCGGTAACGTCGGTGGTACGGAAGTAGAACTGAGGACGATAACCATCGAAGAACGGGGTATGACGGCCGCCCTCCTCCTTGGTCAGAACGTAGATCTCACCGGTGAACTTGGTGTGCGGGGTAACCGAACCGGGCTTGCAGAGAACCTGGCCGCGCTCGATGTCCTCGCGCTTGATGCCGCGGAGCAGCAGACCGACGTTGTCGCCAGCCTCGCAGAAGTCCATGGACTTACGGAACATCTCGATACCGGTAACGACGGTGTTCTGGGTATCCTTGATGCCGACGATCTCGACGGGCTCGTTGAGCTTGAGCTCACCGCGCTCGACACGGCCGGTAGCAACGGTACCACGGCCGGAGATGGTCATAACGTCCTCAACGGCCATCAGGAACGGGAGGTCGTTGTTACGAGCAGGCGTCGGGATGTACTCGTCGACGGCGTTCATGAGCTCGCGGATAGCGTCCATCCACTTGGCGTCGCCCTCGAGAGCGCCCAGAGCGGAACCACGGATGACGGGGATGTCGTCGCCGGGGAAATCGTACTCGGAGAGGAGCTCACGGGTCTCCATCTCGACGAGGTCGATAAGCTCGTCATCGTCGACCATGTCGCACTTGTTCAGGAAGACGACGATGTAGGGAACGCCGACCTGACGGGCGAGCAGGATGTGCTCGCGAGTCTGAGCCATGGGGCCGTCGGTAGCAGCGATGACCAGGATAGCGCCGTCCATCTGAGCAGCGCCGGAGATCATGTTCTTGACGTAGTCAGCGTGGCCCGGGCAGTCAACGTGAGCGTAGTGACGGGAAGCGGTCTCGTACTCGACGTGGGAGACGGAGATCGTAATGCCGCGCTCGCGCTCCTCGGGAGCCTTGTCGATGTTCTCGAACGCAGTGAAGTCAGCCTTGCAGCCCTCGGTCTCGGAGAGAACCTTGGTGATGGCGGCGGTCAGCGTGGTCTTGCCGTGGTCGACGTGACCAATGGTGCCGATGTTAACATGCGGCTTAGTGCGCTCAAACTTCTCTTTGGCCATAAAGCCCTCCTCTTAACAGGTCGTCCCCGGACGGGACTTTGCCTTTATACCATAGTGGCCTCTCAACATACTATTGAGAAGCCACCGTGTTACCTATGGTAGCGGTGACTGGATTCGAACCAGTGACGCCACGGGTATGAACCGTGTGCTCTAACCAACTGAGCTACACCGCCGGATGGAGCCTGCAACCAGACTTGAACTGGTGACCTCTTCGTTACCAACGAAGTGCTCTACCGACTGAGCTATACAGGCACTTGACGGGTGGGAGCTATAGGATTCGAACCTATGTAGGCAGAGCCAACGGGTTTACAGCCCGTCCCCATTAACCACTCGGGCAAACTCCCAATCGTTCAAGTATCCGCAGGTCCTTTGGTCTTTTGGACCGCCGCCCCCGCGAACGAAAAAGATAATACGATGCAACCTTGGGGGCTGTCAACGAAAACCTCTAGATACACGGTTCCGGGCGTATCTATATAGCCGTGACCTGCGGTTTTATTGAGTTTGGATATGAAGGACGGTGGTTTTGGATACAGAGGTGACATTTCCCAAGGTAACACTTTGGCGTAGTGGAGTACACCTTCAGGATCGAACTTCGATAACAGCCTATTTGCACCTATATATAGGTCGAGATCGGGCTTCCGTGGCAGATTCGAGCGTGGATTTTCTTCCGTTTGAAATCGAGCGTGGACAATCTCCCACTATTGGCGTGCCCCCAAGGCCAAAGTGGCAGATTATCCACGATCATTCACTAAGCGGGAGATTTTCCACGCTCGTACGTCCGATAATCCACGCTCAGGGGGGGGCAGCCGAGCTCGACACGGCTTTTGTCTCGATCTGTAACATATAGAGAACATTTTCTCCCCTATCTGTTACAGGTCGAGATATTACGCAGAGACCCCAGCTTACGTCTCAATCTGTAACAGTAAGAACGGTTTTCAGCCTCTTCGTGTTACAGACCGAGATGTTATCGTCCGTCCCTTGGCAATGTCTCGATCTGTAACAATAAGGAGGGTCTTCAGCCCGCCCGTGTTACAGATCGAGACAAACCTAAAGCCTGGTGGGAGTCAAACCCGCTGACATGTCAACATAAATAGAAACGGGCCCTGTCCCATATAGAGACAGAGCCCGAAACTCTCATGGAGCCAGTGACAGGAATCGAACCTGCAACCCACTGATTACAAATCAGTTGCGCTACCGTTGCGCCACACTGGCACACTTGGCGCTTTCGCGCGAAGCCAATTAAGAATAAAGGAATTGCTGACAAGGCGCAACAGACCCTTTGACCGACCACATCTCAAAACTATTCGTCAGAACGAATAGTTTTATCCGTTCGCCAAAACAAAAAACTATTCGTTTTGGCGACGGCAACCCACAGTCCATTGATTACAAATCAACGGGCCGGCCAATTGGAAAACGGGTCTCTATGGATAATCCCCTACCGTCCGCGCAGGGCCTTGAGCTTGGCCAGGGCATCGGGACTCAGGCGGCTGCCCAGAGTCATCTTGATCTGCGGAGCTTCCTCTGCCTCGTGAACGTCGTTGTCGATCTGTTTGATCTCGTCCACCAGCATACGGCTCGAGATGCGCGTGACGCCCTTGCCCATGACGACGGCCTGTATTGTGCCGTCACTCGATACCACGGAGCACGCGCGGCCTTCCTCACGCGCCTCGATGCAGAGCTTCTGCACCACGGTATCGGCAGAGACGCCCGTCGGCGAGAACTCGATGCGCACGCCGCGGGCCGGTAGGTTGGGGCGCTCGTTGGAGATGTTGCCCGCGCCGTCGAACACGATCACGGCCTCGTAACGGCCCTGGGCAAACGCCGCGACATCGTTGATAAGCGCAGTACGAGCCATATCGTGGACGTCGCTGGAATATGGATCGTCGGAATGGTCGTAGACGAGCTTTTCGTAGCGCGGCGTGCAGTGAATCACGTTGTAGCCGTCGACCACCAGCAGCTCGGGCTTATTGGAGTGCACCGTCGAGACCGGGTCGGCGATAGCCTGCGCAAACGCATTGCCGCCCACGCCATAGGTCGCGGCCGAAACAATTGGCTTGGCCGAGCCCTCGCCAAAGCGCTTGGCCTTGGACTTGGCGCGGTTCTTCTTGGACATGCGCTACTCCTCCCCCATGAGCTCGCCGGCATTGCGGCGCAGCCACTCAAAGCACAGCGCGGTGGTCGCCTGGGCCACATTGAGACTCTCGGTCATGCCGCGCTGGGGAAGCTTGGTCAAAAAGTCGCATTTCTCGAGCACCAGGCGCGAGATGCCGTCGCCCTCGGAGCCCATGACGAGCGCAACGCGGCCCTCAAAGGGAGCATCCCAGCAGCTGCCCTTGGCGTGCTCGGAAGCACCGCTCACCCAAAAGCCGGCGGCCTTGAGGTCGTCAAGCGCTCGGGCGATATTGGGAACCTGCGCGATGGGCAGGTGCATGACGGCACCAGCAGAGGTTTTGTAGCTGCCCACGGTCACACCGGCGGCGCGCTTGTTTGCAATGATGACGCCCGCCGCGCCCACGACCTCGGCGGAGCGCACGATCGCACCAAAGTTGCCATCGTCGGTCACATGGTCGAGCACGACGACGAGCGCCGGTCCGTCACCCGCGCGATCGAGGATATCGGCGACATCAGCATAGGGGAAATTACCCACCTCGAGCGCAATGCCCTGGTGAGCGCCATGGCTCGACAGCGCATCGAGCTGCGCGCGCGGCACATACTTAATGCGGGCACCCGCGGCGTTGAGGTCATCGACCAGGCGCGACAAGGCGGCATCGCGCTCCCCGCCCTCGGCGATGAGCGCGCACTTGATGGGAAAACCAGTGCGCAGCGCCTCGGCGGCAGCACGACGACCTTCGATAAACTCGCCCTTGGGGACCTGAATGTTGTCGCGGTTGCGATCTCGCTGCGAACGCGCAGCCTGGGCTTGGGAGCGCTCGCGCTGGTCCTTGGAAGCGGCAGCGCGGTCATTGCGGCGAATCGGGCGCGAGCCAGAAGCAGCCTGTTTGCCACCACGAGGCGCACACTTGCGATTGTCGGCCATAAAGCGACCTCCTAAATACAACTATCAAACGAAACAAATAGACCGACCGCCCGAGGTGCGGCAGATTGCCTTGAAAGAGAAGGGCATAGACCTTGAGGTCATGCCCGACGATTGAAAGGCAAGGTGCCGTGGCTCGGGCGGTCGGGTGCTTGGAAAACCCGCAGGGATTAGAGAGTCTTAATACGAGTGCCGGCGGCCGTATCTTCAATCGTCAGACCCAAGTCCTTGAGCTGGTCGCGGATGGCGTCTGCCAGATCCCAGTTCTTGGCGGCACGGGCATCGGCGCGAGCCTCGAGAATCTTGGCAGCGGCCTCATCCACGTCGTCACCAATGTAGGCAACCAAACCGGCGGCAACGCCCAGCAGGCCAAGCGGCAGCTCGACTTTGGGCTCGGGAAGCACAACGCCAAACGTATCGAGCAGCTCGACCAGCGTATCGGCGGCGGCAAGCGCGGCGGCCTTGTCGGCAGCGTCGCCCGCCTGCTCCAGGTACTGGTTGCACTCGGTCACAAAGCCAAAGACAGCACCCATGGCACCGGCAGTGTTAAAGTCGTCGTCCATGCACTCCTTAAAGGCGGCACGGGTCTCGGCGGCCTTGGCGGCAAACGCCTCAGATGCTGCCTCATCGGCATCGGCCGCCGCATGGTTCGCGGCCCAGCGCAGGTTCTCGACCGTACCGGCGATACGCGTAAGCGAGTTCTCGGCACCCTCCAGGCGCTCCCAAGAAAAGTCGAGCGGCGAGCGATAGCTCGTCTGCAGCATCAGCAGGCGCAGGGCCGCAGCAGAGTGCTGTTCGAGCACCTCGGCCAGCGTAAAGAAGTTTCCGAGCGACTTGGACATCTTCTCGCCGTCTACCAGCAGCATGCCCGTGTGCATCCAGGTGTTGGAGAAACCCTGGTGCCAGGCGCAGGTGGCCTGGGCACACTCGTTCTCGTGATGCGGGAAGGCAAGGTCGGAGCCGCCGCCGTGGATGTCGATCGGGGTGCCCAGGTAGCGATGCACCATGGCGGCGCACTCGGTGTGCCAACCGGGACGGCCTTCGCCCCAGGGGCTCGGCCAGCTGGGCTCGCCGGGCTTGGCGGCCTTCCACAGGGCAAAGTCGAGCGGGTCGTTCTTGTCCTCGTTCTCCTCGATGCGCGCGCCAACCATCAGATCGTCGATGTTGCGGCCCGAAACCTGACCATAGTTGGGATCGCTGCGCACGGCAAAGTACACGTCGCCGTTATCGGCGGCGTAGGCATGGCCCTGCTCGATAAGCGTCTTGATCATAGCGATCATGGGGCCGATCTCCTTGGTGGCGCGGGGGCGCACATCGGGATCGAGCACGTTGGCGGCGCGCATGACGCCGATGAACTTGTCGGAGAACTCCGTCGCGACCTCGGCGGCCGTTCGGCCCTGCTCGTTGGCGCGCTTGATGATCTTGTCATCGACATCGGTGAGGTTCTGGGCGAACGTGACCTCGTAGCCGCTCGCGATGAGCCAGCGGCGAATCACGTCAAAGCTGATGAACGTGCGGGCATTGCCGATGTGGATGTTGTCGTAGACCGTGGGGCCGCACACGTACATGCGGACCTTGCCGGACTCGATGGGCTGGAACTCTTCCTTTTTATGGGTAGCGCTGTTGTAGATACGCATTCGTTACTCCTTAACGGTTTTCTGTAGCAGGCAGACGGCCCAGGCACCGATTCCCTCGCCCTGGCCTTCCCAACCGAGCTTTTCGGTCGTAGTGGCGGCGACGCCCACGTTTTCGACGTCAACGCCCAGGGCATGGGCAAGGTTGGCGCGCATGGCATCGCGGTGCGGAGTGATCTTGGGCTGCTGACAGGCAATGGTGCAATCGGCATCGACAAACTCGAAGCCCAGCTCGCGCGCATAGTCCATCACGCGAGCGAGCAGCACCATCGAATCGGCACCCTCGTAGGCGGGATCGGTGTCGGGGAATAGCTTGCCGATGTCTCCCCCGCGGCAGGCTCCCAGAATGGCGTCGGCCAAGGCGTGCGCGAGCACATCGGCATCCGAGTGGCCCAGCAGGCCGCGCTCGTAGGGAATGTCGACACCGCCGATGATACATCGACGCCCCTCCACCAGACGGTGAACGTCGTAGCCATGGCCGATGCGCAGGTTACTGAACATGGGGAAGGTCCTCTCCCTCGGCCATGCGACCGAGCAGAATCGCGGTTACGGGACGCAGGTCCTCGGGCACCGTCACCTTAAGGTTGTCGCGCGGGCTCTGGACGCAGCGGACGCGCCCACCAATGCGCTCGACCAGCGACGAATCATCGGTGCCGATAAAGCCCTCGGCAATTGCCTCGGAATGAGCGCGCTTCATAGCATCGACGCTAAAGATCTGCGGCGTCTGCGCGGCCCAATACAGCTCGCGCGGCGGCGTCTCGACGATGTTGTCGCCATCGACAATCTTGAGCGTGTCGATCGCGGGCTGGCCGCACACGACACCATCGAGGGCGCGGGCGCTCACGAGCACGTCGATAGCGTGGTCGATGGCCTCGGTCGTAATGAGCGGACGAGCGCCATCGTGAATGGCGACGTATTCAAAGCCCGCCGGCACCGCGTGCACGCCGGCGCGAGTGGAATCCTGGCGGGTATCGCCGGCATCGGCAAAGCTGATGGGCGTGTCATAGTCAAACGGGTCGATAGCCAGGCGGCGCATCTCGGCACGACGCTCGACAGGGCAAACCACGACGATGTGGCCGACCTTATCGCTACGATCAAATGCGCGGATGGACCAGCTCATAAGCGGACGGCCCGCTACATTGACGAGCTGCTTGCCACCGGGGTTACCAAAGCGCTGGCCGCTGCCACCGGCAACGACCACGGCGCATACGGGCGCCATTATGCGTTCCCCTGTTTGGTGCCCTTCATGCGGTACAAGGAGTCCGCAAGAATGGCAGGGTTGTTGACGCCAAAGTCGCCCAGGCGCTCCGGATCCTCGCTGATGTCGTCCATGAGCTCCTGCAGCGAGCCATACTCGTCGACGATCTTCTCGGCCACGCCGTCGCGCACGACAGACACGCGCGAAAGCGTACGCAGGCCCAGAGGTGTCATAACGGAGTCCTCGTCCAGGTCGTCGTAACCCAGAACCGCCGCCACATGCTGCGGGTCGGATAGGTCCTTGGGCGTCATACGGCTCAGGTTGGCGCGGATCTTCTCGGCGTTTGCCTCGGAAGAATCGCTCGCGTAGTCGCGGATCATCAAGTCGTATTCGGTATCCATGCTGGAGCCCGCGAGCTGCTCGAGCTGCATCTGCACGAGCTTGCCCTGGTTGCCCAGCTTGACGATGCAATCCTTAAGCTCGGTCTTTGCCTGTTGCATGATCTCGAAACTCGAGAAGATGCCGGTGATGTCGGCGAGCGTGACGTAGTCGTCGAGCTCAAGGGCCGTCAGGCGCAGCAAGGAGCGGTCGAGCGACTGACGGGTAGTCTGGAGCGTGGCGACGAGCTGGTTGACCGAGCTCATGATGGTGGTGACGGGCTGGATCTCGTAGCTCTTGCCGTGAACGTACACGTTGACGACGGCACGACGAGCCGAAACCGAGATCACGATGGCATCGGTGAGCACCGACATGCGAGCGGCAGTACGGTGACGCATGCCCGTCTCACTCGTGGCGAGCGAGGGATCGGGATTGAGGTGAAAGTTGGCGCGCAGGATCTGGGTGAGGTCGCCATCGATGACGATGGCGCCGTCCATCTTGGAAAGCTCGAACAGGCGGTTCGAGGTAAACGAAATGTTGAGCGGGAAGCCGTCGTTACCGGCAGCGAGCACGTTTTCGGTGTCGCCGACGCAGATAAGGGCACCCAGGTGACCGGCAATGATCATGTCGAGGGCGGTGCGGATCGGCTGGCCAGGTGCCGTCAGGCGAATGGCCTGCTCCATACGCTTTTGCAGCTCGTTCTTATCCAAGGCATCGCTCCCATCGTATACGCTCCATAAACGCTAAATAGTTTCTCACGGTTTGTCCCTGCGGCGCTTGCGAAATCCGATGCTTACAGAATGAGCGAACACCGCTGGGGTAGTCAAAAGAGCCCCAACCCAAATGAGCTGCTTATGTGGTAGCATCGGGATTCACATATATGAGGGAGTAGTCGCGTGACCGGGTTCGCCTCCGGTGGCGCGGTAAGTCAACACACTGGCCGATGCGGCCTGGCTTGCCTTAATGAACGAGACTCGTGGCTGTGCGCGCAACGCATACGCCACGGGTCTTTTTTGTTGCTCCCCCAAGAGGTACACGCGGGCCCGCCCGCAGAGAGGGAGCCAGACTATGGGACTCGCAGAGCTCGCGCTGCTTGCCATTGGCCTTTCGATGGACGCCTTTGCCGTTTCCATCTGCAAGGGCCTTGGCATGAAGAAGATCAACCTTAAAGTCGCCGTGGTGCTCGGCCTGTTCTTTGGCGGCTTTCAGGCCGGCATGCCCGTAATCGGATGGGCGCTCGGCAGTCAATTCATGGGCATCATCGGGCCCATCGACCACTGGATCGCCTTTGTCCTTTTGGCCTTTATCGGCGGCAAGATGCTGTGGGAAGCCTTTACCGAGGACGAGGATGAAGGCGACGACAAGGATGCCGAAAAGATTGACCTGGGCGAGTACCTGATCCTCGCCATCGCCACCTCAATCGACGCCCTAGCCGTAGGCATCTCATTTGCGGCGCTCTCGGTTGACATCGTTCCCGCTGTATCGCTTATCGGCGTCACAACGTTTATCTTTTCCGTCGCCGGCGTAGCGATCGGCCACACCTTTGGCGCGCGCTACGAAAAGCCTGCCACCATCGTGGGCGGCGTCGTGCTCATTCTCATCGGCCTCAAGATTCTGCTTGAGCATCTGGGGATTTTGGCGCTGTGACGCCAAACACAATCGCTCAAAACTCAACGCCAGTACAAGGCCTCATGCAGAGTTTTGCATATTGCCTTTTCGTGCAGACTTTTGCATGTCATACTGATATGCAAAAGTCTGCACGTTAGGAGATCGCCATGGATACCCTTCCCATCACCACGCCGCGTCAAGCTGGCATCTACGTGCGCCAAGCGCGCAAGGCACAGGGGATCACTCGTGCGACCCTCGCTAAAAAAGCCGGTGTTTCGGAGCGCCTGCTCGCATCGCTCGAGCTGGGCGACGCCACGGGCATTCGGCTCGACAAGTTACTGACCGTCTTTAACGCACTCGGCATAAGTCTCTTTGTGCAAAGCGATAACGACCCAATCGCATCACCCTTTAAACATCCGACGACGATAGCGGACCTCCCTATCGCGAACTCGAATGCCCTGCCCAAGCCAAGTGTAGGCAGACGACCCGCCCGACAAGGAACGCCATCTTCCTATGGTGCCTTGCTGGCCCAAATCGCAGCCGAGCAAGGCCTTTCCGGCACTTCAGACCTCTCCTTTGGCTGTAAGGTTGTGAAATAAATGGCAGAGATAGAGCTTGCGACCCTCATTTGTGGCGAAATCGCAGGCACTCTCCGGCAAGACGAGCATGGACTCTGCAGCTTTGTATACGTCCCAACCTATCGCGGGGCACCGCTATCGCTAACAATGCCGCTTTCCAATCGCACGTATGGCCATAACATCGTCCGCCCGTTCCTATTTGGCCTTTTGCCCGACAGTCAAGAGCAGCGTCGCGCTATTGCCGCCGAGCATGACGTTGCATCCAACAACCCCGTCGCCCTCTTGTGCCATATCGGTCTTGACTGCGCGGGGGCCGTTCAGTTTTGTCGAACCGATCAATTAGGCGCCGCCCGCGGCAGGGTCTCGGCATACCGCCCGCTTACCGATTCTCAAATCGCTCACAAGCTCAAAGCAATTCGCGATGACGAAAGAGAGACATGGATGGGCTCCAACGAAAGCTGGTCCCTGGGCGGCAACCAAGGCAAATTTGCACTAGCTTGGCATGATGGCCAATGGTGCGAATGTCTAGGGTCATCCCCCACTACCCATATCTTCAAAAATGGTGTCGTTGGGTTCAAACATCAGGCCTTAAACGAATTCGTCTGCATGAAAACGGCTCGGCGTGTTGGCGTTCCAACTGCCAACGTCTCCTATTGCACATTTGAAGATGAAGCCGCGCTCGTCGTTGAACGGTACGACAGAATGGTCACTAGCAGCGGAAGTATCGAAAGGCTGCATCAGGAGGACTTTTGCCAGGCGCTCGGTGTATTGCCAGGCCAGAAATACACCGCCGACGGAGGACCGACTACACGAGACATCCAAGAACGACTGATTAACACAGTCCCCCACCACATGAATCTTGTGCTTTTTACCTATATGTTGTTCTATAACGCCATTATCGGAGCGCCTGACGCACACGCTAAAAACTACTCGCTCATCCTAGGCAAAGGCACAAACGCGGCACTCGCACCCATGTACGATGTCGCATCGGGCTTGGCGTATGAGCGCATGCGACGTCGGGCACGCCTTGCTATGAGCGTTGGCGGCGAAAATCGTGTGGGGCGCATCGGTCCAGGTGCTATCCGCCGATACCACGGTATGGGCGACCCCGCGCTGGAGACGGCGCTCACCGATGCCGGGCTATCCGAGAAGTTTTGCTTTGCGACCATGATGGACCTCGCCTACGAGGTACCCATTTGCATGGAAGAGGTCATGGACGAATACGCCGACCTGCCCGGCATGGCGGACCTGCGCGAGCATATGCTCGGCCCCGTCCGCGAAAACTGCCAGCGAACCCTCGACCTCATCAGGGCGGATATGGGCTAGACGCCAATCAATTTCCCATTTTTTAAAAGAAGAGAGGGGGCACCCGTCGCAAAAGTTCGGATGCCCCCTCTCGTAATGTCATTTGCAATCCGCCAGCACGTGGCTCGGACTGCCGCTAGCGCAACCTTTACGCAGCGAGGCGCTTGAGGACGTCGATGAGCAGCTCGTAGAAGCGCTCGGCAGAAGCGAGCTCCATGCTCTCGTCCGGGGTGTGGACATCGGAGAGCGTCGGGCCCACGGCGATGGCGTCCAGGCCGTGCAGGGCCTCGGCAAACAGGCCGCACTCAAGGCCGGCGTGAATGGACTCGATGCGCAGCTCGGAGCCAAATAGCTCGCGATAGCTCTCGACAAAGACGTCGCGGACCGGCGAATGCTCGGCATAGCTCCAGCCGGGATACTCGAACTCAAACTTGGCGTCGAAGCCCAGGACATCGGCAAGCGTCTGCAGGCGGTCCTTGAACTCGTTCTGCAGCGAGGTGATCGAGGAGCGCGGGGACAGCATAATCTTGACCTGATCATCGGAAGTGGCGACCACGCCGATGTTGGAGGAAACCTCGACTGAGCCGTCGGTGGCGACGTTGCGGCGAATCACACCATTGGGGGCAAGACGCAGAGCGCGGATGAGGGCAAGCGCGGACTTCTCGTCCATGGCCTCGACCTCGGCGTTGTCGGCGATCTCGACAGTGCAGGTAAAGCCGGGGTCGAAGACCTCGAGCTCGGCGGTAACGTCGGCGATGATGCCACGGGCGATCTCGGCCGCGGCCTCGGCGGCAGCGTGGTCGGCGTAGACCAGAACAGCCTTGCACTCACGATTGATGGCGTTGTCCTTGGTGCCGCCGTTGAAGCTGACGATGGCGGGCTCACCGGCAACCATCAGGCGGTCGATGATGCGGGCCATGATAAGGTTGCCGTTGCCGCGCTCCAGGTTGATATCGCTGCCGGAGTGACCGCCCAGCAGGCCGGAGATGTCGAGCGTGAGGGCGCTACCGGTCTTGTGCTCGCGCGCGATCGGGCAGGTGTAGGTAACGACGACGCCGCCGGCGCAGCTGACGGTGGCAACGCCCTCTTCCTCGGAGTCAAGGTTAATCATGGTGCGGGCGCTAATCTGGGACTTGTCGAGCGTCTCGGCGCCGACCAGGCCAGTCTCCTCGTCGGTGGTGAATACGCACTCGAGGGCCGGATGGACAATCGAATCATCGTTGAGCACGGTAAGCATAAGCGCGACGGCGATACCGTTGTCGGCGCCCAGGGTGGTGCCGTTAGCGGTGAGGACGCCGTCCTTGACGACCAGGTCGATACCGTCGGTCGTAAAGTCGTGCTCAACGGAGCCCAACTTGTCGCACACCATATCGATGTGGCCCTGTAGCATCACGGTCGGGGCATTCTCGGCACCGGCAGATGCGGGCTTGCGAATGATGACGTTGTAGACCTCGTCCTGATACACGTCGAGGCCGCGCTCCTTGGCAAACGCAACCAGGAAATCGCTGATGCCCTTCTCGTTGCCAGACCCACGGGGGATCGCGCTGACCTCCTCAAAGAAATGGAACAGCTGAGCGGGCTCGTAGCCGGTAATCTTGTAGTCCATGGTGCCTCCTTGGCGCAACTGGTTAGACAGTAAGATATGCGACTTGTATATTCCCAGACTTTGCGTGCATAAACCAGTCGAAAACGCCGAGCGCCCTTGCATCATCGGCTAACGGTGAGGAAACGCCACTTTATCAAGGTAAAGCAAGCTAGACGGGCCGTGCAGAGGGAACGTTGGACCCCCCAACCAACCTCAACGCCTGTTGAACATTAATGCATACACCATTGGTATGTTTAATAAGATTCTTGTCCTCCGTCACGACGTAATCGGCATCAATGCGATTGGCGACGCCCAGCATCAGGTCGTCCTCAAAGTCATTGTGGTGGTACTTGAACACAAAGGAGTCGAAGACCTCGTCTGCACCGACCGGGGCGATGAGGGCTAGCTCGCGCATCTGTCGAACGCATGCCCAGGCCGTTTCGTCTGCCGCCGCAATGGCGTTATCGCTCAGTGAGCCAGTCTTTCTTCGGCACTCCTGCTTGATTGCCGCCGAGACAAGATATGAAACGTCTTTGACCGAAAGCGACGAGGCAAACAGGGCAATCCGCTCCGAGGCGTCGGCAATCTCGATCAGATGGACGACATTTGCCGTACGGTCGGACCTGCCAGAAAAATAATCCATCCATACGTTGGTATCGATTAACAGCTTGAGGACGCCTTCTGTGCTCATAGTTCCACCCACTCGGGATAGCGCTCCGCCATGGCCTCCTCATAGAGGTCGTCATAGTCTCCCGAGAACTCAGGGATGGGGATGCCGTATTTGAGGCACGAATCGCGAACGATATGGCTGCCTTGCGCGGCCCTTGACTCCATGCGCCGGGGCTCCACTCCGTCAGAAACCGGAGCCGCCGCGTCTCCCTTCGAGGGCATGCGTCCGTTAACGACCAGATACTCCCAAAGTGTCCGAACGGCTTGTGACGGCGTCATGCCAATATGAGTCAGGACGGCGTCTCCCGCCTCTTTGAGCTGGCGATCTATACGCACGTTCATCTGAACTGGCCGCGTGTCGAGTATTGACGTAGGCATATCAGCTCCTTTGCTATACTATATCTCGATTTTAGTATAGCACGGCAGATTGAAGCGCATTTCAATAGAAATGAGGGCGCTTCCTTATCGGAAACGCCCCCGTTATACAAGGTATGTTCAATCCCTACAGCGCACCAGAGCCGGCTTGCATCATGCCACCGGGGCCCGAGCTCACGCCACTGCTCACGGGCGCGGCGTTGCCGGTGTGCGGTGCCGCCGGGGTGGTATCGCCACCGAGCGTACCTGCCGGACGCGGTGCTGGGATCTCGCCCGTGCCGTGGCTAAAGACAAACTTGCCATCGGCCACGTCGCACAGGACGGTATCGCCCTCGCCCCACTCGCCGGCCAGCAGCTCCTCGGACAGCGGATCCTCGATGAGCTTTTGGATGGCACGACGCAGAGGACGCGCGCCATTGGTGAGGTCGGTACCCTCGGCCACGATCTTGTCATAGGCCGCATCGGTGAGCTTGACGTTCATGCCGTTGGCAATCAAACGCTGACGCAGATCGTCCACCAGCAGGTGCGCAATCTTAGTCAGGTTCTCGCCCGAGAGCTTCTGGAACACCACAATATCGTCGATACGGTTAAGCAGCTCGGGGCGGAACAGGCGCTTGAGCTCGCCCATCGCACGGCCGCGGATCTCACTCGAGGTGAGACCCTGCTCGCCGGTGGTGCCAAAGCCGACGCTCGCATCCTGCGCGATCTCGCGGGCGCCCACGTTGGACGTCATGATGATCACGGTGTTGCGGAAGTCGACCGTCTTGCCCTGACTATCGGTCAGGCGGCCCTCCTCCAGCACCTGCAGCAGGATATTGAAGATGTCGGGGTGCGCCTTCTCGATCTCGTCGAACAGCACGACCGAGTACGGATGACGGCGAACGGCCTTGGTGAGCTGGCCGCCCTCGTCGTGGCCCACATAGCCCGGAGGGCTACCGATGAGCTTAGAGACCTCGAACTCACTGCCAAACTCCGACATATCGAAGCTGATAAGCGCGTCCTTGCTGCCAAAGAGATACTCGGCGAGCGTCTTGGCGAGCTCGGTCTTGCCCGTGCCGGTGGGGCCCAGGAAGATAAAGCTGCCGCCGGGGCGACGCGGGTCCTTAAGCGGCGAGCGGCTGCGGCGCACGGCCTTGGCAACGGCCTCGACAGCCTCGTCCTGGCCGATGATGCGGGTCTTGAGCACGCTTTCGGTCTGCAGCAGGCGACGGCTCTCGCTCTCGGTGAGCGAGGACACCGGCACGCCCGAAGTCACGGACACGATGTCGGCGATCTGACTCACGTCGATGGTGAGCGGGCTGGCGTCGAGCTCGGCGGTCCAGGCAGCCTTGGCCTCGGCGAGTTCAATCTCGGCAGCCTTCTGCTGCTCGGTGATCTCGGCGGCCTTGTTCATGTCGTCGCTCTCGGTAGCCTCCTGTGCGGCAGCCTTGAGTTCCTCGATGCGATGCTCGGCCTCGCGCACCGGCTCGGGTGCGCGATTCGCGGCGATGCGAGCGCGGGCACCGGCCTCGTCAATGAGGTCGATGGCCTTATCGGGCAGGAAGCGATCCTGAATGTAGCGGTTGGAGAGGTTCGCAGCGGCCTCGATGGCACCCTGCGTGTAACGCACGTGGTGGTGCTCCTCGTAGCGCGGCTTGAGCGCAGTCAGGATCTTGACCGTGTCCTCGACGCTCGGCTCCTCGACATCGATGGTCTGGAAGCGACGCTCGAAGGCCGGGTCCTTGGTGAGGTACTTGCGGAATTCCTCGGCCGTGGTAGCGCCGATAATCTGGAAGGCACCACGCGCGAGCACGGGCTTGAGCATGGAGCTTGCATCGATGGATCCCTCGGCAGAACCGGCACCGATGATGGTGTGCATCTCGTCGATAAACAAGATGACGTCGTCGGCTTCGGTCGCCTCCTGGATCACGTTCTTGAGGCGCTCCTCAAACTCACCGCGATACTTGGCACCCGCGACAAGACCCGGCAGATCGAGCGTCCAGATATTCTGGTTCATAAGATTCTCGGGCACATTGCCAGCAGCAATCTGCTGCGCCAGGCCCTCGACGATGGCCGTTTTGCCCACGCCGGGATCGCCCAGGATAAGCGGGTTGTTCTTGGTGCGGCGCGAAAGGATCTCCATCATACGCTGGACTTCCTTTTCGCGGCCGATCACCGGATCGAGTTCGCCGTCGCGCGCCTTCTGCGTAAGGTTGGTCGCGAACTGCTTAAGTGTATCGGTGCCGCTCCCCTTTTGCTGGGAGGCATCCGAGCCGCTAAAGAACGGCAGACCCGTACCGGGACGACCAGCACCGGCGCCAGCGAGCGGGCGCTTCTTATCCTGGTCCTTGGCGGTGAGTTTCTCGATAGCCTTTTTGATGGAGGCGGACGACACACCCAGGCGCATGAGGATGTCCATGGCCATGCCGTTGCCCTCTTCGACGATGCCGATGAGCAAGTGCTCGGTCGAAACGTAGGTCTGGTTGTTCTCGCGTGCCACGCGGAAGGAGCGCTCCATCACGCTGATGACGAGCGGCGTAAAGGCGAGCTTGGCAGCCTCGGTCTCCTCGCTGGGCTCGGGAACCGTGGTCTGGACCTCTTTGAGGGTATCCATGATGTCATCGTAGGAGATATCGAGCGAGCGCAGTGCCTCGGCGGCAATACCCTCGTCCTCCTTAGCGAGCGCGAGCAGCAGGTGCTCGGTGCCCACCTTATTTGAGTGCAGATCGAGCGCCTCTTGCTTGGCCATGGACATGACCTTGCGCGCGCGATCGGTAAAACGGTCTAACATGCTAGTTCCTCTTAGACGAGCTAGTTTTTCAAACGCAAAGCGCCACTCGTGGCGGCGCTTTGGTCTCTTTACCCATATGGAGTATATGTTAACCGTTGGGACCTTTCCTGCCCGTAGCCGCGCGACAACGTCTACAAAAAAGGAATTGCCAGGTGCCTCTGCATCGGCCCAACGAGCGTGGATTTTCGGACACCCATTCCACGAGCGTGGATAATCTCCCGTTTTGAGCCCGTAAACAGGCCAAAAACGGGAGATTATCCACGTTCATGTTTTGCGGATCAGTTTCATTTGCACCAATTAGCTGGTGTGGCGCCAGCGAGAGTCGGTGAGGGTTCTCGCCACGCCCAGGCCAACGGGCAGAAACGCCACAATGAGCACTGCACGCACAAACCAGCCGAGCATATTGACCGTGTCGAAGGTGCACATGTAATACATCGAGCGATACAGATACAAGCCCGGCACCATAATGACAATCGATGGCACCGTGAGGGCGATACGTGGGTAGGTGAGCTTGATTTCGGCTAAGCTCGCGAGCAGGCCCGATACCAGCGCACCGATAAACGCTGCCGCCTCGGGAGGCATACCTAAGCTCAGACCCAGGAAGGGAAACAGCGCCGACGCATCAACAAGGGTCAGACGCAAGGTATTGGACACGGCGCCGATCAGCCCAGCTGCCGCGGCCATCTTTACCGGGCTGTTGAACATCACCGAGAAGCCGAATACGCCAACAAAGCTCATCACCACGCGCAGGAGCGTAAGGGCAAGCGGCGAAAGGCCGAGCGGGGCAAAATCATCCGGTGCCAGCCCCACACACTCGGCAACCATCCAGCCCACAAGGGTCGCCATCACAATAATCGACACGGCATACGAAAGACGCTCAATGCCGCTTCGCATATCGAGCTTAGCGATGTCGAGGCCTGCCGTAATGAGGGGAAAGCCGGGAATCACAAAGAGCATGGCGCCGATATAGCCTTCTTGGTGCGACATTGCCCCCGGTACGACCTGGCCAAGGCCGAGCAATGTCAGCAGATACGAAACGCAAGCGAGCGCAACGCCAATCGTCAGCGCGCTAAACTGGCCAAGACCCTGCTTGAGAATATGAGAGCGAGCAAAGTTGCCAACACCAGCGCCTACGAATGCGCAGGCCATCTCGATAGGGCCGCCGCCGAGCAAAAAGACGAAGGCGCCGCAAGCACAAGCTGCCGCAAGGCCCTGTTGCCAGGGAGAGTAATCGGGTTTTGAACTCTCAACGGTCTTGAGCATCTCGTGGTATTCGTGCACGGTAAACCGGCGCCCATACGTCTCGATTTCCTTTAGGAAGCTCTCCATCATCCAAATGCGATGGGTATTGACTCCCGTTGTGGGCAGGCTGACAACCTCGTTAAAGCAGTGGCCATCTTCGATGCAGGTGCACTCAAACGACAGAAGACTTAAGTCAACGTGGACGGTGACACCGAGTACGGCGGCAACGCGATTCATGGTATCGCGTACACGCCAGGCACCCGTTCCGCTCGCGAGCATAAGCATACCGGTGCGGCAGATGATGGATGACTTATCGGTGAGCGGCGCATCGACGGCAAGCTCATCGCCTGCCGTCACGATCTGGTGCCAGTCAGTTTTCATATGGAGTGCGCCGGCACGAACACCGTGGTGCATGGGGGCTCTCGAAAGCAGCGAGTCAAGGCGCGAAGACTGTGGGGGCTCCGCTGATCCGACCTCGTCCTCGTCGGGCTCTTCATCAACAAGGTCGAAAGTATCGAGCGCCGCCGGCTCGCGACGGTCGATCAATTCCTCGTCCTCATCATCAAAGTAGTTGAACTGATCGAGCATGTCCTCTTCGATTGCACGCTCGCTCGCGTCGTCCATATAGACGCTCCCTTCCTGCCGACTAACTCCCATCCTAGGCAGCGACGGCTAAAGGAAACATAAAAGAGACGACTGTCATGCATGGAAGGCGTAAACCCCCAATGCACCGGTAGACCCCAGGCGGCTAGGACCGTCCCCAAGTGCCGGCACAAGAGGAACGTCCCTAAGTGCCAACCAGGGCAACGCCACAGGTAGAGGACGGACAGCGAAAGCCCGCCAGAGTGAGCAAGGTGCCTTCAAACAAAATGGCGCCGCAGGTTGAGCATAAGTCAGCGAGCGGGCTGCATTTGAGACAAGGTGACGTGAAACGAAAGGGCGCTGACCTTCTGGTCGCGCCCTTGAAGTTGAACGTCAGATTGTCCAAATGCGGCCCGCGCAGCGTCGAGCCGTTACGCGGTTCGTAGAACCGCGTAACTACTTAGTACATCTTTGCGCCGGCAGGGATGGAAGCGTCGAGCTGGATCAGGTTGAGGCGCTCCTCGCCCTCCTCCTCGTGGATGGCGCTGATGAGCATGCCGCAGCTGGGGATACCCATCATCTTGCGCGGAGGCAGGTTGGTGATGGCGAGCAGGGTCTTGCCGACCAGGTCCTCGGGCTCGTAATAATCGTGAATACCGGAGAGGATGGTGCGGTCGGTACCGGTACCGTCATCGAGCGTAAAGTTCAGCAGCTTCTTGGACTTCTTGACGGCCTCGCATGCCTTGACCTTCACAGCGCGGAAATCGCTCTTGGAGAAGGTATCAAAGTCGACGAACTCCTCAAACAGCGGCTCAACGGCGATCTTGGAGTAATCGAGCGTGGGCTTAAGCGACGTAACGAACGGGCTCGCGGCGTTGCCGGCCTCTGCAGCCTTGGCGGCAGCGGCACCGGACTGGAAACCCTTCTCGGGCTTCATGTGCGGGAACAGCAGCACGTCGCGGATGGAAGCCTGGTTGGTGAGCAGCATGACCACGCGGTCGATGCCGATGCCGATGCCGCCCGCGGGAGGCATACCGTACTCGAGGGCGCGCACGTAGTCCTCGTCATACTCCATGGCCTCATCGTCGCCGCCGGCCTTCTCGGCCATCTGGGCAGCAAAGCGCTCGGCCTGGTCGACCGGGTCGTTGAGCTCGGAGAACGCGTTGGCGTACTCGTGGCCGGCAATAACCAGCTCAAAGCGGTGCGTCAGGCGCGGGTCGTCCTCAAAGCGCTTGGCAAGCGGGCTGACCTCGATGGGGTAATCGCACACGAACGTGGGGTTGACGATGGTGTCTTCGCCCAGCTCATCGTAGATCTCGGCGATAATCTTGCCGGCGGTCCACTCGGGCTTAATCTCCAGGCCCTTCTCGCGCGCGGCGGCAGCAAGCTCCTCGACCGGAGTATCGATGGTGACCTGCTTGCCGAGCACGTCGGAGACGATGTCGGTCATGGGACGGCTGGCCCACTCACCAGAAAGGTCGATGGTCTGGCCCTGGTACTCGATGACCTCGGGGTTGCCGATGGCCTTGTTAGCCGCCTTAATGACACCCTGGGCGAGCGCCTTCATGCCCTCGAGGTCGGAGAAGGCACGGTAGGCCTCCATCGTGGTGAACTCGGGGTTGTGGGTAAGGTCCATGCCCTCGTTACGGAAGATGCGGCCGATCTCGAACACGCGCTCAAAACCACCGACAATGCAGCGCTTGAGGTGCAGCTCGGTGGCAATACGCAGGTAGCACTCCTGATCGAGCGCGTTGAAGTGGGTAATGAACGGCTTAGCAGTAGCGCCGCCCTGGATGGTCTGCAGGATGGGGGTCTCGACCTCCATGTAGCCGTCGGACTCCATAAAGCGACGGAAGGTGGAGAGAATCTGCGAACGCTTACGGAAGGTCTCGCGAACGTCGTCGTTGGCGATCAGGTCGACATAGCGCTGGCGATAGCGGGTCTCCTTGTCGGAAAGACCGTGGAACTTCTCGGGCAGCGGACGAACGGCCTTGGCAAGCAGGGTCGCGCTCTTAGGGGCAACGGAAAGCTGGCCGCGCTGGGTGCGCACGACCACGCCGGTCACGCCCAAGATATCGCCCAGGTCGAGGGACTTGAGCGTATTCCAGGCAGCCTCGTCCATGTCGTTGATGCGGCAGAACAGCTGAATCTCGGCAGTCGCATCGCGCACGACGATGAACATGATCTTGCCCTGACCGCGCTTGGCGACCACGCGGCCGGCGATCTTCACGACGTCCTCGGTGTCCTCGCCATCGGCAAGCTCGGCGTACTTAGCCTCGATATCGGCGACGTAGTCCTCAAGCTCAGAGTGCTCGGGATAGGGGTTCTGGCCCGCCTCGAACAGGGCGGCGCGCTTGGCCAGGCGGGTGGCGCGCTCGTCGTTGAGCGTCGATGCCTGATCGGCGGCGTTCTGGTTCTCTGCCATAAGTTAGCTCCTCAAACTAAAACGCTCCCCAGGATTCGGTCCCAGGGAGCGAAAACATACCTTTACGCGGGACCGTGGTCTAGCGTGCGATCTTGGCGATGGTGTAGACGCGAGTCTTGCCGGAAGGCGTAACGACCTCGACGGAATCGCCCTCGCCGTGACCGATGATGGCGTGACCGACCGGAGACTCGTTGGAGATCTTGTGCTCGAGCGAGTTGGTCTCGGTGGTACCGACAAGCGTGACTTCCATGACCTCACCGTTGGGATCAATCAGAGAAACGGTGGAACCGATGGAGACGGTCAGATCGCCCGTGGTGGCAGCAACCTGAGCGTTGGCGAGGATGGCCTGGATCTCGGCAATACGAGCGGCGTTCTGGGCCTGCTTGTCCTTAGCGGCATCGTACTCGGAGTTCTCCGAAAGGTCGCCGAACGCGCGGGCTTCCTTGATGTCCTCGACGATCTCCTTGGCGTAATCACCCTCACGCCAAGCGAGCTCCTCGACGAGCTTCTGGCGGCCCTCAGCGGTCAGTACGATCTGGCTTGCGTCCATACGGATATCTCCCCAACTCTGATCAAACAATCAACTGTCAACAAAACGAAAAAGACCGGCTAGCCTGCGGGCAAGCCGGTCAGGTGCTCACCCCAAAGGGATGGGACTACTCTGCGTCCGCGTCGCTGTCCTCTGCCTGCTTCTTCTTGGCAGCAGCGAGCTTGGCCTCGAGCTCAGCGATCTCCTTGTCCTCCTCGGACTGCTCGACCACGACCTCCTCGGCCTGCTTGGTCTCGGCCTTATCGTCGCCCTCCATACCCTCGCGGATATTCTTGACGGTAGAGCCGAGGGACTTGCCGAGCTTCGGCAAGTTCTTGGGCCCGAAGATAATCAGGACAACGACGAGAATAATGATGAGCTCAGGAGCCCTCAGTCCAAACATGTAGACCTCCACAATACAGCGAGACAAGCTCGAATGAGTATACCGCGGGTATCGCGGTATCACAACAATAGCTAAAAAAAGGGACCGCAAGAAGCAGTCCCTCCTCATGCTCTGGTCGGGTTGACTGGATTTGAACCAGCGACCCCTGCGTCCCGAACGCAGTGCTCTACCAAACTGAGCCACAACCCGTTAGCTCGACTATAGTAACAAAGATTTCCGTCGTGTGCTAGAGAAATTTTTACTTCTTTGGCACTTCGATGCGAACCGTGTTGGGAATGAGCTCCGTCGCGCAGGACCACCAGCCGTTTTGCAGGGCAGCGTCGGCAAGCCTTTCGGCCGTGGCGGCGGTGTCGCAAATGGCAAATGAGCAGGCACCCGATCCGCACACATCTACAGCAACGGTGCCGTCCTGTTTACGCAGCCAATCGAGAACCATTTGAATCTGCGGCTCCATCTGTGCGGAAATGACACCTAGGTTGTTATGGATGAGCGCATATGCCGTCTCGGCATCACCAGCATGCAAGGCAGAAGCTATCGCGCCGGGCTTGTCTGTAGGCACCGGAGCCTCGTCAAAACGTCGATAGGCTTCAATTGTCGAAACGCTTGCCTCGCGCGGCTTGACCAACACGACGGGCGTTGCGGGCAGCGCGGGATACTCAGTTGCCAGCACGTCTCCCCCACCTACGTAGAACGCAAGGCTCGCGTGCAAAAAGAACGGGACGTCAGCACCAATGCCCCGCGCAATGTCGTCGAGCGCGGGGTCGGAGCGATCAATTCCCCAGAGCTCCGCCAAGGCGACAATGACCGCGGCCGCATCCGTCGAGGGACCGCCCAAGCCGGCGCACAATGGAATGCGCTTCTCAATCGTCACGCAGATGTTTGCCTCGCGACCATAATGCTCGGCCATAGCAACCGCAGCCCGATACGCCGTATTCTTTTGCATGGGAAAATCTGATGCCGGAACCGTCTGGACGGTCAGCACCTGCGCCGGCGTGACCGTCACGGTATCGGCAAGACCGACGGCTGCCATCAGGGAGTCGACTCTGTGATAGCCGCGGGCGTCGCGCTCGGTATGAACCCCCAGATAGAGGTTAATCTTTGCCGGCGCGGAAAGAGTCAGGGACCGATCGGTCACCGTTAGTGCTCCTCGAGCTGATTGCCGAGCGGGGTAAAGATATGCTCGCCGCTCTCGGGGTCGAACAGCTCGACCTGACCGGTGAGGACATCGATATACTGGTAGGACTGACGCGACTTGCGGCCTCGGCGCTCGTCAACCTCGACGATAAAGACGGCGGGGTGGACGCTCTTGATGGTGCCCATGCGCTCGACGACGCGGGTGCGGCCCATGTTGGCCTTCACCTTAACGCGATCGCCCACCATATTGGTCAGCTTCTCGTGGATGTCGTCGACGTGATTGACTTCCATCTCTTCCATGAACAGGGCCTCCAGAAGATGCAATTCAAAAAGGGGATAATACCCCTAAGATAGACAAAACTCTAATACTATAGCACCCTGTTGCGACCACGCGCAAGTAGCTAATTTGGCTACTTACAGATTGTCGGTATCGAGGACGATGGTGAATGGGCCGTCGTTGACGAGGTCGACTTTCATATCGGCGCCAAAGATGCCGTGCGCCACGTGTTCGACATCTTGACGAACGAGCGTCAGGAAGTACTCGTAGAGCTCGTTGGCAACATCGGGCGCGCCCGCATCGGTAAACGACGGACGGCGACCGTGGCGGCAATCGGCGAACAGCGTGAACTGCGACACCACGAGCACCTCGCCGTCGACATCGGCAAGTGCCAGGTTGGTCTTGCCGTTCTCGTCCTCGTTAATGCGCAAGCCCCGGAGCTTGCCCCACAGCTTATCGGCCTCGGCGCGCGTGTCGCCGTGGCCCACGCCCAGCAGCACCAGGTAGCCACGTCCAATACGGCCCACGCACTCGCCGTCGACCGTCACGCCGGCGTTGAGCACGCGCTGCACCACCGCGCGCACGGCCTACTCCTCGCCCGTCAGTTTGGCGGATAGGTGCTCGAGCGCATGGAATCGATGGCTGATGGCGTTCTTCTCGTCCGCCGTCAGCTCGGCCATGGTCTTGCCCGGCGTGTCGACCGGCAGGAACAGCGGGTCGTAGCCAAAGCCGTGATCGCCGCGGCCCTCGTGTGCGATAGTGCCCTCGCAGGCGCCCTCACCATAGGTGACCAAACCGTCCGTGTCGATGAGCGCAACGACGCTCCTAAAGCGCGCGGTGCGATCCTCGTCGGCCACGCCCTCCAGATTCACGAGAAGCTTGGCGTTGTTGGCGGCATCGTCTCCGTGCACGCCCGCATAGCGCGCGCTATACACGCCAGGCTCGCCGTCCAGGGCATCAACGACCAGGCCAGAATCGTCGGCAATGGCCATAAGGCCCGTCTCCTCGACCGCAGCCTGCGCCTTGATGATGGCGTTCTCCAAAAACGTCGTGCCGTTTTCCTCGGGGTCCTCAAAATCGCCCAGCTGGCCGAGCGCCACAAAGCGAACCTCGGGCATGACCTTGCCTAAAATGGCCTCGATCTCGGTGAGCTTATGGGCGTTGCCCGTTGCCACGACAATGGTCGCCGCCGGGTCGAGGGTGTCGATGTCGATCTTCTCAAGTGCCATGAGTGGTCTCCTTGTCTCTATAGCAATGCCGCGCCGAGGGCGACGAGGGCCTCCGCCTCTCCCCTCTCAATCAACGGCAGTCTTATACTTCGACGTTTTCCCAGATAAAACCTGCCAAAATAAACCTGTCCCTTTTTGGCAGGTTAGGCGATGGCTTGGCGCTGAAGCTCGATGAGCTCGGCGATGCCTTTGTCGCCCAAGTCGAGCAGGGCGTTGAGGCGCTTACGGTCAAAGGGCGCCTGCTCGCCAGTGCCCTGGAGCTCGATCATCTCACCGGTGTCGGTGGCAACGAGGTTCATGTCGACTTCGGCATGGCTGTCCTCGGAATAATCGAGGTCAAGCAGCGTATTGCCGTCGACAACGCCCATGGAGATTGCAGCCACCTGGCCGGTAAGCGGGATGCGCTCGATCTTGCCCGCCTCGACCCACATGGCGAGGGCGTCGTGCAGCGCCACCCAGGCGCCGGTGATGCTCGCTGTACGCGTGCCGCCATCGGCCTGAATCACATCGCAGTCGACGGTGACGGTGTACTCGCCGAGCGCCTTCATGTTGACGACGGTACGCAGGCTGCGGCCAATGAGGCGCTCGATCTCCATGGAGCGGCCCTTGCGGTTGGCGTGTTCGCGCTTGCAGCGCTTGCCGGTCGACGTCGGCAGCATGGCGTATTCCGCGGTCACCCAGCCGGCCTTAGCTCCCTTTCGCCAGCCCGGCACGCCCTCCTCGATAGTGGCGGCGCACAGCACGCGCGTGTCGCCGAACTCGGCCAGGCACGAACCGTGGGCGTGCTTCATGACGCCACGGGTGAGCTTAACGGGACGCAACTCGTTGGCGGCGCGGCCGTTGGCGCGGTTGACCTGCATGTACTCCATAGAAAGATCCTTTCGGCAAAAAATGTGGCGAAGGCTTTGGCGGCGGCCTTGCATCTATTTCAGCTCATCGATATCGATATGCTCAATGCTCTTGAGCGGCTGACCAAAGATAAAGCTGCCCGCCACCGCAAACTCGGCAATGTTATCGGCCGTCGTGGCAAAACGATGCTGCGGCTCGGCGGCGTCGCCCGCCAGCTGCTCGCGGCGCGTGAGGATATCGGTCAGCTCGCGCGTGGTCTCCTCGGCGGAACTCACGACGCGCACCCCAGGCCCCAGCGCATGACGGATAGGTCCCACCAACAGCGGAAAATGCGTACAGCCGAGCACCACGGTATCGATACCGTGGTCGCGCAGCGGCTCAACCGTGGCACCCACCAGCGCACGCACGGCAGGCGTATCGAAGATGTCCTCGTTCTCAAGCCACTGTTCCTGCAGATGTGCACCCGAGGCGAGCTCGTGTTCGACAACCTCGACAAAGCTCGAGGCAGGACAACCGTATACATCGACGCCGGCATCCAGATCCTGGATGGCGCGCGTGTAGGCGCCCGATCGAATGGTGAGGTTGGTGGCGAGCACGCCCACCCGGCGCGTGCGAGTGCTGTTGATTGCCGCGCGTGCGCCCGGTGCGATCACACCGATGACGGGAACGTCGAGCACCTGCTGGGCCAGACGCAAGGCCGCAGCGGTCGCCGTGTTGCAGGCGATGACCATAATCTTGACGTCGTGCTTCGACAGCCAACGGCCCGCCTGCAACGCAAACGAGCGCACCTCATCCTCGGTGCGCGTGCCGTAGGGGCAGCGTTTTGTGTCGCCGAAGTAGTAGACGGACTCGTGCGGCAGCGCCGTCGCGATGGCGCGCGCAACCGTCAGACCACCAAGACCCGAGTCGAATACGCCAATAGGGCGCGTGTCCCCGGCCAGATTCTTGATATCGGACATTACCTCACCAGATTCTCTCTCGAAAAGACATATCCAAGTGCGGCGACGCCGCGCTACGAACGCGCCGTGACCAGCAGCTCTGCCGTCGCCGCCCAACCGTCGACAATTTTGCCGCGCGTAACGAAAGCGTTCTCGCAAGCAGCCAGGAACTCGGGCGCGCCGGCGCTCGTCAGGCCATTCTCGACCAGGCAGAACGTGCCCACGTGATCGGCCATGTAGAAGTCGGACTCGGAATCGCCGAGCGCGAGCGTCTCCTCGCGCTCGATCCCCAGGTGCTCGCAGAAGCGCGCAATGGCGACGCCTTTGTTGAGGCCCGCGGGGTTGATGTTGAATGCACGACCGTCCTCGACGCGATCGAGCTCGAGCGTCGTCGGCTTGGACAGATGCGTCAGGTGACCGTTACAGGCCCACACCAGGCCACAGCCGGCCTCGTCGAGGATGGCCTGCGCCTCGTCATCGGGGATGTCGCCGCGCATGCCGACGGTAACCTCGCGGTACTTGTAGCCGGTCGACATGTCGTTGTGATACTCGATCTTGTGCGGCCAGCGGGCGAGGATCTTCTCGCACACGCCAGTCTGCTCGATCACCTGGTGCGGCGTGAGACCGCAAGATGGGTCGTAGGGCATATCGCCGGTCAGATACTCCCAATCGTTGGCCTTGAGATCGTACATGACCAGGCCACCCATCTCACCAATGTAGGAGTTGAGGCCGAGCACGCGCGCATCCTCGTGGATCATGGTGCGGTTGCGGCCCGAGGTGGGAACCACTTGGATGCCGGCGCGAGCAAGTGCCACGACAGCCTCGACGAGCTTGGTCGAGGGGTTGCCGTCGTTGTCGCGCAGCACGCACGAGCCGGGTGCGAGCATCGTAGCATCCAGGTCGGTAAAGACGTACTTGACCTTGGCCAAGCGCTCGCGCATCTCGCCCGAAAGCTCGGCAACGGTCGGCAGGGTGTTGTGGGACATGGTTACTCCATTACGTAGAAGGGGCTTCTGGTCTTAGGCGGCGCGCCTCACTCGAGGAAAAACGCGCTTGCAACGGCAGCGCGCTCAGGACGCCGCCCTCATCGCAGTTCATTAGTCAAACTGGGTAACATCGATTAGGCGATTGGCCAGCGAAAGGTCGCTCTCGATGGGCACGAACTTGTCGCCCACGTGCATGAGCTCCTCGTCACCCTTTGCCAGCAGCAAGACAATGGTGGGAGCATCGGCGTTGACGTACTCCTCGCGCGCCGCCTTGAATGCCGCGTGCACAGCAGCCTCGCGATCGAGAATGATCTTGTTCGGCGTATCGTCGGGAACATGTTCGGCAAGCTCGCGGCAGACCTTCATCGGGTCCTCGTGAGCCGGATCCTCGTTGGTAAAGATCATCAGGTCGGAATATGGTGCGGCCTCGCGCGGAAGCTGCTCGCGGCGCTCCTGCGCCTTGCCGCCGGCAGCGCCAAACACTGCAATGACTGGACTAGTGGGAAACGCGCGCTTAACCGACGAGAAAAGCGATCGGAACGAAAGCTGGTTGTGCGCATAGTCAACGACGCAGATCACGCGGCCGTCCTTCGACTCCACGACCTCCATACGGCCCGGCACACGCAGTTTGGAGAGGCCCTTCTTGATAGCCTCGATACCGATGCCGATCTCGTGCGCAGCGGCGATAGCGACCAACGCGTTTTCCACGTTAAAGTCGCCCGCGATGCCCAGCAGGACCTTCTCCCCCGCCTCGGACTCGTCAGCACACAGGCCATGCAGGTTAAACTCGATGCTAAAGCCGAGCACGCGGACATCGCTTGCCCACAGGCTTGCCTCGGGATGCTCGACGCCAACGGTCACCAAGCGCTCGGCCGTCGACGCTGCCTCCAGCACACGGTCAACCTCTTCGGTGCCCAGATTCACCACGGCGGTCTTTGCCTGGTCAAAGATCCTGAGTTTGCTCTCAAAATAATCCTCAAACGTGGGGTGTTCGATCGGCGAGATGTGGTCGCGGCCGATGTTGAGGAAGCACGCCACGTCAAACGGCAGATTCTCGACGCGTTGGTACTTGAGCGCCTGGCTCGAGACCTCCATGACCATGGACTGGCGACCGGACGTGCGGCAGTTGGCGATATGGCGCCAGACCTCGGGGGCCTCGGGCGTGGTGTTGGTGCTCTCGTAGCACTCGATACCATCGTCGGTACTCACCGAGCCGATGATGCCGCAGGACTCGCCCGCCGCCTTGATAATCGACTGGAGCATAAAAGCGGCAGTGGTCTTTCCCTTGGTACCGGTGATGCCCACGATCTTGACGTCGTGGTCGGGACGGTCGTAGACCTCCGGCGGCAACAGGGCCATGGCCGTGCGAACGCTATCAACAACCAGCATCGCAGCACCGCTCTCCTGCGCCAGCGGTTCCAGAGACTCGACCAGCGACTCTTCGCACACAAATGCGACGGCGCCCGCATCGAGCGCCATGCTCAAAAACGCGGGCTTAAAGGCAGCGCCTTTGCAAAAGAACACGTCACCTGCCGAGACCGCGCGCGAATCAAACGAGCAGCCGGTCACGGCACGCTCGTCAACCTGCTCTGATGCGCGCAGCTCGCCGAACACATCGAGAAGCTTGGCAAGCGTATCGACCGTGGTCACGGTCGCGGAATCCGAATGGTGCATCTTTCACCTTTCTCAGCCATTTGGCAGGGACGGTTTTTATAGTAACTGAAACGCACCCACGCAAAAACGGCTCCCGGAGGAGCCGTTACGCGCAGGCGTTCGTAAGCCGAGGCTAGGCAGCCTGAACAGCGGGCTGGTCCTCGTCGATAAAGAAGCGCTTGTACCACACCAGGAACACGAGCGGCGTATAGATCTTGCGCTGGAAATCGCCCTTGCCCGCAAAGTGCAAATCGAGCAGGTGCATGAGCTCGTCGGTATCGAAGAACTCGCTTGCCCACGGCGCGGTGAAGTACTCCTTGACATAGTCGTACCACTTTTGCTCGCGCAGCCAGTAGACAATCGGCACCGGGAAGCCCACCTTGGGACGGGTGGCCCACTCATCGGGCAGCGACTTGTTGGCAGCGTGGCGGAGTACCTGTTTGTTGCCGTTCTCGTTGATGCGGTAGCGGTCGGGAATGTGCTCGGCGAACTCCATGACTTTGCGGTCCAGGAAGGGCACGCGCAGCTCCAGCGAATGTGCCATGCACATCTTGTCGGCCTTGAGCAGAATGTCGCCCGGGAGCCACATGTTCATGTCCAGGTACTGCTTCTTGACCAGCTCGGGCTGGCCCTTCACGCGTGCGTAGATGGGTGCAGCGAGCTCAAAGGCGCCGTCGCCGGTGTTGTACTCGGGCTTGAGCACGCCGTCGACCTCGCGCTCCGGCCATACCAGAGCCTGTCCCAGGAACGACTTCTCGGGGATCTCGGCACCCTTGACCAGGAAGTTATGTCCCTTGAAGTACGGCATATGCAGCGCCAGGTTACCGAGCGCGCGACGGATGGGCAGCGGCACCATCTTTTTGTACTTGCGGACCGGAACCGTGTCCTCGTAGTAGGCGTAGCCGCCAAAGAGCTCGTCGGCGCCTTCGCCCGAAAGCACGACGGTGACGTCCTTGCGGGCCATCTCGGCCAAGAACCACAGCGGCACGGAAGACAGGTTGGACTGCGGCTCGTCCATGTGATACTGGATGTCCTCGAGCGCACCGAAGAACTCGTCGGCGGTAATCATCTTGCGGACATTCTCGACGCCGAGCTTGTCAGAAAGTTCCTTGGCGTAGTTAGTCTCGTTGAAATTCTTGTAATCGAAGCCCACCGAGAAGGTCTTGTCGGGCATGAGGCAAGCGGCGATGTAGCTGGAGTCGACGCCGCCGGAGAGGAACGACGCGACCTTGACGTCGGCGATGCGATGGGCCTCGACGCTCTCGTGCACGACCTCATCCAGCTCGTCGACGTACTCCTCGAACGGCTTCTCGACGGCAGAGTAATCGCAATCCCAGTAGCGCTCGATGTTCATCTTGCCGGTCGGGATGTCTACGGTAAAGTAATGCGCCGGCGGCAGCTTGTAGACACCCTCGAAGAAGGTCTCCTCGGTTGCCGAATACTGCAGCGTCATGTACGGACGCAGGGCCTTTTTGTTGACCGCCTTGTGGAAGTGCGGGTAGTCCAGGAAGCTCTTGATCTCGGAACCAAAGAGCACGCCCGGAGCGCCGTCGCCCGCATCGGCCATGGGATAGTAGTAGAGCGGCTTGATGCCAAAGATATCGCGGGCGCCAAAAAGCTTGTTCTTCTTCTTGTCCCAGATGACGAAGGCGTACATACCGCGCAAGCGATCGAGTACTGCCTCGCCCCACTCCTCGTAGCCGTGCAGGAGGCTCTCGGTGTCGGCGCCGCAGTGGAACTTGTAGCCCTTGGCCTCGAGCTCGGAACGGAGTTCTTGGAAGTTGTAGATCTCGCCGTTGAAGACAATGACGACGCTACCGTCCTCGTTGGCCATGGGTTGGGCGCCAGCCTCGGTCAGGTCGAGGATCGACAGACGGCGGAAGCCGAGGGCAACGCGGCCGTCGATAAACTGACCGCCCATGTCGGGACCGCGATGGACGATGCGGTCCATCATCTTGGTGAGTACCTCGGATTGGTTATCCGTCCCACCGACAAAACCGACAAAACCGCACATATACTATCCCCTCTGCTGTTGCTGGGCATCAAATCGAATCAGTAGCTTTTGAGTATACCCGAGGGCGTAAAGAGGGGCGGAATGTTCAGGCAATCTCAACTGAATCAGCTCCGCTGTGACACGCGACGGTTACCTTTAATGGATATGAGATGAATGAGGCGATTGTTTTGCTATACTCTCTCCGCACGGGCGATTGGCGCAACGGTTAGCGCAGGTGCTTTACACGCACAAGGCTGGGGGTTCGAATCCCTCATCGCCCACCACTGATTTGGAAACGGTCCTCGAAAGGGGACCGTTTTTTGTTTGGGCCCATTTCATGGGATTCGAACCCGCAAGGGTGCGGAGCTGAGGAAACGCGAAGCGTTTTCCAGCGCAGCACGCGAGGGCCGTAGGCCCGAAGCGAGAGCGGGCGGCGTCAGCCGCACGCGACATCCCTCATCGCCCACCACTGAATTGTTAGGCCTCCAGCGATGGAGGCCTTTCTTTTTTTCAGGCCCAGCGCATGGGATTCGAACCCGCCAGCACGTCTGTCACAAAGGCCGTGGCCAGAAAATGGCAAAAATGAGTACTGCTACCTTGCTTACAACATATCAAAAGATAGTATTTGATTAAGTTACGCAACATATGTCCATTATAAGGACTAACAATTAGATCAAAATCGTGCATTCATCGCCATTTCGACTTGCCATCTGGTCTTATTAGTCCAAAATTGCTGCGACCAAATCGGTAACAGTACTCATATTTAATGTTTTTTGACCAGCAGGTCTCCCCGCCTTAGCAAATCTAAGGCAAAACGGGCTCCAGACCGCTGAATCATGCCACATAGGGCACGTCCGCAGTCCGGAACCCGGTCCAAATTGAGTTATTGCGCTGTGTTAGGCCAAAACGTCCGACAAAATCTCGATCAGGCTGTCCACGTCGGCTTCCTCGCAGATAAGCGGCGGCAGGAAACGCAGCGTATGAGCTCCGGTCGCGTTAATCACGGCGCCAGCGGCCAGCGCGCGGGCAACAATATCATGTGCATCACCCGCAGTCTCATCCAAATCGCAGCCGAGCATTAAGCCGCGACCGCGTACCTCGACCACATGCGGCAGCTTGGTGAGTTTTGCCTCCATATAAGCACCCACCTTGGCAGCATGCTCAGCATAATCGCCGCGCACGAGCGCGGAGAGCGTCGCGGCGCACGCCGCGACAGCCAAGCAGCTACCGCCAAAGGTCGAACCGTGGTCACCCGGCTTAAACACGTCGGCGATCTCTTTCTTTGCCACCACGGCGCCCATGGGAACGCCGTCGGCGATGCCCTTGGCAAGACTCATGATGTCGGGCTCCACGCCATAGGTCTGGAATGCAAACGGCTTGCCGGAGCGGAAGATGCCACACTGGACCTCGTCGGCGATAAGAACGGCGTCCACCTCGTGCGCCAAGTCGCGCGCCGCCGTCATAAACTCCTCGGTCATGGGGTGCACGCCGCTCTCGCCCTGAATCGGCTCGAGCATGACGGCGCAGACCTCGCTCCCCAGCTGCTTAAAGATCGCACGCAGCTCGTCCACATCGTTGGGCGTGCAGGCCACAAAGCCACCCGGCAGCGGGCGGAAGCTGTCCTGCAGCCAATCCTGCATGGTGGCGGCAATGGTCTCGAGCGTACGGCCGTGGAAGCCGCCGCGCATGCACACGATGGTGTTGCCGCCATTACCGGCACGCTTGGCGTACAGACGAGCAAGCTTCATCGAGCCCTCGTTGGCCTCGGCGCCAGAGTTGGCAAAGAAGGTCTCCCAAACCTGCTCATCCGCAGCCGGGGCACCAAGAGCAGCTGCCGTGGTCTCATCGCCGGCGACAATGGCATCGGCAAGCACGCGCGCACCATCTACGTCGTCGTTGGCAAGCTTGGACAGCAGCGCCGCGACCTGTCCGCGCTGCTCGATGTAGAAGTAATTGGAGACATGCATGAGCTTTTTGGTCTGCGCCTCGAGCGCCGAGAGCACAGCCGGGTCGCCATGACCTAGGCTGCACACGCCGATGCCGGCAAGAAAGTCGAGGTACTCACGGCCATCGTCGCCGGTGAGCTTCATGCCGTGACCCTCGACAAACTCGACCGGAGAGCGGCCAAAGGTATGCATAACGTAGTGGGATTCGAGCGATTGTTGAGCAGCAAGTGACATGGGATGCCTTTCGTTGGGCGCCGTACGGCGCAGGGCTATGGGTGCAGGGACGCGACGACCGCGGGTCGGCTAGACCGTCTGGAGTTTCTCGACCTCGTCGAGGTTCTCGGTCAGGCGTGCCGCAAAGGTCGAAAGCGGGTGCGGGTGTGTATCGAACTCGTAGGCCGTCTCGGTGGAGTGGATCACGGTACCGACGCCAGCATCGGTCAGCAGCTCCAGCAGCAGCGAGTGCGGCGTAGTACCGTTAATGATGTGAGCACGAAATACGCCGGCGGTAAGCGCATCGACAGCGGCGCGTAGCTTGGGAATCATGCCTTTGTCGACCTCGCCCCCATAGAGTATTTCGTTAACCTCGTCGAGCGTTAGGTTGGAGATAAGCGAATCCTTGTCGCTAAAGTCCTTGTACAGGCCATCGACATCGGTCAAAAAGATCGCCTTATGCGCGTGGAGCGCCGCGGCAACGGCACCGGCGGCGGTATCGGCGTTGATGTTGAAGAAACCGCCGTCCTCCCCCGCCGCGACGGTAGCGATGACGGGGATGTACTCGCTATCGAGTAAGCGCTCGATATAGTCGGTGTTGACGTGCGTCACTTTGCCCACGCGTCCGAGCTCGGGGTCGAGCGGCTCGGCGATGAGCGTGCCGGCATCGCTGCCCGATACGCCCACGGCCAGGTTGCCGTGGTGGTTGAGCGCCGCGACCAGCTCCTGATTGACCTTGCCGCCCAGTACCTCGCGCACGATATCCATGGTGGCAGGCGTAGTCACGCGCTGGCCGTTCTTAAACTCGACGGGGATGTCATAGTGGCTGAGCGCCTCGTTGATGGCCTTGCCGCCGCCGTGCACGATAACAGGGCGCATGCCGATAATCTTGAGCAGGACGATGTCGCTCATCACGTCACGACGCAGCTGCTCGTCGACCATGGCGGCACCGCCGTACTTGATAACGACCGTCTTACCGGTCAGGTTCTTAATCCACGGCAGCGCCTCGAACAGCAGCTGCGCGGTAACTTCGTTGGATTCGCTCGAGCGACAATCGCGTGCGAATTTCATAATCTGCCTCGTCTTTCGTATCGTTATCACGCCGTGCTTCGCTGTCCGCAATGCGGCAAGATGCGCAGCGTGCCTGGAATCTAGGAACGGTAGTCGCCGTTGATGGAGATGTACTCGTGCGTGAGGTCGCAGGTCCACACGGTCGTTGCCGCGTCGCCTGCGCCCAGGTCGGCCGAGATCACGATCTCGGACGCTTCAAAACGTCGCAGAGCCTCGTCCTCGTCAAAGGGAACAGTCAGACCGTCACGGCAGACAGGCATACCCATCATGTCGATGGAAACGTCTTCCTGATTAAACTTCACGCCGCACTTGCCGAGCGCCATGGCAACGCGGCCCCAGTTGCAATCGTGGCCAGCGATGCAGGTCTTGACGAGCGGCGAGTTGGCGACGGCACGGGCGGCGATATCGGCTTCCTCGTCGTTGGCGGCGCCGGTAACGTTAACCGTCACGAGCTTTGACGCACCCTCGCCATCGGCCGCGATGTTGCGCGCCAAGCTCTCGCACACCTCGTGCACGGCAAAGGCCAACTCGTCAAAGGCGTCAGTGCCCTCGACGATGGCCTCGGTATCTGCGGCAGCAGCGCCAGAAGCAAGCATGATACAGGTGTCGTTGGTCGAGGTATCGGAATCGACCGTCACCTTATTAAAGGTCTGCTTAACGGTCGAGAGCAACAGGGCGTGGAGCGCCGCCGGCTCGACGGGGGCATCGGTAGTAATGACCGCGATCATGGTGGCCATATTGGGCATGATCATGCCCGAGCCCTTGCACATGCCGCCCACCGTATAAGCGTTGCCCGCATGGCCCGCAGCCTCACTGCGGTAGCGAACGGCATACTCCTTGGAGTGCGTATCGGTCGTCATGATGGCACGGGCCGCATCGGCACCGCCATGGACAGAGAGCGCCTCGTAGGCGGACGGAACAGCCGTCTCAAACGTATCGATCGGCAGAATCTGTCCAATCACACCCGTGGAGGCAACCAGGATCTGCTGGGGCTCACAGCCGATAACCTGCGACGCGATGTTGCAGGTCTCGCGCGCGCAGGCAAGGCCGGTCTCGCCCGTGGCGGCGTTCGCGTTGCCGGAGTTGATTGAAACACCGGCGATGATGCCATAGCCCTTGTCCGCGCCGCCCAGGTTGGCACGGCTCACCTGCACGGGCGCCGCGCAAAAGCGGTTGGTCGTAAACACGCCGGCGCCGGGACAGGGCTTATCGGGCACGACGAGCGCATAGTCCAAGCGCTCGGGATTCTTCCGGAATCCCGCATGGATGCCTGCAGCCTTAAAGCCGGCAGCTGCCGTAACGCCGCCCTCGACGGCGCGAATCTTGATATCAATCAGGTCGGTATTCATCGTCCCTACGACTCCTTATATCAAATAAAAAAGCGGGCATCGGCTGGCACGCCATACCGGTCGCAATGAGTAGACCAGCTTAAAAGTGGCGCCCAACTCGATACCCGACTACCAAATCGTTAACAATCGAATGTGCTACACCGGGCACGCCACTGTGGGCAAGCCTCGTCGCTCGTCAAAACCAAAGACGATATTGGCGCACTGGACCGCCTGGCCTGCTGCGCCCTTGCACAGATTGTCGATGGCGCCCGTAGCCACCAGAACGCCCGCGCGCTTGTTGAGCGCGAGGCCGATCTGGGCGACATTGGTACCGACGACCGAAGCCGTCTTGGGCTGCTGGCCGGCATCGAGCACGCGCACAAAGGTGCGACCGGCGTAAAACTTCTTGTAATGGTCGACGACGTCCTCAAGGGTCAACGTGTCGAGAGCCTGCGGCGCAAGCGGCAGCGTCACCGTAGAGAGCAGGCCGCGCTTGAGCGGTGCCAGATGCGGAGTAAAGACGACGCGGTCGGTCAGGCCCAGAATTTGCTCGATCTCGGGCGTATGGCGATGCTTGCCCACGCCATAGGCCTCCAGGTTCTCGTCCGCGCTACAAAAATGGGTGCGGGCGTTGCAGGACTTACCGGCACCCGTCACGCCGCTAATGGCATCGACGATTACGGGACCGTTCTCTGCCACCCAGCCCGCACGCACGGCAGGAGCAGCAGCAAGGCTCGTTGCGGTGGGATAGCAGCCGGCGCAGGCGACCAATACGGGCCTGCCAGCGGCATGGCTGGAAGCAGCGGCCTTCAAGTCCTGGCAGAACAGCTCGGGCAGGCCAAAAGCGCGGGTCCTGAGCAGCTCGGGGCTCGTGTGCTCGGCGGCATACCATGCCTCAAAGACGGACGGGTCGCTCAGACGGTAATCGGCCGAAAGATCAAAGCAGGAAACGCCTGCGGCAAGCAGGGCGGGCACCTGCGCCATGGCGGCTGTATGCGGCACGGCAAGAAAAACCGCATCGCAGCTCTTGAGCTCAGGGGCGTCATGCGTGGTGAAAACCAGATCGCTCACGCCAGCAAAGCTCGGATACACCGCGGACAGCGGCTGGCCGGCATCGGCGTTGGACGTAATGGCAACAAGTTCAAACTCGGGATGACCGAGCACGAGGCGAATGAGCTCGGCTCCGGCATATCCAGCCGCGCCGACGATTCCAACCTTCAAAGACATATCAGACTCCTTGTCTGCGATTTATGCACCGATGCGCATTTCGCAGCGGTCGTTATGAAGTGGGTTGAAACTTTAGCACCAAAAGATGCATGAATACGTAAATAGCTTGCATATTCATGCATTGAAACATTCCCGACACATTCGCTTGAAGGAATTGACAAATAGAGCGGGCCCCGTATTGACCGGCACTCCTTACGGTGCCGGGCAACACGGGGCCCGCCCATGCGAAAAACCAAGTTGTTGGGATGAGCCAGCTGGTTAGAGCTCGACCGGCGCCCATTCGTCGTGATTGCAGATAAAAGCCTCGGGATCCTCGACGCTAAAGAAGACAAGCGCGGGGTCGTTAGGCCCCTCATAGTGCTCGCTCAAGCGCTCAAGATGCTTCCATCCGGCCTCGCGCATTTCGCTCGAAGCCCGGTCTTCCAGCCCCGCACGCCCGCGCAGAATCAACCAACCATGGCCCGGCCACCAACTCGTGGCCTCAAAGCGCTGGTTTTGCAGCAGCTCCTGCCACACATCTTTGGTGCGCGCCGTCACAAACCACAGCTTGCCGTCCTGAATCTGTGCAAACGAGAACGGACGCACATGCGGCTGCCCGTCCACACTCGTCGCCAAATACCACGCCGGCACCGACGTCAAATACTCCAGCACCGTATTCAATCCGTCCACGTTTCCTCCTGACGCCTGATCAGTCTTTTTGGAATGGGTAGTCAATTTGGGAAATTAGAGCTCGAGGAGCTCTTCGCTGCCGTCGATATCGCAGAACCGCGCAGCGATGTTGCGGACCGAGAAGAACGCAAGGCGGCCGTCGTTGGCGCTATCGTGTTGCTCGCCAATGCCCACCATGTGCTTAAAGCCCGCCTGGCGTACCTTGTCGCTCGCGAATGCATCGTCCTCGAGCGCGGCCTCACCGGTTAGCACGATCCAGCACTCCCCCGGCTTCCAGCCCGATACCTCAAACTTGGGATTCGCACTCAACTCCGCCCATACGTCCTTGTCACGCGACGTGCAAAACCACAGTTTGTCATCATCAACCATGGCAAACGAAAACGGCCTCACGCGGGGCTGATGCCCGTCGCTCGCATCGGTCGTGGCAAGATACCACGCCGGAATGCGCCTGAGATACGAGCAGACGCGCTCGAGCTGAGCCGTGCGATCGATGTCGGTCATAGTGACCCCTTTCTTGCGCTCGAATCGAGCTTAGACGAGTTGAAGGTTGATAACGACAACGCATGTCACCAGCAGCGCCATCGTCAGCGCTGCCAGCGCGTCCTCACGACCAAACGTAAGCGCATGCAGACGCGTGCGTCCCTGCTCGCCGTGATAACAGCGCGCATCCATGGCGGCCGAAAGTGTCTCGGCATGACGGAACACGCCGGTGAACAGCGGAATCGCCACGCTGCCGAGCATGCGTACGCCGCCGAGCGGACCACCCGTCACGCGCGCGCCGCGACTTGCCTGTGCATCGGCCGTCTGTTTCATCTCGGTGGCAAATTGCGGCATAAACCGCAGCGCGATACCCATAATCATGCCGAGCTCGTGTGCCGGAAGCCCCACGCGCGCAAATGGTGCGAGCAGGCGCTCAAAACCTGCGGTGAGGTCGAGCGTCGGCGTGGTGAGTGTAATGGCGCTCATGCCGGCCATCATCAGGGTCAGACGGCACGCCATAAACCCGGCGGAACGCAGCGAGCCCTCGCTCACCTGCAAAAAGCCAAGCTGCCACAGGATGCGGCCACTCTGATCGGAAAACAGGTTGAGCACCGCAACCACTACGACAATCGCCAGCAGTGGTGCCATCGATGATAAGACCCGACGCAACGGCACCCGGGACACGGCATAGATCAGCACAACGAAGATTGCGACCGGAACCAGTCCGCGGAAGCTACTGGCCGTGAGCGTCGTGATCAGAAACACAAAGCCCAAGAGCAACTTGGTTCGCGGGTCCAGGTGGTGGATTGCACTATCGCCGGGATAGTAGCTGCCAAATGAGAACGCCTCCATTAGCAGCCCTCCTCTCGCGTGGGCGCCTTGGAACCAGCCTGACACGGAACCCTCAAAGGCACTTCCGCGCAGCCCAGCAGCAAGCCGGCCAGCTCGTCGGCCAGCGCCTCAACCGTATAAAGCTTGTCGCAGCGGAGCGGCACACCGGCCTGCGCAAGCGCCAGCGCCATACGCTGGGCGGCAGGAACGCCCAGGCCGATTGACTTGAGCTCGTCCGCATGCGCAAAAACCTGCGCGGGCGTTCCCTCGGCAAACACGGCGCCCTCGTTCATCACAACGATACGGTCACAACAATTTGCCAGGTCATCCATGCTGTGCGAAACCATGACAACAGTCAGACCCTCGCGATGGAGCCGATCGATGAGCCCCAGGAAATCTCTGCGCGCAGCCGGATCGAGCCCCGCCATGGGCTCGTCGAGCACCAGGACCTCGGGTTCCATGGCGAGCACGCCGGCAAACGCCACGCGGCGCTGCTGGCCGCCCGAAAGCTCAAAGGGGCTCTTGTCGCCTATCGCGGCAAGGTCGAGGCCCACGCGCGCAAGCGATGATGCGACACGGCGCGCGACCTCGTCTTGTGGCAGGCCAAGGTTACGCGGGCCAAACGCCACGTCCTGTGCCACGGTCTCGGCAAATAGCTGACGCTCGGGATACTGAAACACCACGCCGACCTTGGCCTTAACCGCGGCGGCGTCTTTCTTGTTTGATAGGTCGAGCCCCAGCGCGCAAACGCTTCCCTCCTGCGGACGAATCAACCCGTTGAGATGCTGAACCAGCGTCGATTTACCCGAGCCGGTATGACCCGCCAGACCCAGAAACTCACCGCGACGCACCGTCAGCGAAACATCGCGCAGTGCCCAGGGGCTGTTTGGATCGTTGCCCCAAAGGGCCTGTTTGCTCGATGCGTCCGCAGTGGTCGAGCGCTTGCGCCAGCGACGGCGCTCGCGGGCGCTCAGCGAGTAACTATGCGAGAGGTGCGAAATCTCGATGACGGGCTCCGACGCGGCCGCCCCGTCAGTCACGGAGGATACATTGTCGAGCATACGAGAATCGGATGCGGAAGACTGCCCTGCGACGTCCGCCCCACTCCGCTCGGCATAAGCCTGTGCAATCTCGGCGACCATATCCGCCTCGCGCACCTGCGCGCAAACGCGTACGCCCTTCTCACGAAGTGCCCTACCTAGACAGCACGACGCCGGCATATCCAGGTTGAGCTGCGCAAGTTCGTCCGCCCGCGTCAAGATTTCCTCGGGCGTACCGAGCATGGCAACGCGCCCCGCCCGAAACACCGCGACACGATCGGCCTCGGCGGCCTCTTCCATAAAGTGCGTAATCATCACGATGGTCATGCCGCGATCGCGTAACGCGCGGCAAGCCTTCATGAAGCCCTGACGTCCACGCGGATCGAGCATCGAGGAAGCCTCATCCAAAATGAGAACGCGCGGTTCCATGGCGAGCACGCCGGCAAGCGCCACGCGCTGCTTTTGGCCGCCCGAAAGCGCGTGGGTCTCATGGCGCTCAAAGCCCACCAGGCCCACGCCCTTCAGCGCCTCGCGTACGCGCTGCGCGATTTGTGCCGATGGCACGCCAAGGTTTTCGGGACCAAATGCAACGTCATCTTCGACAAGCGTTGCCACCAGCTGATCATCGGGATTCTGGAATACCATGCCCGCGGTCGAACGAATGTCATAGACCAGCTCGGGGTCGGACGCATCCATGCCGTTGATACGTACCGTGCCCGCATCGGGCTGCAACAGTGCGTTCAGATGCTTGGCAAACGTCGACTTACCCGACCCATTGCCACCGAGGATGCAGAAAAACTCGCCGTCCTCAATGTTCAGATCGACACCGTCGAGTGCCGGTACGGCACCGTCATAGCTAAAGGAAACGCCCCGACACTCAATCATGCGCGGCCTTTGACCTGGTCCTTCTTGGGCGTGATGAGATTAGAGACCGCCTTGTACACCGCCAGCGTCAACACCGAGTTAAGCACGGTCTTGATGAGGTTGAACGGCAGCACGGCAGGAATCATGAGTGGGGCGATCACATCGACCGAGCCATACCAGAACCATACGCCAATGGTAAGGTTTGCGACCATAGACAACGCCGTAGCAGCAATAACGCCGAGCACCAAGCCAATCACGGCACCCTTATAGGTATGCATCTTCTGGTAGACGATAGCCGCGGGCAGAATGTAGCCCAGCGTGGCAACCAGGTTCATAAGCGCGCCGACCCAGTCACCCGTAGTGAGCGCATGGATAACGATCGCCATGGCGGCAACAGCGGTACCGGCACCGGGGCCATATGCAAACCCACACACCATCGCCGGCACCAGCGACGGGTCATAGGTCAAAAACGGTGCCGAAGGAAGAATGGGCAGCTGCACGTACATAAACAGGGCGCCCAAGGCGCACATCAACGCCATGGTAACGAGCTGTTTAGTGCTCCACCTATTCGTGTTCTCAAAATGGATATGCTGCGACTGTTCAGACATAAGATCACCTGCCTCTTTCATCCGGACTCTAACCGTTGGTACTGGGATCTCACCAGTTCAGCCGGCATGCGAACCAACGCACACACGGGTCGCGGACTCATCGGCTCGGTCGCAGGCACTTTACCTGCGCCACGGCGCCCCTTTGACACCGCCCGATTTACCGCCAGTGGGGAATTCCACCCCGCCCTGAAACAGTGAGGAAAAGTGTAGCACGAGGGAAGACAGGTGCAAGTATGCCGAGGATAATTTATGACGGGGATCAGTTACCGCAACAACCACGTTCCCCACCCATCCCAAAGTAACGCGCCTTTCGCGCAAAGCGCGAAACAGCGACCGGGACACGTACCCCTATCAACCACGTCCTCCGCCCACGCCGACCTCAAGGCCGTAAACGCAGGGGATCCGGGGGCGTGACGGGGGTTTCTCTCCGGAACATTCCACAGGACGCAAAGAGGCTCCGCAGCGCGAAGCGCGATGCGGAGCCTCTTTGCATGTCCGAGGGCGTTCCGGAGAGAAACCCCCGTCACGCCCCCGGATCCCCGGTGGGAGTTCTAGACCTTGTCGGCCTTAGTACATACCGCCGCCCTGCTGACCAGCGGTAGCAGCAGCGATAGCATCCTCAAGCTGAGTGTTCTTGGGCACATCGGAGACGGTGGCCTCGGTGATGAGGATCAGGCTGGCGACAGAAGCAGCGTTCTGCAGGGTGACGCGGCTGACCTTGACGGGGTCGAGGACGCCCATCTCGATCATGTCGCCCCACTCGCCGTTGGCAGAGTTGAGACCCTGGCCGGCGGGCAGCTCGGCAACCTTGTCGACCACGACAGCGCCCTCAAAGCCAGCGTTCTTGGCAATGGTAGCGACCGGAGCGGTCAGAGCCTTCTTGACGATATCGACGCCGATCTTCTCCTCAGGGTCGTCGATCTCGACAGTATCGAGCGCAGGAGCAGCGTCCATGAAGGCAACGCCGCCACCGGCGACAATGCCCTCCTCGACAGCAGCGCGGGTAGCCTGCAGGGCGTCCTCGACGCGATGCTTGATCTCCTTGAGCTCGGACTCGGTAGCAGCGCCGACCTTGATGACGGCAACGCCACCGGAGAGCTTGGCCAGGCGCTCCTGGAGCTTCTCGCGGTCGAAGTCAGAGGTGGTGTTCTCCATCTCACCCTTGATCTGAGCGATACGGGCGTCGATGGCCTCCTTGGAGCCAGCGCCGCCGACGACGACGGTGTTGTCCTTGGAGATGGTGACAGACTTAGCGGTACCGAGCATATCGGCGGTGATGTCAGCGACCTTCACGCCCAGCTCGTCCAGAGCGGCCTGGCCACCGGTGAGGACGGCGATGTCCTCGAGGATGCGCTTACGGCGATCGCCGTAGCCCGGGGCCTTGACGGCGCAGACGTTGAGGGCGCCACGGATCTTGTTGAGGACCAGGGTCGGCAGAGCCTCGCCGTCGATGTCCTCAGCAATGATGAGCAGGCCACGGCCGGCGCGCTGGACAGCCTCGAGAACAGGCATGATGTCCTGGACGCTGGAGATCTTCTGGTCGGTGATGAGGATGTACGGATCCTTCATCACAGCCTCCATGCGGTCGTTGTCCGTGACGAAGTAAGCGGAGACGTAGCCCTTGTCGAACTGCATGCCCTCGACAGTGTCGATGGTGATGTCGAACGTCTGGGAATCCTCGACGGTGATGACGCCGTCCTTGCCCACGACCTCCATGGCCTCGGCGATCTTCTCGCCGACCTCGGGGTCACCGGCGGAGATGGTACCGACGGAAGCGATCTGCTCCTTGGTCTCGACCGGCTTGGCCTGCTTCTTCATCTCGGCGACGGCGGCGTTGACGGCCTTGTCGATGCCGCGACGGATGGCCAGCGGGTTGGCGCCAGCAGCGACGTTGCGCAGACCGTCGTTGACGATGGCCTGAGCGAGCAGGGTTGCGGTGGTGGTGCCGTCACCCACGGTGTCGTTGGTCTTGGTGGCAACCTCCTTCACCAGCTGAGCGCCCATGTTCTCGATGTTGTCCTCGAGCTCGATCTCCTTAGCGACGGAAACGCCGTCGTTGGTGATGGTCGGAGCACCGAACGTGCGCTGCAGAGCGACGTAACGGCCCTTGGGGCCCATGGTGACGGTAACGGCGTCGGCCAGAGTGTTGACGCCCTTGGCGAGCTTGGCGCGGGCATCGGTGTTGAACGTAATGTTCTTTGCCATGGTAGGTAATCCTCCAAAAGAAATGTGACTCGCGTCGCCGCTTCCGAGTCCTATGCGGCGGACGCGTTCAAAGACGAATCAGAGATTCTGACGAGACTAGGCCTCGACGACGGCGTAGATGTCGTCGGCGCGCATCAGCAGATACTTCTCACCGTCGACCTTGACCTCGTTGCCACCGAACTTACCGTAGATGACAACGTCGCCAACCTTGACGTCCATGGGGATGCGCTCGCCCTTGTCGTTGACCTTACCGGCGCCAACGGCAACGATGGTGCCGCGCTGCGGCTTCTCCTGAGCGTTGCTGGCGATGTACAGACCAGAAGCGGTCTTCTGCTCGGCCTCGTCGGGCTTGACCAGGACGCGATCTGCAAGCGGCTTCAAAGACGACATGCTTGTTTCCTCCTTTTTGGGCCGCGCGGTTATGCCGCGCGGGTTAACCCTTTTTGTTTGCGTACGCGTTGAATGGTACCCACGAATGGCGGGTTATACAACACAGAGTCAAAAAATCTTATTTTTTGGCACTTAGATTTTCTGAATGCCGGGGGATAACTTAGCGATGCCTCCCGTGTGGCTCCGGAGGGGCGGGGCATAAGGTTTCCTGCTCGGGCAGTCCTGCTCGCACGAAGGCCACATTAAGTGGCCTTCGGCTCGTGCGGAACTCGCGATGAACCTTATGCCCCGCCCCGCCGGAGCCACACGGGAGGCAGGTTAACTAATTCGGGCCCGGCATTCAGAAAAGTCAGTGCAGCAAAATGGCGATGCAGATGGTGCGAACAAGAAAGGGGCACGTTGCAGAAACGCGCCCCTTATGGGTGGGGTATGGGGCTAGCGCTCGTAGATCAGGTTGCCGGCTAGGTAGGTGGCTTGGACTTTGGTGGCTTGGAGTTCTTGGGGGTCGATGGTGAGTGGGTTTTGGTCCAAGACTACCAGGTCGGCGTATTTACCGGGTTCCAGGCTGCCGAGGTTTTGCTCGTCGCCCGCTGCATAGGCGCTGCCCAGAGTGTAGTTGCGCAGAGCCGTTGCCGCATCGATGCGCTCGCTCGGCAACCAGCCGCCCTCGGGCCAGTGGCTTTTGGGGTCCTGGCGCGTGATGGCCGTGTAGAGCACGTTCATGCTGGTAACGGGCGTGATAGGGCTGTCAGTTCCGAAGGCTTGGCGGATGCCGCGCTGCTTATAGGTTGCGAACGGCCACATGATTCGGCTTCGCTCCAGGCCAAAGTCGCGCTCTGGGCCACCCGGATCGAGCGTGATGTGGCAGGGCTGGCTCGAGGCGACCACGTTGAGCTTGCGCAGGCGATCGATGTCCTGGGGCAGGAGGTTCTCCAGATGCTCGAGTGTGTTATGGCCGTGCTGGGGCAGGCCGTAGAGCTCTGCCGCCTCCTCAAAGATATCGAGCGCAGCATGGATGGCACCGTCGCCGATGACGTGGATACGCACAGTGTGGCCGCGCTCCGCGGCCGCCAGAACCAGCTTACGCATGCGCTCGGCAGGAACTGTCAGACGGCCCTGGTCGCCCGGGAAGCGCGGATTGGTATAGGGCTCGGTGAGATATGCCGTGTGTTCGCTCGACACGCCGTCGAAGAACTGCTTAAAGCCTGGCGCCGAGAGCAGCGCGTTGTTCGCGTAGCGGGTCTGTAGCTCTTCCAAGCGCGATTGGTCATCCAGCAGCGTGGGAAACAAATGGGCGCGGATGCCCAGCTTGCCGGCTGCCTGCAGTTTGTCGTAGACATCGTCGCGGATAAAGTCGCAGCCCGGCATGGGCATGAGCGACATATCGCATATCGAGGTGATGCCCTGCTCGGCCATCCGCCTCATTTGATCGGCGTAAGCGCTTGCGATGCGATCCTCGCCCAGCCACTCAAGGCAGCGCGGTAGCAGCTGCATGGCAGCCGCCTCGTGAGCAATGCCCGTGAGCTCGCCGCTTGCGTCCTTGTCGTAGCCACCGCCCGCTGGCGGCTCGCTGTCGCGCGTGACGCCGAGCGCCTCGAGTGCGCGGCTGTTGAGCCACAGCGTATGGCCGTCGCCCGAATACATAACGCAGGGGCGATCGGGGAATGCCGCATCGAGCGACGCCTTGGTAGGATGCTCGGGCGGGTCCCAACGGTAGTCGCGCCAGCCCTGAGTCACAACCCAAGCGTCGTCGGGCAGGTCCTGGGAAAACTCGAGCGCGTGTTGCACCAGCGCCGCCTCGGACGTGCCCATATCCATGAGCATGTACGGCGAGGAGCCGACCGAGGTATGGAAGAAGTGCAGATGAGCGTCATGGAAACCTGGGCAGACAAACTGCTCGCCGTAGTCGATAACCGGCGTGGCGGCAGGCGCGGCGGCAATCACGTCATCGGGCGCACCGACTGCGACGATACGGTCGCCTGCGATGGCAATCGCCAGCTCGCGGGCGGTATCGATGCCGTCTTGCGCGGTAAAGACGTTCTTGGAGCGGATAATCCGATCGATATGTTGCATGGGCATCCCCATCTCTGGCAGGAAATTCAACACCCCCGAGTGTACTCCCCCGCCCTTGTAACAAAACCCCAAGCGGCAAACGGCAACTTTACCAGCCCTAGCGGCAGGTGGCATACTGGAGAGAGCCTGTACGATTTTGCGATCAACCCAGCAAGGAGCAAATCGACCATGACGAAGACCAAGGCACAGCAGATTATGGCGGCGACCGAAGTGCGAGCGGCTGACGACGTCACCGCAGCCATCCAAGATATCGCTACCGAGTTTGAACCCTATATCATCAAGCAGCGCCGGCACTTCCATAAGCACCCGGAGCTGAGCCTTGCCGAGGAGCGCACGACCTCCGACATCGCCAACCAGCTCGACGCCATGAATATCCCCTACGAGCGTCCCCTCAAGACGGGCCTGGTGGCGACCCTTCGCGGCACCGCGCCCGACGCCTATCGCGAGGACGGCACGCCACGCCGCCGCATCCTGCTGCGCGCCGACATCGACGCCCTGCCCGTCACCGAGCAGACCGGCGAGGAGTTTGCCAGCGTCAACGAGGGCTGCATGCACGCCTGCGGCCACGACTGCCACATCGCCATGATGCTCGGCACGCTGCAAATCCTGCGCCATATGACCGACGACATCCACGGCGAAGTCCGCATCGTCTTCCAGCCCAGCGAGGAAAACGGCCAGGGCGCCAAGCTCATGATCGGCACGGGCGTGCTCGACGGCGTCGATGGCGCCTACGCCGCGCACATCTGGAGTGAGGTCGACGCCGGCACCGTGAGCTGCGAGCCCGGACCGCGCATGGCCAATACCGACTGGTTCCGCATCGACGTCCGCGGCACCTCGTGCCACGGCGCCATGCCCCAGCGCGGTCACGACGCCGTTATGGTTGCCGCCGAGATCGTCAACGCTCTGCAGACCATCGTTTCGCGCGAGATCAGTCCCTACGAGCCGGCCGTCATTACCGTCGGCGAGCTGCACGGCGGCACCGCGCGCAACGTTATCGCCGGCACGGCCTACCTCGCCGGCACGGTGCGCACCTACGGAGATTCGACCCACGAGGAAATGCCGGAGCTCATGCGCCGCATCGTGGAGCATACCGCGGCCGCCTTGGGCGCCGAGGCAGAGCTCACCGACTACACCATCGCCAATTACAAGGTCGAAAACGATGCCGCCTCGAGCGAGCGCTGCCGCCAGGCAGTAATCAAATGCCTGGGCCCCACCGGCCAAGGCCATTATCGCGGCACGCTTTCGGGCGAGGATTTTTCAGAGTACCTGCGCCGCGTACCGGGCGTGCTCGCCTTTGTTGGCACGCGCAACCCCCAGATTGGCGCCACGTACGCCCAACATTCTTGCTTCTACAAGATTGACGAGTCGGTACTGGCCAAGGGCTCCATGGTGGCCGCCCAATATGCCATCGACTTTTTGGCCGAGCCCACACAAGAAGAGCTCGACGGCCCCACGATTGCCGCGGTCGCCGAGACCAATCCCGACCTGGCAGCCAAACTGCGCTCTGCCAAGGCCACGGCCGCCGAGGCCCGCGACGCCATGCACGATGCCCGCACCGCCCGACACGCCGCAATCAAGGGCATCCACGACGCTCGCGCCGCCGCCCGCCGCGAGGAGAAGCACAACGAGTAGTCGATCCACGACCATCTCGCAGTCATAGCCGCATCGCGATATCAAAGCGGGGGCGGACGCTTCGGCACGTCCGCCCCCGCTTATTTGTCAAGCGCTATTTCTACCGTTTCTACCCCGTCCCCAAATGGCAGGTGGCAGGGTTACTCGTCCTGCGGGTCCTCGTCGGAGCTTGGCGCAGGCTCGGGCTCAGGTGCAGGCTCGGGCTCCGGTTCCGGCATGGGCGCGGGCTCGGGCTCAGGCTCAGGCTCAGGCTCAGGCACGGGCGCGGGCTCGGGCGCAGGCGCCGGCGCCGCAGCGGAATCGGATACGGGCGCTGCGTCGGCGCTAAAACCAGCCGGAGCAGACTTCTTCTCAAACGGCAGCACAAAAGTCAGGACGTCGTCCTTGTCCTCGTCGGCCCACTCGCTTGCGTAGCGCGCAACCCAATAGCCAACGGCACGGTGCTTGAGCATCTTGCCAAAGACCGTGAGGAATACCGTGACAAACGCCGTCAGCACCAAGAACAATACGAGCGTGATGCCACCGCCGGTAACAAGCGCCTCAATAGCCGAAGGACGGTAGTAGTAGCTATACATACCGACAGAGGCAATGGTGCCAAAGACGAACGTCAGGATCCAGGTGACAACGTTGGCGACCAGGCCCGTCAAAAACTCGGGAAGGAACGAAGCGCAGAACAGTTTGGTCTTGTTGTGCTTAAAGGCCGCCCAGACCTTATCGAGCGAAAACGCGCTCTCGACACGACCGGTCACCGCAAAGTGCATCACGGCAATGTCGGCGAACATCTTAAAGAAGACCCCCAAGACCGCCGTGGCAATCATAGCCAGGACAAGCAGGCCAAGCGAGCCGAACAGCGCTGCCTCGAGTGCATAAGAGCCGTAATACGAATACGAGCCCGCGGCGCCAATTACCACGCTCTCCACCAGCGAAAGCACTACACCGATAACGGGAATGGCAGCGATAACCTCGAGCACGACCGAGATAACGCTCGAAAAGACTCCGAGGCCAAACGACGTGGAACGCATGAGTGGACGATCCATACCGTCATCAACCTTGAGCGACAGATCGCGACCCCACTCAATACCAAAGCCGGAACCACACACGCTCGCAATGCAAGCTGCCAAAAAGCCGATGGCAGCCGCGATACCGCCGATAACGGGAATGAACAGCACGAGCACCGACACAACACAAATCAGCGCCGGCAAAAAGGCGATCTGGCACACGCGCTGCAGCACGCCCGGCGTCTTGGTCATGTCCTCAAACGCCTGAGCCACACAGCCCTTGGACGCATTCGCCACGGGCGGTTGCGGAACAAACTGCTGGGGCTGACCCTGAGGGGCAGGGGCTGCGGCACCGGCATTGGGGGCACCACACGCGCCGCAGAACTTGTCGTTATCACCCATGGGGGCACCACACTGCGAACAGAACATCGAGATCATCCCTTCGTATCTTGAGCGAATCATCTGGATCGCAAACGATGTCTTTGGCATCATTATCACCCAATGTGGGGACAAATACTCCAACATGACGCATTTGCAATGCGCAGGGCGCTATTCGATTGTTTGATAAGCTCGACCGCGTTAGTTCGTTCCGCGGAAACCCTTGCCGACGATCTCGGAGCTGTCGACGATCGTGATAAAGGCACCCGGATCGATCTCGCGAGCGTAGCGACGCAGCTGCACGGCCTCGCGACGACTCAGCACGCTCATGATCACCGTCACGCACTTGCCCGAGAAGGCGCCGTAGCCGCGGCTGATCGTCGCCGTGCGGTTGAGATGTTTGACGATAAACTCCTCGACCTTAAGGGGCTCGGAGCAAATGACCGTGCAGACTTTGCGCAGGTGAATGCTCTCGATGGCCTTGTCGACCACGAGCGTCTTGGCAAACAGGCCAAGCACGCAATACAGACCGACGCGCGGGCCGTACAAGAAGGCCGCGATGGTCACGATGCCGATATCGACCAACAGCAGGGCGCGGCCAATCTCGAGCGTCGTGCGACGTTTGAGGATCATGGCGAGAATGTCCGTGCCGCCCGTCGAGGCACCAATATCAAAGACGATAGCGCTGCCGAGCGCCGGCAGAATCACGGCAAAGCACAGGTCGAGCCACATATCGCCCGTCATCGAGACATCGGTCGGAATAAAGAGCTCAAACAGCGAGACATAGGCGGACAGCGCAAACGAGGCAAAGACGCTCCACAGGATTGCCTTGCGCTCCAAAAAGATAAAGCCCAAAACGACCAGGACCGCATTGATAATCCACATAAAAACGCCGACGGGCAGGGTCGGGAACAGCGTGGACAGAATGACCGACACGCCCGAGGTGCCGCCAAAAGCAAAGTGATTAGGGGTTTTAAACGCAACGATGGCAAAGGCCGTGAGGATCAGGCCCAAATTGAGCTCGGCAAAAAAGCGCGGAAAGCCCGGCTCCTGACTGCGCTTGCGACCAGCGCGCTCGCCCCGCTCGATAACATCGCGATCGACCACGCGCTCCATCGGCACCACGGGAGGACGATGCACCTCCTCGGCAGCACGCGACGCCGCCTCTGCCGCAGCGGCCTCAATCGCCCATGCCTTGCTTTCTGTTTCGTGCTCGTCGGCCATTACGGCAACCCCTCGTTAACAATTTGGAAACAATGCGCCCATTAGAGTAACGCGGAACGTAGGGATTGCAACCCCCAGTTAGACGAGCGGTATGACTACATCGGGAGCGTACAAAAACGGCCGGCCACGCTTTTGCTTGCGCGGTCGGCCGTTTAACGTTTTCGCAGATAAAACCTGCCAAAACAAACCTGTCCCTTTTTGGAAGGTTATTCGTGCTGGCTGGTGCGATGCTCGTACTCCTCGGGGGTGATGACATCCTCGATGCGCAGGTTGACGCCCGCCACCTCAAGGCCGGTCATCGCGGCAAGACGCTCGGCGACACGTGCCTTGACATCGTCGAAGATCGCGGGCGCATAGGCGCCGTACTCGATGATGACGGAGATGTTGACGACCACGCGATTGTCATCGGTGACCTCGACCGTCACGCCCTTGGTCAGATTCTCGGCACCAAACTGCTCCTGCACAAAGTGCATGAGGTTGCCCTTCATGCCCAGAACGTGCGGAACCTCGCGGGTGGCCATAGCAACGATCTTCTCGATCACGCCGTTGGAATAGGTGAGCGAGTCCTCGGACTCGTCCGCTTCCTCGTCGTCCTCATCCGTATCGGACTCGGCCTCGACGAGAGCCTCATTCTCGAGCGTCACATCCTCAGCTTCGGCGACGACCGCCTCGTTCTCCTCGAGCTCGGTATCGGCTACATCGACCTTCGTATTAAAAGCCATGGTTCCTCCTTATGCCTGCCGCGGATGCGACAGTCGAATACATATTAGCGGCCGCTAAACAAACGGCCGAAGAAGTTGACGATCCCGTTCTCGCCGTCGCGAATTTGACCGATCACAGCGCCGATCAGCACGAAGAATGCAATGACGAGCGTGTCCCACAGGCCCAACGTGAGCACCAACACGGCGAGGATAAAGCCGGCGACGGCGCCGAGCGTGGTGTTGGGACGACGCACCGCATAGCTCCAGATGGCAGCGCCCGTACCCTTGATGAGACCCACAGCCTCGTCAAAATCCGCGGCTGCCGCTTCTTGTAACTCGGTTGCCTCTGCTTTGAAATCAACAGGTTCGCTCGCCGGCGTGGCGCTCTGGTCAATCGTCAGACGCGGCGTACGAGCGGTCTTATCTTGATTGGTATCACTCACCGGAAACCTCCACGGTCTGGACGGTAGTCTTGGACGGCAAAAAACGGACGCGCGCGGTCGTACCCGGCGCGCCGAGCATGGTATCGCAGGCTTCTTCGATGCGCTGCTGCATCGCGGTAGCCAGAGATGCCACGTCCTTATCGTCAAGCGCGATAGCCTCGACCTTAAAACGGACGTGCGAATCGTCGGGGCCTTGGACGCGGGCCTCGACATGCTCGACCATCACGCGGTCGTCGCGCTCGGCAGCAACCCTGGCGCACGAAGAAAGCGCCGCAAGGGTAACCTCGATATTGCGCTCCCCCGCCGGATGCACGCAGGACGGCTCGCGACGGGCGAACATCAGGCGGAAAAAGCTCAGCAGTACGCCAAACGCCACGACGCCGGCGCACGCCGTCACGACGATGCGCGGCATGGGGTCGCGCATCAGCAGCATAAAGCGATACGTATACGGCCCCCAAAACTGGCAGACAAGCGTACCCAGCGCCACGATGGTGGCGGCAAGATACACGATCGCTAGGGCTCGTTTGAGTACGCGCACGCGGCGCTCCCTTCAAATCTCGGCTCTCGAAATGCAGAACGGTTCGCATCATTATAAAAGAGCCGGGTCCGGTGCTCTACGCACGCGGATCCGGCTCATCTATTCCACGAGGCTTGCATGCTCGCTTCATTATGCCCAGATATGCACGGCTTAACCCGTGCGGGCGCTACTCCTCCTCGAGGGCAGCGATGACCTCGTCGGTCATGTCCATGGTGCTGTAAACATCCTGGACGTCGTCGAGCTCCTCAAGACGGTCGATGAGGCGCTGGACCTTCTTGGCGTCGGCGCCGGAGACCTCGGTCGGGGTGGTCGGGACCATGGTGGTCTCGGAGCCCTTGACCTGGACGCCCTGCTCCTCGAGCGCCTTGGAGACAGCCATGACCTCGTTGGCAGTAGTCCAGACAATCCACTCCTCGCCGGCATCCTCGTAGTCCTCGCCACCGGCCTCGGCGATGGCCATCATGAACTCATCCTCGTCACCGGCAGCACCGTTGGCGATCATGGTCTCCTTCTTGGCGTTCTCGTCCAGGATCTCCTTGGCGACGACGATCTGGCCCTTACGCTCAAACTGGAAGGCGACGGAGCCGGAGGTGCCCAGGTTGCCACCAGCGTGGGAGAAGGCGGAACGGACATCAGCGGCGGTACGGTTGCGGTTGTCGGTCAGGCAGTCGACGTAGACGGCGACACCGGCGGGACCGTAGCCCTCGTACACGATGTTCTCGTAGACGGCGGCATCGGCACCCGAACCAAAAGCCTTGTCGATAGCGGACTTGATCTTGTCCTTAGGCATGGACTGAGCCTTGGCCTTGGCAACGGCAGCGGCGAGGCTGGCGTTGTTCTCGGGCAGCGGGTCACCGCCGAGACGGGCAGCAACGGTGATGTTGCGGCTGAGCTTGGAGAAGAGGGCGGAACGCTTGGCGTCCTGCGCGCCCTTACGATGCTTGGTTGTGGCCCACTTAGAGTGTCCGGACATACGTGTCTCCTATCGGTTTCGACCTAAAGCCCAGCGCAGATGCTCGGGCAATATAAACAAACGTCGTTATGATATACCTACTGGCCTGCAAGATAAACCCCAAAATGAAGGCGTCGTGATGATGGCCCCTTTGGTGCAGCAAAGAAACCTGACCCCAATGCACCAGGTTAGGACCAGAGGAAGTCACTGCGGGTGACGGTGGCGCCGATGGCGAAGGGCATGCAGGCGATGACCGGATACAGGTAGCGCATGTAGGTCGAGCCGTTGCACGGACCAATCAGGCACACGGCGAGCACGCCCAACAGCGGCACCCAGATCGCCAGCGCACGCCATGAATGACGACGCAGCAGGTAGACCACCACGGCGATCATAATCCACACATAGGTGGCCGAGCTCATGGTGAGCGAAATAAACGGGATGCGCTGCACCGCCACACGGTACAGATTGATCAGGTGGTCGCACCAGCGCACCACGTTGCTGTCAACCGGATGGAAGTCGAAGTACTTGAGGTTGTCGGGACGCGCCATGATCTCGGCACTACGCGCCGTGCTGTAGACCCAGGCATCGCGCGCGCTCGGATAAAAGTAGCCGTAATAGTTATTGATGAGCGCCGAGATATAGCACTCGGGATCCTTTTTGAACATCTGCGCCCAGACCTCAAAATAGGCCTTGATGTCCTCCTGCGAGGCGTACTCGTTAAAGCAGTTCTTGACGGCATCCGACTTATCCGGGTTGTAACGGCGGCCCAGATTCTCGTACTTGAGCACCCGGTCGATCACGGCGCGCTCCTCATCGGTCACCAAGCCGTCGCAAGGAGCCTCCACGATGGTGCCGTCCTCCTTTACCGTGGGGTTGACGCCCGAGTTGAGGCCGTCGTGCTTTTGGACGAAACGAGCCGTCTGTTGGAACGGAATCGAGAGGATTTCGCGCTTGGAACCAGGCGTGATGTCGTGCGCCGGCATAAAGACCTTGGTGAAGTACATATTAGAGGCAAGGCAGAGTGCAAGCACCGCGAGGACGCCAACCCAGCGGAAGCGCGGCGTGGCGCATGAGACCGCGGTGCCCGTCTGCTTAGCCGCACGACGGGCGACATGTACATCCCATGCGCAAAACGCCGCCGCAATCACGCAGGCCGCCAACGGAAAGACCAGACCGCCATTGCGCAAAAACGTGGAACCCATGGCAGCCAGCGCAAGCAACAGCCAGTCGTGGCGCGCAAAGAGCACGGGCCTCTGTTCGCCCGCACGCTCGGCATTGGCATCACGACGGGGCAAGCCACATGCCACGAGCTTGACGGTCTGTACCAGCAGCACCAAAAACGCGTCGGCAAAGAGCACGTCTTTGGTGAGCAACGCCGCGTAGTTAGAGAACATCGGCATAAACGCAAAGAACAGCAGGATCGCACCGCGAACCGGCAGGCTCACGCCCAGTTTGCGCAGCGACGAAATGGAATAGGCCATGCAGGCAGCCGTGATGACAAATTGAGCGCAGGTATAGATGATGAGGCCCGCGTTAGCGCTGTTGAACAGCGAAAGCCCCAGTTGAACGCACGAGCCGATAATGGCCGTGTGCACTACGGGATGATGCCCGTTGAGCAGCACGTTGGGGTTGAGTAGGCGCAGGTAGTCGCTCGTGCCGTTGGGATAGTTGAACCACTGGCGAATCTGCGCACCCGTATCTCCCATAAAAAGGCCGGGCAGCGAAGCGATGAGCGTGGGCGCCCAGGCGATCATAAGCACCAGGAAGGGCCCGGCAAAGGGATGGACCGAGAGCACGGCGTGAGCCACACGCCATATGCGGCCAAAGTGCGCCTCGGAAAACGGGATGCGTCGGGAGCTCAGCCAATCCAGACACTCAAAAGCCAGATAGAAGGCCACGATCGCTAGGAGCATCCAGCCCGCGCCGCCAATCCAGGCGCAGATGATGCGGGCCTTGTCGCCAAGAACAATCTCGGCCGAGTCGGTGAGGTCGTAGCTGCGGCCGAACACCATGCAGATGGCGAAAAACAGCGACGGCAGAATGATCGATGGACGCCAGGTGTCGCCACGGCCAAAGAACACGTAGCGAAACGGCAGCGTGAGCAGGCAGGCAAGCGCAAGCAGCATGACCGCGTCGGTATGGCCGGCAAACGAGAGGAGCACCTCGTAGCACACGTACAGCATGCCCGAGGCTTTGGGGTCAATCGCCAAGACTGCGTTGCTCGACACCGGGGCGGGATCGATGGAAAACGCCGTGGTCGCCAACAGCGCGAGCAGAAATGCGATGAGCGTCTGCTTGGCGGGGTAGCGCTTAAACCAGACGATGCGGGCCGCGTCGCGCGCAGCCGTTGTGGAGAGATCGGAATCCTTCACAGTCCGAAAGCCTTTCTAGAAACCTGCCAAAAAGGGACAGGTTTATTTTGGCAGGTTTTATCTGGGGAAACGTTACGGTTCTGTCATCATTGCCCAGCAAACCACCACAAAGGTGCCTGCCCCCTTTGTGGTCGTATGTGGTGGTTAAGCGTCGAGGTAGATGCGCTGGGGGCGATTGCGGTGTCGGGCGAAGATGATGAGCGCCAGGCCCGCAATAACGAGCGGAAGGCTCAGCAGCTGACCCATCGTGATGACGCCGCCCAGCAGATAGCCAAGCTGGGCGTCGGGCACGCGCACGAACTCGACGAGGAAGCGGACGATGCCGTAACCCATCACAAACACGCCCATAAACGTGCCCTGGGGCAGCAGCGGCTTTTTGCGGCTGAGCACCTGCAGAATGCAAAAGAGCACAATGCCCTCAAGAAATGCCTCGTAGAGCTGGGAGGGGTGACGCGACATATCGCCCGCGGTGCCACCGAAGACCACGCCCCAGGGCAGATCGGTCGGCTTGCCCCACAGCTCACCGTTGACAAAGTTGGCACAACGGCCCAGGCACAGGGCCAGCGGAGCGCCAATGACGGCAAGATCGGCCAACGTCCATGCATCGAGCTTATACATGCGGCACACGATGATGCCGCCCAAGATGCCGCCGACCAGGCCACCGTGGAAGCTCATGCCGCCCTCGTTGGTGGCAAAGATCTCGAGCGGGTGCGCCCAGTAGTAGCCGTCGCCGTAAAAGATGACGTAGAACAGACGGGCGCCAATGATAAGGCCAAAGACCACGCCGACCACGACACTCGTCAGGTCGTCAATCGTGATGCTAAAGCCCCAGCGACGCTGCGTGCGGTACATGACAACCGCCGTGAGCAGGGCACCGACCACATAGGCCAGACCATACCAGTAAATCGTGATGGGCCCCGCCGAAATCGCGACGGGATCAAGCATATGGTAGAAGTCGTTGAGCATGTCGACCCTCCTACTCCCTACATACAAATGCGGCCGCGGGCCTTGCGCTCGCAGCCGCATATCTGGGCGTAACGTCTATGCGGAGCATGTCGTCCGCAGCTTTCGCATCTTAGAACGGCGCGTACTCGTCGTACAGGTCGTCGGTCTCGCCGGAAGCATTGACCTGCTCGACGCGGGTGACGCCGGGCACGTGCTCCTTCAGGATGCGCTCGATACCCATAGACAGGGTCAGCGAGCTCATGGGGCAGCCGGCGCAGGCGCCCTGTAGTTCCAACTTGACGACACCCTCGTCGTCGACGCCCACATACTCCATATCGCCGCCGTCGGCCTGCAGGTTGGGGCGAATCTCTTCAAGAACCTTCTTAAGCAGCTCTTCGTTAACAGCCACAAGGGCTCCTTTCTCACAATAACGCGGGCACGCCCGCGGACAGGGGCTATGTTACTACAGCCATGTACCCGCTTAGGCGCCAGCCATGCGTGCGGACACGACTTTCACGAGCAGTCAATTTGGGACGGGGCTCTTTTGGCTGTTTTGCCGCCAGCTGGCGTTGGCACGCGCTACTGCCGAGCCTGTCCCCCGGTACCAATCTGGACATCGACGATGACCTGGCGGTAGCTGATGCCGCAGGAGTCGAGAATGCGGCGGCTGATACGGCCGTCATCGGTGTCGGCATACTTATTGTCCAGGTAGACGACCTCGCCCACGCCCACCTGCGCCAGGATCTTGGCGCAGTCGTGGCACGGGAACAGCGTGACGTAAACCGTGGAACCCTCGAGGTCCTTGAGCGAGCCACGGTAGTTGAGCACGGCGTTGGCCTCGGCATGGACCACGTAGTTGTGCTTGTCCTGCAGCGGGTCATCGCTCGTACCCCACGGGAAAAAGTCGTCGTTGAGCGCCGAGGGCGTGCCGTTGTAACCCACCGAAAGGATGCGGTGGTTGGTGCTGGCGATGCACGCTCCCACCTGCGTGTTGGGGTCCTTGCTGCGGCGCTGCGCGGCGATGGCCACGCTCATAAAGAACTCGTCCCAGCTAATAACGTCGCGGCGCTTGCCCGACGCGGTTTGATGAAGATCGTCCGACATGGCAGACACCTCCGCAATCGCAATAGTTTGGCCCATTGTAGCAGGTGAAAGGTAGGGGCGCTTATCCCACCAGCCCCTCGCCCTACGCGCGGCGGGGCTTTTGGTTGATGCGGTAGAGCTCGGCGAGACCCCGCAACGTCAGCGCGTCGTCTACCGTCAGGCTATGGCCGACCAGCGCCGCAAGTGCCTCGGCATCGTCGCCGGTAATGACGATGGGCACATCGCCCTCCCCCGCAGCCTTGGTCGCGCGCATCTCGGCAAGCACCATGTCGAGCATTCCGTCGATGCGGGCTACCTCGCCCAAAACCACACCCGAGCGCATGGCCTCGCGCGTGTTGCGTCCGATGACGTGCGTTGGCGCCGAGGGCTCAACCTGGGGTAGGCGCGCTGCTGCCGCCGAAAGCGAACGGGCGCCGAGGGCCAGGCCTGGCGCGATAACGCCGCCCACAAAGGTACCGTGCACGTCGATGACCTCGATATTGGTCGTCGTGCCCAGGTCAATCACGATGCACGGCGAGCCGTAGACGGCGCGGGCCGCCACGGCATCGGCGATGCGGTCGGGGCCGATCTCGGCCGGATCGTCGTAGTGCACGGGTATGCCGGTCTTAAGTCCCGGCCCCACGGTGAGCACGCGCCCCGTGCAGGTGCGGGAAAGTGCCGCCTTCCACGGGCGCTCGAGCGCCGGGACTACACAGCTCAGCACGGCCGCGGCGGGTGCAAGCACCCCGGGCACACCTGCATCGGCGGCGAGCGCGCCCATGACCTGCATAAGTCGCATGCGCGCTTCGTCGGCCGTAATGCTCGACGGCGTCGTGATCTCGCATGTCGCAAGCGGGCGCTCCTGCGCCGCGGCCGAATCCTCGGCAAACAGGCCAAAGCGAATGAACGTGTTGCCCACGTCGACCGTCAATATATATGCGCACCCATTAAGCATCGTCGGCGCTCCTTTCGTCTGCCCAGCAGTATATCGCCTACCTAAACCAGTCATCCCAAAATGACTAACTTGCGGCTATACTGGTGCGCGGTCGCGCGCGAGCTCACGCGGCGGCCCTTGGTAACCCGACTTCCCGCGCCGTATCCGTATCGGCGCTCCCGGGGGAAGCGGATATACGCAAAGGAGTTTTATATGAGCAATCCCTCGAACCGCGCTTCGATGCGCGGGCAACTCACGCTGCGCGGCGTCGTCATCGGCGTCCTCGGCTGCGTGATCATCACGGCAAGCTCGGCCTACACCGCCCTCAAGATGGGTGCACTCCCCTGGCCGATCGTCTTCGCTGCCGTCATCTCGCTGTTCTTCCTTAAGCTCATGGGCAACGCCAGCCTCAACGAGGCAAACGTCACCCACACCATCATGTCCGCAGGCGCCATGGTCGCCGGCGGTCTGGCATTTACCATTCCGGGCGCCTGGATGCTGGGCTATGCCGACCAGATCAGCTGGCTCGACATGTTTATCGTGGCACTCGCCGGCACTATCCTGGGTCTGCTGGCCACGGCGCTCATCCACCGTCACTTTATCGTGGACGCCGCGCTGGAGTTCCCCACCGGCAACGCCGCAGCTCAGACCCTGCGCGCCACCGAGGCAGGCGGCAAGACCGGCAAGCAGCTCTTTGGCTCCATGGCCATCGCCGGCATCTACAGCGTGCTGCGCGACGCTCTGGGCATTGTGCCCAGCATGTTGTGCACGCTCAACATCCCCGGCGTGACCTTTGCCATCTACAACTCGCCCATGTTGCTCTCCGTCGGCTTCCTCGTGGGCTTCGCCCCGGTCGCATTCTGGTTTGCCGGCGCGCTACTGGGCAATTTTGGCATCATTGTCGGCGGCACCGCTACCGGTCTGTTTGACGTTATGACCGCACAAGGCATTGTTAAGTCCCTGGGTATGGGCCTTATGATAGGCTTTGGCGTCGCCGTCGTCCTCAAGGACATCCTGCCGCAGGTCGCCGGTATCGTCCGCGGCCTCGCCGCCGACAGCTCCACCGACACCGACGAGCAGTCGCTCATCTCGGGCTCCCTTAAGCTCGACGCCGGTATCATCGGCCTGGGCGCTGCCGCCATCGCCGTGATCATCGCCATCGTGCTCGACCTTGGCCCCGTTCCGGCCGTCATCGTCACGCTGTTCACCTTTGTCACCACCATCATGAGCGCGCAGAGCTGCGGCCAGACGGGCATCGACCCCATGGAGATCTTCGGCCTCATCGTCATGCTCATCGTTGCCGCCTTCGCGCAGCTCGCTCAGGTCAAGCTGTTCTTTATCGCCGGCATCGTGGCCGTAGCGTGCGGCCTTGCGGGCGACGTCATGAACGACTTTAAGGCCGGCGCCGTGCTGGGCACCAACCCGCGCGCACAGTGGGTCGGCCAGGCCATCGGCGGCATCGTGGGCGCCCTGGTCGCTGCCGCCGTCATGGTCGCGCTCGTCACCGCCTATGGTCCGGACGCCTTTGGTCCCGACAAGAGTTTCGTTGCCGCACAGGCAAGCGTCGTCGCCACCATGGTCTCGGGCATCCCGAGTGTGCCGTGGTTCGCAGGCGGCTTTATCGCCGGTATCGTCATGTACTGGCTCGGCATTCCAGCCATGATGATCGGCCTGGGCGTGTACCTGCCGTTCTATATGTCGCTCACGGCTTTCCTGGGCTCCTGCGTTAAGCTCGCCTACGACAAGTGGTCCGCCCACCGCGACGCCACCGCTGGTCTTTCGGACGAGGAGAAGGCTGCCAAGGACGCCGCCTTCCAGGAACAGGGCCTTGTTGTCGCCAGCGGCCTGCTCGGCGGCGAGTCCATCGTCGGCGTTATTCTGGCGTTTGTCTCTGTTGGTCTGAGCCTGCTGGGGTAGGCCGAACAACAACGCACCAGCGCAGAGCGCGGAGTCGGAATCAAACCGGCCCCGCGCTTTTTTGTCTATTTGATTCTTATGATCCTCACGGCGTTTTAGCCATGTCGATTGGCCTGACTTCCAGGTCAACAAACCTTGTCTGACACCTCGCCTAACGCGGTGTAGAGTAAAGACGACAGACGCAAGAAGCGGCTCAGAAGCTAAACGAGGTAAGCATGGAACTCGACAAACAACAGATCAAGCGGCTGCGCGAGCGTCATCATCGTCGTCACGGTATACGCCCTGCACACAGCGAGGCCATGGAGAATGCTACCCGTTTCCTTAAGCAGGCGTTCAACATTCGCGAGGGACGCGCGCCCTATCACGTGATTCGCAAGCGCTTTGTAAACGGGGCGCGCCTGACTGGCTCGCACTTATGCATCCTGATCATTGCCATGTTGATCGCGAGCATCGGCCTCGATATCGACTCGGATATCGCCATTGTAGGTGCCATGCTCATCTGCCCGCTCATGGGCTCGGTCCTTGCCATGGCATATGGCATCGCCACGCTCGACCGCGAGATTACCGTCGAGGCCATTGCCGGTCTCGCGTTGCAGATGGCCTTCTGCCTGATCACGTCCACGCTGTACTTTAAGCTCTCACCGCTCGGCACCACCACGGCCGCTATCATCGACAACTCGACACCCACCGTCTGGGATCTTGCCGTCGCGCTCGCGGGTGGCTTTGCCGGAGGCCTGGGCAACTCGCGCGACCAGGAGCCCGCGACGCTTATCGCGGGCGTGGCCGTGGCAACCGCGCTCATGCCGCCCCTGTGCGCGGCGGGTTACGGCATCGCCATCGCGAGCGGGTCGCTGTTTCTCTCGGCGCTCTACGAATTTGGCATCAACGTTGTCTTTATCGCGCTGGCGGCCGAAGCCGTATTGCTTCTTCTACGTGTACCGCTCAAGCGTGACCTCAACGGCGACGGTATTGTGACCGCCGAGGAAAACGCCGAGGTCGATGAGCTGTCACACAAGGTGCGCCGCCGCATCATCGTGGGCACGGTGATCTTTGCCATCCCCTGCATCGTTATGACCGCGGGGTCTATTGGCTCGGCGCAGGCCGGCGTGCAGGACGGCTATGGCGTCACCGAAACTACGCGCGAGCTTGCCGCGGTACTGCCGGGCTTTAAGGATTACACCGTCGCCGTCGAGACCTCGGCCACCGAAGGCGGGGAGGAGGGCCTCGTCGAGCGCGAGGTTGTCGCCCATGTGACGACAAGCGAGACACTTGGGGCGCACGACCGTCGTGTTGCCCGCAAGCTCATCGACCTCAATGTGCCCGAACTCGATCGCGTGGAGTTCGATGTGAAGTGATGCCGGCGCGGGATGAGCGCTCGCACGGACGCAAGTTATGACGAGGCGCAGACGCGATACGGACGCGAGCAAATAGCGTGGTGCAGTTCACACCCGCGCCCCGCTCGCCGTTTTATTGCCGTGAATCAACTGTCCGCATCGACATCGCCAGACTCCACCATAAACGCCGGATCGGTGCTCACCAGATAAAAACGGGTCACCTTGGTATCTCTAAATAGGTAGAGCAAGCCCTGATCGCGTCGGCGCGAAATATGCGCCACGTGGACCGTACCGAATATTTCGCCGTTTTCATTCTTTAATACCAGAATGTTGGGGTCATCCGTACGCTTAAACTGCCCGTCTGTGCAGATTCCGTCTTGGTCAACCAGCTGCCATCGACAGTTGTCCTCCTCAAGAAAAGCCAGGGTTTCCCGACTCGTTTTGTCATCCCGATAGTAGCCATCAATGGCGAAGCCTTCGGAAGCACATTCCCGCATATAGGATGTTTCTCGACTTATAGCGAACTGCCCCATAGCGCCCAGGAGCACAGCTAGGCAAACCACTGCAAGGGTTATCGAGATAGTACGGCGGCCCATATTAACCAGCCCGATACTTGTTTAACGGAGCGTGAAACATACTTGGTACCTCCGATATCAGAGCAAACGTCACCCGCAGCCCGGCGGCAGTCATATGTTTCCAACATCAAACCATATGGCAACCACTCGCGAGAGGAGTATCGGCGAACGGTGCATTTTTGCGCTCCATTGGTCAAACGTCAACGCGCGCTACAGCTCTTGCCCGATCAATTCAGATTTTGTCGCATACTACCGTAGATCCCCAACGCTTCCACCCCCAAGAGATCATTTTTAGTACGTAAAGAAGCCCTCGCCCGAGCTTTCGCCCAGCTTGCCTTCGTCGAGCATTTTCTTGAGGACGGACGCCATAGCCTTAAAGTTGTAGGGCATCATCATTTTTTTGAGCAGCGGGCTCACCAAGCCCGGCACCTTCTGATACTGCATGACGATGTTGTAGGCCGTCTGGATACCCACCGTGTCGAATACGCGAAACGGACCCTTGGGGGCACCGGTGCCACGCGTCCACGCGAGGTCGATGCTCTTGGGATCGCTCACGCCCGAAACGTACAGGTCAAGGCCCGAAAGCAGCCACGGCACCAGCATGGAATTGAGCAGGTAGCCGTTCTTTTCCTTGTTGACGGGCAGGGCAAGCATACGGATATCGTTGGCAAAGTCGACGAGCTCGTCGAAGTAGCGCTTGTCGGTTTGGTCCTGTGCCATGACCTCGGTCATGTTGTTCTTCCAGATGGAGTTGGCAAAGTGCAGCGACAAGTACTTCTCGGGACGGCCGGTGTACTTGGCAAAGGTGCTCGGCAGCAGCGTGGAGGAGTTGGTCACGACGACGGTCTTTTGCGGGAGTACCGGGGCGAGCTTCTTGTAGAAGTCAATCTTTGCCTGGGCGTCCTCGGCCATAGATTCGATGACCAGGTCAGCGTCGGCCACGGCCTTGGCAAGATCGAGCTCCAGCTTGAGTGTGGAGTAGGCACGCTCGACGGCGGCGAGCGCCGCTTCCTTGTCGAAGGGCTGGGTGCCATCGGCGATACCGGCGCACCACTCGCCCGTACCGTCCGCCATGCCCTCGATTGCCGCGATGTACTCCTTGCGCACGTGATCGATCTTGGGCTGGGTGCGGCCGATGCTGCCCTCGCTGCGCAGCCAAATCGTTACATCAAAGCCGCAGTAGGCAGCCTGAAAGGCAATCTGGCTTCCCAACACGCCGCCGCCGGCAACACAAACGGTCTTGTAGCTCATGGAACGGTCCTCTCTTACGTAATTCCATAGATGTGTATTTATTCAACCGTAAGGATGGCACGCGCAGGGGTTGGGTTCTATAAACGGGCGGTATTTCGCGGCAAACGGCTACATATGTTCATTATCTCAGGGCTTCAAGGGCAATTTATGGTGCCACCGAGACGTCATTTTCGAAAGTATGCGGCAAACTCCGGAACTCTTGAGCACATCCTGGTTTTTCACCAATAAAACCGCAGGTACAGAGCTTGGACATATCCGGTGTGCTCGGCCTATTCAGATTTTGCCGCATACTTCCGAAATCTAAGTTCGCAAAGGGTGATAGTTGGGGCGTTTACGCAACATATGTCCAGCAAAAACGGGTGGTAGCCGGCACGGCTGCCACCCGTTTGTCTCATATCTAGCCCATAGCGGGCAAGCTACTTCTTAATGCCGCGTCCCAGACGCTTGGCGACCGATGTGACGGCCTCCTCGCTGGCCGGCCCGCAGCTCACGCAGCCGTCATGGGCACGCATCTGACCGGTGACCTCGTCCATCGCGAGCGGCGCCACCTTCTCGAGCTTAAAGCCCTTGCCGGCGCGCATGTTTTCCTTTGCCACGCTGATCATAAGCTTAATACGGTTGAGCTGGTTGACCTCGGACGCACCGGGGTCGTAGTCCACCGCGACAATGTTGCTCTCGGGATGCTGGCGGCGCAGCTCCTTGATCACGGCCTTGCCCACCACGTGGTTGGGCAGGCACGCGAAGGGCTGCGTGCAGATGATGTTGGGCGCACCATGGTCGATCAGGTCGAGCATCTCGGCCGTGAGCAACCAGCCCTCGCCCATGTTGTTGCACACCGAAAGTACCGTACGGGCCTTTTCGGCCATGGTGCCGATGCGCTCGGGCGCCTCGAAGCGGCGGGACTTCTCGAGCATCTCCTCCACCGGCGTGCGCATCCAGTCCACAAGCTTGATGAGCGCTTGCATGCCCGCGCGTGTAGTAGCAGAGCTTCCCAGCTCGTCTTTCTGCAGCTCGGCGTTGCTCATGGAGTAGAGGAAGAAGTCGAGCAGGCCCGGCACCACGGCCTCGCAGCCCTCGCGCTCAATGACATCGACCACGTGGTTGTTAGCCGTGGGATGGAACTTGACCAAGATCTCACCGACCACGCCCACGCGCGGCTTGGTGCCCTCGCCCACGAGCGGCATGGTGTCGAACGCGCGGATGGCCTCGCGGCACAGCTTGGTGTAGTTGTGGCGGTTAAACTTGGGCGCCAGCTTGCGGGCACGCGCCATGTACTCCTCGTAGAGCGCGTTGGCGGCACCGGGCGTGGCCTCGTACGGGCGGCAGCGGTAGAGCATCTGCATCATCACGTCACCAAAGAGCACCGCGTAGACTGCCTGCTTAAGCAGCGCCGGCGTCAGCTTAAAGCCGGGGTTGTCCTCGCCCAGCGCCACGGCCGAAAGCGAGATGACAGGAATCTCGGGGTGGCCGCTCTCGCGCAGGGCCTTGCGGATGAGCGCGATGTAGTTGGTGGCACGGCAGCCGCCGCCGGTCTGGCTGATGACCACGGCGGTCTTGGACAGGTCGTACCGACCGCTCTCGATGGCCTCCATAATCTGGCCCGTCACCAGAATCGACGGGTAGCAAATGTCATTGTTCACATAGCGCAGGCCAGCCTCGACGGCATCGTGGTCGGTCGAGGGCAGCAGCTCAAGGTTGTAGCCGGCACCGCGGAACACCTCTTTGACCAGGTCAAAGTGGATCGGCGCCATCTGCGGGCACAGGATGGTATAGCCCTCGTCGCGCATCTGCTCGGTAAAGGGCACCTTGGGCCATGCGGTCGAGGCGCTCTCACGCTGTGCCTCGAACGTGTACTTGCGGCTCGCGAACGCGGGGGCATCCGTGGAGGGCGCCACCGGCGCAGCGTCGCCCTGCTCAAAGACCTTGCCCGCGGCCGTGGCCTCGGCCAAGCGCTCGGCCTCCTGGTCCTTGAGTGCCGCCATGAGCGAGCGGATGCGAATGCGCGCGGCGCCCAGGTTGGACACCTCGTCGATCTTGAGCACGGTGTAGATCTTGCCACTGGCCTCCAGGATCTCCTGCACCTGATCGGTGGTCAGGGCATCGAGGCCGCAGCCGAAGGAATTGAGCTGGATCAGGTCCAGGTCGTTGCGCATGGTCACAAAGCGGGCGACGGCGTACAGGCGGCTGTGGTACATCCACTGGTCGACGACGCGGATCGGGCGCTCGGGCTTCACCAGATGCGCAAGCGAATCCTCGGTAAAGACCGCAAAGCCAAAGCTCGAGATAAGCTCGGGCAGGGCGTGGTTGATCTCGGGGTCGTTATGGTAGGGACGACCGGCGAGCACGATGCCGTGACCGCCGTGGTCCTCGACCCACTTAAGAGCCTCCTCGCCCATGGTCTGGATGTCCTCGTGGAAACGCGCATCGGCCTCAAAGGCGGCGTTGACAGCGGCATCGACCTCGGAGCGCGTGATCTTGGGCCCACGCACGCGACCGCGTCCGGCCTCAGCGTCGGCCACACGGTCGACGGCGAGCACCTGGTACAGACGGCGCTTGAGCTCGGTCTTGTCATGATAGGGCACAAACGGGTACAGGAACTCGATGTTCTGCTCGCGGATGTCGTCGATGTTGAGTGCCAACGCCGTGGGGTAGCTCATGACGATGGGGCAGTTGTAACAGTTGCCGGCGGTCGGGTCCTCTTTGCGCTCCCAGCGCACGCACGGCATCCAGATAAAGTCGACGTCGCGGTCGATAAGGTTCATCACGTGGCCGTGGCTCATCTTGGCTGGATAGCACACGCTCTCGGACGGCATGGACTCGATACCCGCCTGATAGGTCTTTTTGCTCGACTGGTCGGACAGCTGCACGCTAAAGCCCAGGCGCGTAAAGAACGCATGCCAGAAGGGGTAGTTCTCGTACATGTTGAGCGCGCGCGGAATGCCGACGGTGCCGCGCGGGGCCTCGTCGGGGCTCAGCACCTCGCGGTTAAAGAGCAGCTCGTTTTTCTTTTTGAAGAGGTTGGGGGCCTCGGTCTTTTGCTTTTTGTGGCCGGCACCCTTCTCGCAGCGGTTGCCGGTAATGAAGCGCCTGCCGCCGCCAAAGTCGTTGACGGTAAGCTGGCAGTTGTTGGAGCAACGGCCGCAGCGGACATGCTTTTGCGTCACGGTGAGGTGCGCGATATCCTCAGCCGAAAGGATGGTCGAGGTGCCGTCGACGCCGGCGCGATCGCGGGCGAGCAAGGCCGCACCATAGGCGCCCATGCAGCCGGCGATGTCGGGACGCACGGCGTGCACGCCGGTGAGCTGCTCAAACGCGCGCAGCGTGGCATCGGACATAAAGGTGCCACCCTGGACGATCACCTGACTGCCGATCTCCTGGGGGTCGCGCAGCTTAATGACCTTGAACAGGGCATTCTTGATGACGGAATAGGACAGGCCGGCCGCGATGTCGCCCACCGTGGCACCTTCTTTTTGCGCCTGCTTGACGCGCGAGTTCATAAAGACCGTGCAGCGGCTGCCCAGGTCGACGGGGGCCTTGGCATGGATGGCGGCGTCGGCGAACGCGCGCACGTCCATGTTCATAGAGACGGCGAAACTCTCGATAAAGCTGCCGCAGCCCGACGAGCAGGCCTCATTGAGCATGATGTGCTCGATGACGCCGTCCTTGACGCGCAGGCACTTCATGTCCTGGCCGCCAATGTCCAGAATGAACTCGACGCCGGGCAGGAACGCCTTGGCGCCGCGCAGGTGCGCGACGGTCTCGATCTCGCCGGAATCGGCCTTGAGAGCCTCGATGAGCAGCGCCTCGCCGTAGCCCGTGGTGGTCACGTGGCCGATGGTGCAGCCCGCGGGGATGTGGTTGTAGAAATCGGCCATGATGACCTTGGCCGTGCCCAGGATGTCGCCGTTGTTGTTGCCGTACCAGGTGTGCAGCAGCTGACCGTCCTCGCCCACGAGTGCGGCCTTCATGGTGGTGGAACCGGCGTCGATGCCGATGAACACGCGTCCGGTGTAGCCGTCGAGCTTGCCCTTGGGGACGACCTCGGTGTCGTGGCGACCCTTGAACTCGGCAAAGTCCTCGTCGGTGGCAAAGAGCGGATCCAGGCGCTCGACCTCAGCACCCTGCGTGTCGCCCAAGCTGTCGATGGCCTCGATAAGCTGTGGGAACGTGCTGAGCTTGTTGGACTCGTGCGCCATGGCGGCGCCGCTCGCTACAAACAGGTGGGCGTTTTGGGGCACGATACGGTGCTCCTCGTCCAGGTTGAGCGTGAGGTAGAAGCGGTGGCGCAGCTCGGAGAGATACTGCAGCGGGCCGCCCAGGAAGGCGACGTTGCCGCGGATGGGGCGGCCGCACGCCAGGCCCGAGATGGTCTGGGTCACGACGGCCTGGAAGATGGAGGCAGCCACGTCCTCGGGACGGGCGCCCTCGTTGAGCAGCGGCTGGACGTCGGTCTTGGCAAAGACGCCGCAGCGGCTGGCGATGGGATAGATGGTAGTGGCGTTGGCCGCGAGCTCGTTGAGGCCGCTCGCGTCGGTGTGCAGCAGGGTTGCCATCTGGTCGATGAAGGCGCCCGTACCGCCGGCGCAGGTGCCGTTCATGCGCTGCTCGATGCCGTTGTCGAAGTAGATGATCTTGGCGTCCTCGCCGCCCAGCTCGATGGCGACATCGGTGGCCGGGATAAGGGTCTCGACGGCGCGTTTGCTGGCGATGACCTCCTGGACAAACTCCAGGTCGAGCCACTGGGACAGCAGCAGGCCGCCCGAGCCGGTAATGGCGCAGGTCATCTGGGCCGTCGGCAGCACGGTCGCGGCACCCTCGAACAGGTCGCGGGCGCAGGCACGGACGTCGGTGTGATGGCGCTGGTACTTGGCGTAGACGATCTGGTTGTCGTCGTTGAGCACGGCGAGCTTAACGGTAGTGGAACCCACGTCGATGCCCAGGTGCAGGTTGCCACGAGCGTTCTCGGGGTTGAAGATCGCGCCTTCGGGGGCGTGGGCGGCGGCTACGGGCTCAGCGGCGGCAGCGGGCTCGCCAGTGACGGACGCCTCCCCTGCCGCGTTCTTGGCATCGGCAACTGCCTCGGCAACTTTCTCGGCTGCCGCGGTCGCGGCCTTCTGCGCGGCGTCCACCACGGCGGGCGCGGCCTCGCGTGCGGCAGCGACCATGCGGTCCTTAATGCCCTCGACGAGTTTGCTCATTGTCTCTCCTCTTAGTTGTTGGACTCGACGGTTGCGGCGGTGTCGACCGCGTCCTCGAGCTGCAAGTTCAATAGCTTCATGCCGTATTCCGGCACGTTGATATCGATGGGTTGGCCATACAGGTCGCCGGGGCGCACAAAAGCGAGCACCGTCATAATGCGCGCCATGGCCTCGGGCGATTCGGTGAGCCCACGCTCAAACCAGCGCTGAATCATGCCGACCTCGGCGCTCACGACGTAGGTGACGTAGTAGTCAAAGAACGTGCCCAGCGCCAGGCCCAAAATGCCCGTCTGCGCACGCGGCACCACAGCCTCACGCGCGGTGTCGATAATCCTTTTAATAAAGGCCTGGTCGCCGCCCGGACCCAGCAGCGCACCGATTAAGTCGCGGTTGGCCGCAAGATAACGCAGCAGCTCAACCGAACCGGGCGCCGGCTCGAGCTCATCGATGTTGTGATAGAGATCGGGTAGCTGAGCTGCAGTGATGAGCTCAATGCGCTCACGGATCTCGGCCAGCAAGCCGTCCTCGATTTGATTGATAAAGTCGGGAATATCGCGGTAGTGCGAATAGAACGTGCGGCGCGTAAGACCGGCGCGCTCGGTGAGCGACGCAACGTTAATGCGCGAAAGGTCGCCGCTTTCGGCAAGCTCGCTGGCAAGTGCCTGGCGAAGGGCACGCTGCGAGCGAAGGGATCGGCGATCGCATTTCTCGAGCTGGGACAAGCGTCCTCCCTGTTACTCAACCTGTGCACTATTGCACAGTGCGAGTATTATTGCACACCGTGTGCATCAACACGTAAAGGCAATATTTAGATTGTGGCAAAAGCGCAGTCCCTTGGTCACATTATTCGATGACGGTGCGGGAGTTTTGCTTGCGCATGGTGGCGAGCATGTGCTTGGGAACGGCGTGGGTCATGCAGCTGCCGATAGTCGCGCCTGCGGCGGCCTTGGCTGCATCGCTGCCGTTTTTGGTCGCATAACTGTGGCGGAAGCGTTTGAGCATGGCAATGTCGTTGCCGCCGTCGCCGTAGACCGCCACCTCGTCCTCGGCAATGCCGTAGTAACCCGCCAGCCAGGCAACACTCTCGCCCTTGTTGCACGCCACGTCCGTGATCTCGAACATCACCGGATCGAACGGCGCGTTGACCACGCGGTCCGATCGTTCGGCCAAATATGCCTTAAGGTCGCGCTCCAGCTCGGGCGAGGTCACGCGACAATTGATCTTGCATACATCGTGACGCAAGATATCGCCGATCGACTGGTCGAAATACTGTTCCTCGTGATAGCCGCCACGCGCACGCATGCCGCGCATCACAATACGCTTGATGGGGCTGTCCTTTTTAAAGCCCGCCTGATGCATCTCGAACGAACCGCTCGAGAACATGCCATCGGGCGTGGAGCAATCAAAGCAGATATCCGGGAACGCCTTGAGCAGCTCCTCGGTAACCTGCGGGTCGATGGTCCAGGTTTTGAGCACCTCGCCATGACTGTCGCGCACGATGGAGCCGTTAGAGCAGCAGGCATCGATCGCCAGCCCCGTAAAGCCATGCTCGCCGATTGGCAACGTCGAGCGCCCGGTCGCGGGAACCACATGCAAGTCAGCCTCGGTCAGCTCGCGGATGGCACGGCGGATGGTCCCATCCGCCTCGTGCAGGGCGTTCAGCAGCGTTCCGTCTAAGTCACTCGCAAACATCTTGATCATGGGCGTGCCTCTCCTTCGTCTGCACGATATTGTAGACGAGAACGGGCGCGCCCCAAGAGAGGCACGCCCGTCGGGCGAAAGATTGTCCTACACCGCGGCAGGGCCATGTTCGCCGGTACGGATGCGGATAACTTCCTCGACCGGCTCGACCCAAATCTTGCCGTCTCCGACGGCACCGGTGCGAGCAGCGTTGCAGATGATCTCGACAATGCCGTCGACATGTTCATCGGCGCAGATGAGGATGAACTGCACCTTAGGGATCGTGTTGACAAGCAACTCGTTGCCGCGCACGTATTCCTTCCAGCCATGCTGCGCGCCGCAGCCCTGCACCTGGTTGATGGTCATGCCGCGAACATCGGCAGCAAACAGCGCGTCTTTGAGAACCTCAAGTTTTTCCTGACGGACGATCGCCGTGATCTTCTTCATAGTGAATTCCTCTCTTTAGTAAAGAAATGAATTGCCATTCAATAACGCGGGTTTTCCAAGTGCCCGAGATTGCCCCGAAAGAGGAGCGCCGCGTACTTCGGTACGCAAGCGACGGTTTGAGGGGCAAGGTCGGGTGCTTGGGAAAGCCGCGCTGCTAATCGAGTCCGGAGAACGAGGGGTACGCGCTCTCGCCGTGCTGACTCGCATCCAGGCCCAGTGCCTCGTCGGCCTCGTCCACGCGCAGGCTACCGTGGAACAGCGCCTTGACCACCGCGGCGATCACCAAGTCGAGCATCAGCACAATAACGACCGTCACCACAATGCCCAGAACCTGCGAGACAAGCAGCGACACGTCGCCCGTGTAGAACAGGCCGCCCTTACCGGTCCACGAGAGCTCCGGCACGCAGAACAGGCCCGTGAGCACACCGCCCAAGATGCCGCCGATACCGTGGCAACCGAACGCGTCGAGCGCATCGTCGTAGCCGAACTTGGTCTTAAGATGGCTGATGGCCAGATAGCAGACGGGCGATACGATCAGGCCCATGACCAGCGCCGCCCACGGCTCGACAAAGCCCGCACCCGGCGTAACCACCACAAGGCCCGCAACCAAACCGGTGCTAGCACCCACCAGCGTGGGACGACCGGTGTGCACGCGCTCGACGACAAGCCACGAGACCATGCCCGCCGCGCTGGCCGTCACGGTGTTGAGGATGGCGAGTGCCGCCACGGCGTCGGCCTTAAACTCGCTGCCGCCGTTAAAGCCAAACCAACCAAACCAAAGTAGACCGGCGCCCAGCGCCACAAACGGCACGTTATGCGGACGGTAGCTCACCATGCCAAAGCCGCGACGACGGCCGAGCATTAAGCAGAGAATCAGGCCCGTGAGACCGGACGAAATGTGTACCACGTCGCCGCCGGCAAAGTCGAGCGCGCCGATGATGTCGCCGATAAAGGAACCATCGCCGCCCCAAACCATGTGGGCGAGCGGCGCATAGACCACGAGCAGCCAAATGCCCAGGAAGGCCGTCATGGCACCAAACTTAACGCGGCCTGCCAGACTGCCCGTAACGATAGCGGCGGTGATCATGGCAAACGCCATCTGGAAGGCGATGTTGATGATCTGAGGGTAGACGGCACCATCCGCAGCATTGCCCTCGGCCGCCTGCAGCACCTGGTTGAGCACCGGCAGGCACAGCAACTGGTCAAAGCCGCCAATAAACGGGCTAGAACCGTCGCCACCGTAGGCCAGCGACCAGCCGGCAACAATCCACAGCACACCAACCAGGCCAATGGCGCCAAAGCACATAAGCATGGTGTTGATGACATTTTTGCGCCTGGACAGGCCGCCATAGAAAAACGCCAGACCCGGTGTCATTAAAAACACGAGCATGGTGCAGATGAGCATAAACGTTGTCGATCCCGTATCGTACATTCGCTCCCCCTTGGTCGCATGAACGTTGTCGGCGCTCATGATGCGGCCGAGGGGCAACTGGTGTAGACCAGATACGGCGTTGTTAAACGCTGCGTTGTCGAATGGAAACGGCACCGCAATCTTGGAAACGGCGCGGCAACGGACGCGAAACGAACGGGAAACGTGCGAACGAGAAGGGCGCGCTTGGCTCCGCTCTGGCTAGCGCCGGAACAGCTCGCGGGCTCGGTCGCGGAGGTCGGTAGCTCGAATGACACCCTCGTAACGATTGATGCGCAGACGCGGGAAGGCGTTAAAGAAGCGTAGGTCGCGGCGGCTGAGTGACACGCTCGGTACCGGGCGGCTCATGCGCTTGCCGGCAAGGCGACGACCGAGCGACGGACGCGGCATACTCGGCGCGGCATCGGCCACGCGGCGGGCAGCGAGCGCCAGGCCGCGAGCACCATCCGAGATAAACGTCGGCATCGAAGTCTTCTCGCGCAGGGCATCGAGCGCCGCGTCGCCCAGCTCGGCCAGCCAAGCGTTAACGGCGCGACCGCGGATATGCGTCTGCGCCACCGAGTCAATCGCCGAATCGGGAATACGTTCGAGCATAGAGTCGGAGGCGTCGGCAAGCGACTCATTGATGCGGTCGGCAAGGTCGGCACGCACACGCTCAAGCTGATCGGACAGACGCCGCCAGCTCGCCAACGAGCACACCGCATCGACCATCATCGCGACCGCGACGATAAAGGCGGCCAAGCGCACGATTAGCACCGGCAGATGGCCAAGCAGCCCCAGCAATGCCGGCTCCACTAAACGGCAAATACACAACGCACCCAAGCCAAACGCGCAGGCCCAGTACAGGCAGATGCGTCCGTGCAGGTTAAACGGCAGATGCGAGTAATCCCAAAACCGGGCACCCGTCGTTTTTTCCAACAGCACGCCCACGCTATATTCGATCACGCTGCATACGAGCGCGGCAGCGACAAACTGGCTCGAGGCGTCTGGGATTCCACGCAGCAGCAACCAGCACGCAATGCCGCCCGCACCGTAGATGGGACAACACGGCCCTAGCAAAAAGCCGCTGTTGGCAAAGCGTCCGTGGTTGAGCATGGCGCAGACTGTCGACTCCCATACCCAGCCGCAAAAACCGTAGAAGGCAAACGAGAGTACCAGCGCCGAGAGCGGACAGGCGGCAAGCGTCGCGCCGTCAAATGCCATGTCGATCGCGGTTCCCACCGTCTACCCACTCCTCTTTTCGTTCGATTCTTTGCTCGAGCCGTCACTCGGGCCCTCGTTCAAATCGTTCGCGCCGCCTTTGCGCGGCAGACGGCCGGCAATCGTCTCGCGCAGTGCGCACCATTTATCCGCCAGGCACACAATCCATGCCTCACGACACGTCGGCGGCACCGGTACCAGCGGAAACATATGCCGTACGATAATATTCCGCTCGCGCGGCGTCAGCTCAAAATCTTCCTCCGCACGCGCCAAGGCAAAAAACGGGTGACGAAAGCCATGCAGTCGATGGCTTGGGTCGGGATCGTGCCAGTCATAGAGAAAGTAATCGTGCAGCAGGGCCCCGCGCAGCAGCGATAAGCGGTCGACGGAGATACCGACGCGGCCCAGGCGCTCGGCAAAGGACAGACTTGCCCGCGCTACCGAGGTCACATGCGTATAGACCGTCACATCGCCATGTTGGATAAACTCATGCATCAGGTCCAAGCGGCCCGCCTGGGCAAGCTGACGGGCGGCATCGTCGACCTCGCGCGCGATTTTCTCGGCACGAACGGTATCGGACATGCGGCCTCCTTCCGGCGGCGCTCGGCGGCAAGCCGCGGCCTGCGCGCAATGAATAAAATCATCATCGAATTTACCAGTATGGCATCGGACAAAACGTTTTGCCCCACCAGTTGGCGAATTACCGCGCCGCCGTCACATATCAAACGCCAAAATGTGCGAGACTGTCTTGTGCAATTGTGCCGGCCGAGGGAGTGCCGGCGCACGATTCGCATGGAGTAACCCACAACGATGCTGCTTACGCAAACGACAACGCCCGAGGACGTCAAGGCTCTCGATCGCGCCGAGCTTCCGCTGCTCTGCGGCGAGATCCGCCACGCCATCCTCGAAAGCTCCGCCGCCGTCGGCGGGCACGTTGCCCCCAACCTGGGCGTCGTTGAGCTTACGGTTGCGCTCCATCGCGTGTTTAACTCCCCCATCGACAAGATTGTCTTTGATGTTTCGCACCAGACCTACGCCCACAAGGCGCTGACTGGGCGCGCGTACACTTATATCGATCCGGAGCGTTATGGTGAGGCTTCTGGCTTTGCCAATCCCGACGAGTCCGAGCACGACCTGTTCGCCATGGGCCACACCTCCACGTCGGTGAGCCTGGGCTGCGGCCTAGCGCACGCTCGCGACCTGGCGGGGGATACATACAACGTCATCACCATCATCGGCGACGGCTCGCTTTCGGGCGGTTTGGCGTTTGAGGGCTTTAACAATGCCGCCGAACTCGATAGCAACCTGATCATCATCGTCAACGATAACGACCAGTCCATCGCCGAGAACCACGGTGGCCTCTATCGCAATCTGGCCGAGCTGCGCGCCAGCAACGGCACCTGTGAGCGCAATGTTTTCCGCGCGATGGGGCTCGACTACCGCTATCTGGACGCCGGTAACGACGTGTTGGCCCTAGTCGACGCGCTGCAGGAACTACGCAATATCGATCATCCCATCGTGCTGCACGTCTCCACCGCCAAGGGCAAGGGCTTTGAGCCGGCCCAGAACGACCCCGAGCGCTGGCATCACGTAGGCCCCTTTGACATGGCGACCGGCCGAAAGCTCTGCCCGGGCCATCCGAGCGAGCCTGCGCCGCGCACCTACGCCGACATTACGGGCGAGGCGCTCAGCGCCGCCATCGAGCGCGATCCGCAGGTTGTGGGCATCACGGCTGCCACGCCCTACATCATGGGCTTTACACCCGAGCTTCGCGCCGCGGCAGGCAAGCAGTTTGTCGACGTGGGCATTGCCGAGGAACACGCCGTGACCTTTGCCACCGCGCTCGCCAGCGCCGGTGCCAAGCCGGTCTTTGGCGTGTACGGCACGTTTTTGCAGCGCGCCTACGACGAACTGTGGCACGACCTGTGCCTCAACGACGCCCCCGCAACCATCTTGGTGTTTGGCGCGTCGATCTTTGGCACCACGTCCGAGACGCACCTTTCGTTCTTTGATATTTCCATGCTGGGCGGTCTTCCCAACATGCACTACTTCGCGCCGGCCTGCATGGAGGAATATCTGTCCATGCTGAGCTGGTCGCTCGATCACCGCGAACATCCCGTGGCGATTCGCGTGCCGGGCATTGGCTTGGTAAGCCGCCCCGACTTGGCGCCTGCCGAGGACGACGATTACGGCGTCGCGCGCTACAACGTGGTGTGTCAGGGCCGCGACGTAGCCGTGCTCGCGCTCGGCGATTTCTTTGAACTGGGCGAGCGCGTGGCAAACCGCTTGGCTGCCGAGTACGGCATCGAGGCCACGCTCGTCAACCCGCGCTTTGCAACCGAGCTCGACCACGAGTTCCTCGACAGTCTTGCCGCCGAGCATCGCGTTGTCGTCACCCTCGAGGACGGCATCTTGGACGGCGGCTGGGGCGAACGCGTGGCATGTTATCTGGCATGCACGCCGTTGCGCACGCGCACCTTCGGCATCGCCAAGGGCTTCCCCGACCGCTACGACCCCAACGAACTGCTTGCGCGGAACGGCATGACGGTCGAGAACATGGCCGCCGAAGCCGTAAGGCTACTGAACGAGTAAAAAACCTCCGCAAGGGAAGCACCCCTGCGGAGGTTTTTATTTTCGCGACGCGATTATCTCAATCTGTAACATCTAGGGCCCGAATTCCCGTCTATCTGTTACAGATCAAGACAAGACGTCTTAGTCCCTGACCTTTGTCTCAATCTGTAACAGATAGAGACCTTTTGGCCGTCCAGATGTTACAGATTGAGACATTCGAATTCCCCTGAAGAGAAAATCTCAATCTGTAACAGTTACTCGGCAAAAATGGCTGCAGATGTTACAGATTGAGACAAAACAGTAAGGCATGCCGTTGCATCGGTCAAAACCACCACGAAGGTGCCTGTGAACCTGTCCCTTTTTGGTAGGTACAATAACCCATAAGGTAAGTATGTTTCTGAGTTATTTCGTGTTGACCCATTTGAGCGCGATAGGGTATAACTCTACTCAACCGCTAGGGATTTTATTGAGAAAGGTGTTCTACCATGAGCAAGAACCTCTCCCAGCAGGTCGTTCTCGACCGCCGCGGCTTCGTCGCCGCCACCTTCGCAACCGTCGCCGGCCTTGGTCTTGCCGGCTGCTCCGACACCAGTACCGAGGCCGACAAGGGTTCCGCCGGTTCCTCCAAGAGCTCCGAGGATACCGAGGTTTCCGCCACGCTCGACGCCAAGGCATTCGACAAGCTCGTCAACGACGGCCCCAAGGCCGATGACGACGCCATCGCCGCCAGCACCTGGGCTACGGCCGTCAAGGATGCCGGCGTCTTTACGATCGGTGGCGTCCAGACCTCCACGCTCTTCTCCCTCCTCAACGAGAAGGACGGTCAGACCCGCGGCTTCGACGCCGGTATCGCACAGCTCCTGTCCAACTACATTCTGGGCGAGAACAAGGTCGAGATCACCCAGGTGACCTCGGACACGCGCGAGTCCGTCCTGCAGAACGGCCAGGTCGACGCCGTCTTTGCCACCTACACCATCACTGACGAGCGCAAGAAGCTCGTCTCCTTTGCCGGTCCCTATTACTACACGCAGCAGGCCATCCTGGTACTCGCCGATAACGACGACATCAAGAGCGTCGACGACCTGGCCGACAAGAACGTCGCCGTCCAGTCCGGCTCCAACGGCCCCGCCATCCTGGAGGAGCTCGCTCCCAAGGCCAGCCAGCAGGAGTTCAAGACCGACGAGGAGGCCCGCCAGGCACTCCAGCAGGGTCGCGTTGACGCCTACGTCATCGACAACAACATGCAGCAGAGCGCCCTGGTCCGCGAGCCCGGTAAGTACAAGATTGCCGGCAAGCCCTTCGGCAGCAAGGAGCCCTATGGCATCGGCCTGCCGCTCGATTCCGACGGCGTCGCCTTCGTCAACGACTTCCTTAAGAAGATTGAGGACGACGGCACCTGGACCGAGCTGTGGCAGATCTGCATCGGCGACCGCACGGGCGACACCAATGTTCCCGAGCTGCCCGAGATCGGCGCCTAGGCAACGCGCCTAGTAACGGCCGCAACGAAACCATACGGAAACGCACGGTGCGCTTTATTGCGCTAAACTGTTTCTTCACTGAGTTGTCGGGGCTTCCGTACACACGGGAGCCCCTTTCCTTATCGGCGGGAGGTCCGCATGAGTCTCTCCGAGCTCTGGTCGCTCTATGGCCAGAACTACATTGACGCGCTGCTCGCAACCTGGGGCATGACGCTTGAGTCGTTTGCCATCGCCATGGTGCTGGCCGTCGCCGTCACCGTGATGCGCGTGTCGCCGCTCAAGCCGCTGCGCGTCTTTGGCGACCTGTATGTCCAGGTCTTCCGTAACATCCCCGGCATCGCGCTGCTCATTATCGTCGTCTACGCGCTGCCGCCGCTCAAGGTCGTCCTGCCCTATCGCACCTGCGTTATCGTCGCCACAGTGCTCTTGGGTTCTGCCTTTGGCTCCGAGAACTTTATGAGCGGCATCAACACCGTCGGCGTCGGCCAGGTGGAAGCCGCTCGCTCGCTGGGCATGAGCTTCAACCGCATCCTCGCCAAGATCGTGATTCCGCAGGCACTGCGCTCGAGCGTGCTGCCCATGACCAACCTCTTTATCGCCGTCATGCTCACCACCGCGCTCGGTAGTCAGGTGCCGCTTAAGCCCCAGGAGCTCACCGGCGTGGTGAGCTATATCAACACGCGCTCGCTCGGCGGCGTCGCCGCGTTCTTTATCTCGGCGCTCGGCTACCTGGGCACAGCCTTTGTGGTGAGCCACATTGGCAACTACATCGATAAGAAGGTGAGGATCCTCCGATGAGCAAGCACTCCTCCCCCGCGCTCACCATGCGCGATGCGCTCTACGAGGCTCCCGGCCCCAAGATGCGCGCCAAGATTCGCATCGGCACCGCCATCTCGCTTGTTGCCGTCGTCGCACTCGTTGCCCTCGTGTTGCAGCGCTTTTATGTGACCGGCCAGCTTTCGGTCCACTATTGGTATTTCTTTACGCACCTCACCACTTGGAAGTTCCTGCTTGCCGGCTTTGAGGGCACCGTTAAAGTCGCACTCACCGCTGGCGCCATCGCGCTGGTGCTCGGCCTTGCCCTTATGCTCGGTCGCACCAGTGACATTAAGCCGCTGCAGCTGGTCTGCCGCGTGCTCACCGATTTCTTCCGCGGCGTGCCGAGCCTGCTGTTCATCTACTTCTTCTTTTTGGTGCTGCCCCAGTACAAGATCGCGCTGCCGTCGTTTTGGATGCTCACGCTTCCCGTCGCGCTCGCCGCAGCCGGTGTACTGGCCGAGATCTTCCGTGCCGGCGTCAACGCCGTGCCGCGCGGCCAGGTCGAGGCTGCCCAGGCGCTCGGCCTCTCCAAAGCTAAAATCACCTTTAAAATCGTATTGCCCCAGGCTATTCGGTTTATCATTCCGTCGTTGATTTCGCAGCTCGTGGTCGTCGTCAAAGACACCACCGTCGCCTACGTGGTGAGCTACCCCGACCTCATGCAAAACGCCCGCGTGCTCATTACCAACTACGACGCCCTCGTGTCGGTCTACCTGGTGATCGCGGTCATCTATATCCTCATCAACGTCGCGATCAACAAGGCCGCCGTCTACGTCTCGCACAAGACCGGCGCGACCATCATCCGCTAACGATTTACCATTTCGAGTCATAAGGAGCCGAGCACCATGGCACAGAGCACCTCTTCCACCGGCAATCAGCCGCTGATCGAGCTCAGACACGTCGATAAGCACTACGGCGATCTGCACGTCCTCAACGACATCAATCTCTCGGTCGACCGTGGCGAGGTCGTCGTCGTGATCGGCCCCTCGGGCTCGGGCAAGTCGACCATGTGCCGCACCATCAACCGCCTGGAAACCATCGACTCGGGCGAGATCCTCATCGAAGGCGAGCCCCTGCCGCAGGAAGGCAAGGATCTTGCCCGCATGCGCGCCGAGTTGGGCATGGTGTTCCAACAGTTCAACCTGTTCGCACATATGACGGTGCTGCAAAACGTCATGCTGGGACCGGTCGATGTGCTGGGCGTCTCCAAGGAGGAGGCTCGTGAGCGCGCCATGGATCTGTTGAGCCGCGTGGGCGTTGCCGAACAGGCCGATAAGGTGCCCGCACAGCTTTCGGGCGGCCAGCAGCAGCGCGTGGCCATCGCCCGTTCTCTTGCCATGCAGCCCAAGGCCATGCTCTTCGATGAGCCCACGAGCGCCCTTGACCCCGAGATGATCAACGAGGTGCTCGAGGTCATGGTCCGTCTAGCCCAGCAGGGCATGACGATGATCGTCATCACGCACGAGATGAACTTCGCCCGCCGCGTTGCCGATCGCGTCGTGTTTATGGCCGACGGCCAGATCGTGGAAACCGGCACACCCGACGAGTTCTTCGACCATCCCCAGACCAAGCGCGCCCAGGACTTCCTCAACTCCATCAAGGGCCACTAACCCCATTGCCACGCGGGGCAAATTCATCAACAGCGTTTGCCCCGCGCCGCCCCTGCGCCATGTCCACCCGGATTCGAAAGCCACGCCCATGATCGGAACCCGCACCTCATCGTCCTACACCCCGCATGTCAACGTCGACCCCGCCGACCGCCCACTCATCCTCGTCGCACCGCGTTGGGAAGAGGCAAAGCCGTTTTTGAGCGAGACGCTCTCCCCCAACGAGGAAATCGCCAGTGTCTTTGTCGATGCCATTCTTGCCGCCGGCGGCCTGCCGCTGCAGATGTCCATCACCGAGGACATTGAGGTTATCCGTCATTACGTCGACATCGCCGACGGCATCGCCATTCCCGGCGGCCCGGACGTCAACCCCAAGCGCTGGGGCGACGAGCGCCCCTACGACCCCACACTGTGCTGCGAGATTCGCGACCGTTTTGAGTTTAAGCTGGTTAACGAGGTGCTCTGCGCCAAAAAGCCACTCTTTACCACCTGCCGCGGCACGCAGCTGCTCAACGTCGCCACCGGCGGCACCCTGTGCATGGACGTGCCGAGCCTAGGTGCGCGCGAGGGTCGCACGCAGTGGCGCCATACCCACGTGCTCAACGACCCTGTGCATCCTGTCGAGGTCGTGCCGGGCTCGCTGCTGGAGCGCGCGGTTGGCGGGCACAGGTTGATCCAGACCAACTCGGCACATCACTGCTGCGTCGACCGCCTGGGCAAGAGCACGCGCTTGGTCGCCAAGGCAACCGACGGCGTGCCCGAGTGCATCGAGGTCGAGGGCCAGCCGTTCTGCCTGGGCGTGCAATGGCACCCCGAGTACACCTGGCAAACGCTCGAGACCGACTTTAACCTGTGGAAGTCGTTTGTCGAGGCAGCGGCTAAGGTAAAGCAGGCTCGTTAGCTCGCGAACCACATAGGCTAAAGCTACCCATACAGGGGGGGACACCAACTACGGTGCCCGCCCCCTGTATTTGATACGCTCGGTATGATCATCCCTCACAAACAATCAAAGAAATCTCGACCGCAATCGGTCGACGGTAAAGCAGATGGCAAAAACGCTTGCTACGTTTATTAGGCAGTCAATCAAAATCGAAACGCATTGACCGCCCCCCAACGGGGTCACGCCGCAAATCCACATGAGCATCGAGGACGGAAACGGAAGCATGGAATTGGCTCCGACCTGTATGTAGATCGTTACGACGTTGACAAGCAACAGCATGCCAATAGAACCGAAGCCGGATCCAAAATAGGAAACAACGATCACGCAAGAGACCACGTATGCAAGGCAGACCGCACTCGCCAGAAGAAGTCGATCGCAAAACATATTCAGGTTGAAATACTGTTGAGCATCCAAAACGATTGCGCAGTTAAGACAGTACAAAACGACACTTGACAGGATAAACGCGCCCAATAGGGCGAAAGAAGACAGCATCGCTCGCGCAACGGTAACGCACGCCCGCTTCCCTCCCCGAGCCTCCGACAGCCCCCACGGTTCCTCGACAAAGCCCGAACTGACAAAGCGCGGCACAATACAAGCCGCGATGAACGGAAAGAACAATGCATGAGCCAACGGGGCTACGTTGAACAGCAGACCGCGAAAAACCTCTGCATTACCAAATAGAAGGACATCCTCCGCCGATAGCCGAAGCGTCGGGTCTGGGAAGAAGCCCAAGAAACTGTTCTCACGGAGGCTGCAGAACCACATCGGGAAAGAATTAAGCTGCAATACCACCATGCACGCATAAATTACCGGGATTAAGGCGTACGTCCATTTACTCACGTGCTTCAATTCTGAATGGAGGAATCTTTTAATCTGACGAGCCATTGAGCACACCCCCAGCACGAAAGCTCACGAGAGCGTAAATCAATACCGATAAACAGCTGGCTGCCACGCCATAGCCCAGAAGCGCCAGTTGCCCCATATCGCTATACCCAAGGGCGCATCCGACTCCAAGGTACGGCCCAGGAAGGAAGAAGATCCATCGCAAGGATGGTATAGGTGCCTGAAGGAAGGCTCCGTAGAGCGTCAAGCTCATGACAAATCCGATTATTATTGCAGCCCCGCTCAATACAGCGCTGCCTGTAATCCGATAGATGGTCACCGTCTCCAGCGCAACCGATATCACCAATACGGTGTTGACTATCATTGCAGGCAAAAATGCAGCCAGCATGCCATGCGCGTAGCTATGCCCTCCACGTATTATGGCTATTGCAAACAGAAGAAAGCAAAGCGCACTATATGCTGCGCCAATTATTAAAGCAGACGAAAGCGCATGAGCTAGAACCCCATAAAAGCGGGTAAGACCTCTTGCTGAAGAAATTCGGTATCCCTCTTCATAGCCGTGCTCCTGTAAAATCGCCAGGCAAACGATGAGTGGAACGAACAGAGAGGTGCCGGCAAAAGCACTGCGCACAAGGGACTCATCGGGTGCAGAAGGATCGATTACATTCCAGAAGAAACCAATATCCTCCCCAAAAACGCTATTGCCAAAGGCGAGCAACGTTGTTCCGTTTTTTAGAAAGACACCGAAGAGAAGGCCGAACGCCAGCATAAGCGCAAGACCAAGCTTCGCCGGAAACATCCTGTACAAACGCATCATATCTGCCTTTATGGGATGGATCGCCCGCTTCATAGCGAGACCGCCTTCATCAAGCGCCTGTAATACTCTTTTAAGGACGACGCCTCATCCCTTATGATGTCCATCGGTTCCTTTTTCAGCAGTTCGCCGTCATGAAGAAACAGGCAGCATGTTGCAACCGATGCCAGCTCATCCAAGTCGTGGCTAGAAATAAGCATGGTTTTGCCCTGTTCTTGATTCAATCGACCGATAAGGGCCCATATACTCTCGATGCCCAACGGATCCAATCCATTTGCCGGCTCATCGAAAATTAGTACGTCGGTATCGCCCAACAAAGCCGTAGCTATATCCAGCCGCCGTTTCATTCCCAGAGAAAAACTGCCCACGCTCTTTTTCTCTTCGACGTCCAGCCCGACTAGGCTCAAAACGCGAGGAATCTCACAATTCGCATCAAGCCCCCATTCCGAACATCGGATTTGGAGATTCTCAACCGCACTGAGGGATTGGTATGCTCCGCTGGAATCTGGCACATAGCCGACACGCGTCCGCATCAGGCCAAGCTCTCTTTTTGATTTGCCTCCAAAGAGCTCCACGCTCCCCGACGATGGCTCGCAGAGGCCCAAGACGATTTTAATAAGCGTGCTTTTGCCCGCACCGTTTGCACCGACAAGGGCACAGAGCTCAGACTGATGCACCTCGAAAGAAACGTCATGCAAAACGCGCCGTTTCCCGTAGCGCTTTGATACTTTTGATAGCTTTATCGCTGATGCGTTCATTGGCCTCCCGTTCTGCTTGATAGCAAAACCGCTCATATCGTTCCTTCTTTCCTTTATCGTTTTCCATGGTTGTTATTGTTTTTCGATAACTCATATTTGTCAAGATAATCTAAAAGAAGGGACCCGTGTTAGACACAGGTCCCTTCACGCTGATACTTCGTTTTAGTTGTTTGCCTTAAGCTACTCGTCACTCAAATCGACAGCGAAGACTGATGTCGGAAGCGATACCTCATTGCCTCCGCCGTCCCGCATCTGTCTCACGACATTTTTTGCGCGCTCGACAATAAGCTCCTCAAGCTCTTTCTCGCTCACGCGCTGAATAATATCTCCCGGTTGACAATCAAGCTCATCACAGATATCGAGAAGCGTCTTTAGGCGAATAGCTTTTATCTTTCCGTTTCTAAGCTTTGAAATATTAGCCGGAGTATGCCCCGTCGCCCGAATCAGATCAGCGCTGGTCTTTCCGGTCTTAAGCAGCTGCGTCTCAAGCTCGATGATGAGATAGCTCATGTTTCCTCCTACACAAGCTCGTCAGACTGCTCTTGGAGCAGCGAGGCATAACTCCAGATCGCCGAGATAAACAAACAGACAACTGCGCCGATAAACGACCCCGCATCAAAGGTAGCGCCTTGGCAAATCTCAATAACGAAGGAATGAGGCACGATGTAAAGCTCCAGTCCGCCAATGGTGAGATTGACCGATCCATAGGCACCAACAAGCGAAACCGCGGCGTTAACAGCAAAGGCAAGCGCGAGAACACGGATAAGCCGCACATGCGTCTTGGTAAAGGGCGAGACGCCCCGAGAGATGTTATGGCTGATTCCGCACAAAACGACAAGCGAAACACCCACGACGAGTGCCAGGCACAGCCCGCTTGGGATAACGATGCTCCCGCCATCGAGAAGCGTCACGACACCGAAAGAATCGACAGAAACAACGTTTGCAACCGCATACCAGATCACGTAAACAACCAACGCGGCAAAAGCGACGAGCATTCCCGCAAAAACGACCGCCATGCAAAAGCCAAGCTTCCTTACAGTCTCGCCCGCCTTGGCCATACGCTGAACGCTGTTGGACATACACTCACCCTCATCGAATCTATCGTTATCCGAATAGTTTATCGAACAACGATATGGATTGCATGCGGAAAGCCCCGCCAGTGCGCATAGGCCATTCACCAATCAGAAGGGGTGAGAGTGGATTTTTGGACACGTATCGAACGAGAGTGGATAATCTCCCACTTTGAGGTCGCCACCGGGCCTAAAACGGGAGATTATCCACTCTCATAGCCATCAAAGCTCGCGAGCTCTTACTCGGCCACCTCGCGCAGGGCCGACATCGTAGCCGCATATTGCTGCTGCAACGCATGCATTCCCGCGCGAGCGCCGTCAACGGCATCGGCGCCGCGCAGCGCCTCGGTCACCACGACCGCCGGCTCGTACAGATTATCGAATCCCAGGTTCTGGCTCACGCCCTTGAGCGTGTGAGCTGCCATAAACGCTTCCTTGGCGTCTCCTGCCGCCATGGCGGCCTCCAGCTTGTCCATGCTCTCGTCATCCAAAAACTTGAGGGCAAAGCGGGCAAGCATCTCCTCGCCCATCAGCCGAGTGCAAGCGTCATCATAATTGGCGCCGATCTTCTCATACGCTTCACGCATGGAAATCATGGATTCAAACTCCTTTGGTCAAACTAAATCGTAGGAAGCGCAACGACCTCGGCAGGGCGCGCCAATGTTTCGGCAATACGGTCTTGCACCTCGAGCAGACAGTCGAGCAGCAGCGGGTTAAAGGTGCCGCACTTACCGTCCAGGATCATCTGGATCGCCTCCTCGTGCGGGATGGCATCCTTGTACACGCGCACGCTCGTCAGCGCATCGTATACGTCGGCCACCGAAACCACCTGTGCGGCGATGGGGATATCGTCGCCCTTAAGGCCATCGGGATAACCCTTGCCGTCCCAGCGCTCGTGGTGCCAACGCGCAATCTGGTACGCATATTCCATAAGCGCATTACCGGCGTGATGGCTACCCAGCTCAAGCAGCATGTCGGCGCCGATCGTGGTATGCGTCTTCATAATCTCGAACTCATCGGGCGTAAGGCGTCCGGGCTTGTTGAGGATCGCATCGTCAATCGACATCTTGCCGATATCGTGCAGCGCCGAAGCCAGGGCGATCGTGGAGCGTTCCTCATTGTCGAGGGAGATCGTGCCGCTACGCTGGACCAGATAGCCAAGCAGCAGCTCGGTCAGCTTTTCGATGTTCGTAACGTGCCTGCCGCTCTCGCCGTTGCGAAGCTCCATGACGCCGGCCATGATGTCGATGAGCATGCGACTGTTCTTGACGCGCTCGTTGTACTGTTGGGACAGCAGGTTCGTCAGGCGGCGCTGTTTGGCGTACAGGCGGATGGTGTTGCTTACGCGGCGGCGCACGACACGGGAGTCAAACGGGCGGTTGATATAGTCCGAGGCGCCCAGCTCGTACGCGCGCAGAACCGCATCATCGGAATCTTCGCTCGAAATCATGATGACAGGCAGATTATCGATACCCGATCGGCGCGACAGATCGGCCAGCACCTCAAAGCCGCTTATGCCCGGCATCACAATGTCCAACAGCACGAGCGACAACTCATCGCCATAGCGGTCGACCATGTCGAGCGCCGCACGACCGTTATCGGCCTCGAGGATGCAATGCTCGTCCTTGAGCATCTCGCTGAGAATGGCTCGGTTCATCTCGGAGTCATCGGCGATAAGCACCAAAGGCTTTTCGCTTTGGAAGGCCTCGATGGAATCGGCATCGGTCACGACCGTACCGGCTTTTGCCTTAGCGCGGCTCAGTAACTGAGCAGCGCGGCCAACGCCCTCATCGACCGTCTCGCCATGAATGCGAACGCCACCAACACATGCCGTCAAGCTCACGTACTCATGGCCCGGAATAATCGTGGAATGAACGGCATCGGACACCTGATGCAGGCGACGGGTGAAGTCATCGGAGGGAATATTGGGCATGACAACCACAAACTTGTCGCAGCCATAGCGCACAAGCTCGTCAGTCGAACGAATTCCGCTGCGTATGGCTGTCGCCACAGCACCGAGCGCAAGGTCGCCGGCATGACGGCCACACGTATCGTTGAAGGCCCTAAAATCATCAACGTCGATCATCGCAACGCCGGCATTCATGCGGGCGCTGCGAAGCTTTTCCTCGTAATATCGGCGATTGCGCACGCTCGTCAGCACGTCGGTGTAGACAAGGTCCTCTTCCGCGGCCTCTTGCTCATCAATCGGACGCACCATCAGCAAGACGTGAGGCTCGCCCTCGACCTTCAGAGGGCGTAGACGGGCGCGGTACTCAGTGCCATCATTGAGCAGTTGCTCCGACACCTCATCGGAGTCTGCCAAAGCCTCAAGACTCGACTGACGCAGACAAGGGCAGCGATCGCCGGCGAGCAAGCAGTTAGGCTCGCTCTTAATCTGATCGGCCGACAGCAAACGCACCACGGGGTAGTTCTTCGCGACACGGGCGACCTCAGCGGCAGCCTCCTCGTCGGTTAGATTGACCTCGTGATTATTGAGCATATGGGGCCCTTTCGATAGTTTCGCATGGTAGCGGTGGGTTCCAAATGCTACAAGGGTAACACCTTGTCGATGCAGGTAAGTACGTGAATGCTGTTACATTTTTATGAGTTGGCAGGCGGCGCGATTGAAGTCGCAGACGTGAGGTTTTGAGCACATTTGTTAACACGGCCGAAACGTTTGCGGGTGAAGCCTGCTTTGGCCATTGCGGGTGTTAGAGCCCCAGGATGCCACGGACAGCCCGGGCAGCCGCTGCCGGGCGATCGCGCAGACCGTTATGCGCGCCCGGGATCGTCACGAGAGGGCAATCGAGATATTCGGCAGCCGCTCGCGTGCCAGCCTCGCGGGGCGTGCCAATCGAGAGCTCGCCCAGGAGCACGGCGGCCACCGTTTTTGACGCGCGAACGCTATCCCAATCGGGAACGCAGGTCATAGTAATCCCGTATTCATTGGCCATGAAGCAACGACCATTGCGCAGGGCATGTTTGGCTTCCGCTTCGGTCGTTCCAGGAGCCTCGGGGTCCAAGTCGCCGAGGGCTCCCAAGAAAAGCCGGAGCGCCCTTGAAACCTTTCCAGCCGCAATCATATCGAGCAAAACCGGGGCTGCGCCCATGCCGACGCCTTCGGCCGACACAGCCGGCTCATGCAGAATCGCACGGGCGACGAGATGGGGTTCGGTACGAAGAAGCTCCAGCGCCACCAACGTACCGGCGCTGTGCGCAAGCACATTTGTCGGAGCGCCAACGTGTTCGATCACGGCTTGCAGATCGGCGGCCTGAGCGGCAAGATCATAGCTGCCGTCTGCCGCATCGCTGCTGCCACCACAGCCGCGGCGGTCGTAGGCAATTACGCGGTAGTTGCGACTGAGCTCACAAGCGATGCCGTCGAAAAATGTGCCGTCGACACAAGCGCCGTGCACGCACACCAAGGCAGGAGCATCAGGCGACACATCCGGGTCGGCATATTCGCGACAGGCAATCGTGGTGCCCGCATTCTCGACCGTAAAATCCATGTTGTGCCCCCATCATCAATGCTCATCCAGTTGCACGTCAGCACGGTTGGATGGACCCGCATTGCTTTACACCTTGTTAACAGATTAACTTTACCCGACCCGAGGCTTTTCATGGCACGGCATCATGAGCGACGTGAAAAAACGAAACTTGTAAAGCAAGAGCCCACACCTTGCTTTGGAGCCGATGCTATGCTTAGGCACAATTGTCTTGAGGAGCATATGCCTATGTCTACGTTTTTGAATGCCAGCCCCATCTTTGGGCCCGTTCGCAGCCGTCGCCTTGGTCTCTCGCTCGGCGTCAACATGATGCCGGCCAGCGGCAAAATCTGCACGTTCGACTGCATCTACTGCGAGAACGGCCTCAACGCCGAGCGCCCCTGCCATGAGCCGTATAACACGGCTGCCGTGGTACTCGAAGCGCTCGAGGCAAAGCTGCGCGAGATGGCAGCCGAGGGCGAGCTCCCCGATGTAATCACCTTCGCAGGCAACGGCGAGCCCACCGCCGCACCGGAGTTTCCACGGGCCATCGCCGGCGCCGTCGCACTGCGCGACGAGCTTGCCCCAAACTCCAAGATCGCCGTGCTCTCCAACGGCACACGCGCCGACCGCCCCGAGGTGCACGACGCGCTCATGATGGTCGACGACAACATTCTTAAGCTCGATACCGTCGACCCGGCGTTTATCCAGCTGCTCGACCAGCCTGTTGGCCCCTACAACGTCGAACACCAGATCGAGACGTTCGCAAGCTTTGACGGTCACGTTATTATCCAGACGATCTTTTTGACCGGCGAGTATCAGGGCAAGCTCATCGACAATACCGGCGAGGAGTATGTTGCCCCCTGGCTCGCGGCGCTTGAGCGCATTCGTCCGCAGGAGGCGACCATCTACACGGTCGCGCGCGAGACACCAGTCGCCGGCCTTGCCAAAGCAGCGCCCGAGGTGCTCGACGCCATTGCCGCGCGCGTGCGCGCCCTCGGTATTCCCTGCCAGGTGAGCTACTAGCGCGGCCGCCCGCCAGCAGCTAAATTAGCCCCATCCCAAATGAGCTGGTCTGCGGGTGGGCTATACTAGCTGCGAATGAAAGGAAGTTAGCCATGTTTGACAATGGACCCGTGCCCGGCCGCAACGACGCCTGCTGGTGCGGCAGCGGCAAAAAATATAAGAAATGCCATAGCGCCTTTGATGAGCGCCTCGAGCGCTTGTGGGAAGAGGGCTGGGAGGTTCTGCCCCGCACGCTCTACAAGACACCCGCCGACATCGAGGGCATCAAGCGCTCGGCCGCCATCAACGTGGGCGTGCTCGACTACGTAGGCGAGCACATCGCCGCGGGCATGACCACCAACCAGATCGACCAGATGATCTACGACTACACCATCGATCACGATGGCACGCCGGCTGACCTCAACTATGAGGGCTACCCCAAGAGCGTGTGCACCTCGATCAACGACGTGGTCTGTCACGGCATCCCCTGCGATACGGACGTGCTGCACGAGGGCGACATCATCAACGTCGATTGTTCCACGATCTTGGACGGCTACTTTAGCGATTCGAGCCGCATGTTCTGCATCGGCAAGGTCTCTGCCGAGCGCCAGCGTCTGGTCGACGTCACTCGCGCCAGCGTGGAAGCGGGTCTAGCCGCCGTCAAGCCATGGCTACCGCTGTCCGTGATGGCCGAGGCCGTGCAAAAGACGGTCGAGGACGCCGGTTTTAGCGTGGTGCGCGAGTACGGCGGACACGGCATTGGCAAGGAGTTCCACGAGGACCCGTTTGTAGGCTTTACCACCGAGGCGCCCGATGTGGACACCATCATGGCTCCGGGCATGGTCTTTACCATCGAGCCCATGGTCAATGCCGGAGCGCCCGACATCAAGATTAGCAAGGGTGACGGTTGGTGCGTGCGCACCAAGGACGGCAGCGATTCGGCCCAGTGCGAGGTACAGCTCGTAGTGACCGAGGACGGCTACGAGCTGCTGAGCTGGTAGCCGCACGGACGCCGGGCGCTCATGGACTTATAAACCGTCCATGAGCGCCCGGCGCTTTATTTAAGCGTTTTGCCTGATAAAACCTGCCAAAATAAACCTGTCCCTTTTTGGCAGGTCAAGCGGAGAGGACTGCTTGTGAACATCCTGGTTTTGTTGCCCGTCAACGACCGCCATCGCGCAATTCTTGAGTCGAGCGCTCCGGGCGAGAACTTTATCTATACGAGCGCCGACGCCATCACGCATGAACAAGTCGCCAACGCCGACGTGATCTTGGGCAACATAGACCCTGCCCTGCTTACCGCATGCGAGCACCTCCAGCTACTGCAGCTGCAGACCGCGGGCTATGACGACTACCTTGCTGCCGGCACCGTGCCGGCTGACGCCAAGCTGTCTTGCTCGGTGGGCGCCTACGGCCAGGCCGTGAGCGAGCACATGTTTGCCATGGTGCTGTCAATGATGAAGCGCCTGCCCGGCTACCAGGACCTGCAGCGCGAACATCGCTGGGAGGACTTGGGCCCGGTCACCTCGCTCAAAAATGCCAACGTGCTGGTGCTGGGCGCGGGCGATATCGGCGGCCACTTTGCCACGCTCTGCCGCAGCATGGGTGCGCACGTCCGCGGCATCAAGCGCCATCCGCTCGTCTATCCCATTGTGTTTGAGGACATGGACGGCATGGATGCCCTGTCCGAGCGCCTAGCCGAGGCCGACATCGTCGCATCCTTTATGCCCAGCACACCCGAGACCCGCGGCCTGGCGAACGCCGAGTTCTTCGCCGCGATGAAACCGGGCACCTTCTTTGCCAACGGCGGCCGCGGCGATCTTGTGGTCGCCGACGACTTGGTTGCCGCCCTGGAGTCGGGACATCTCGCCGGCGCCGCGGTCGACGTCACCGACCCCGAGCCGCTGCCTGAGACAAGCCCACTGTGGGATGCACCCAACATGCTCATCACGCCGCACGTCTCCGGTTGGTTCCACCTGGCAGCCACACTTAACAACGTGGTCGACATCGCCGCCAAGAATCTGCGTCACCTGCAGGCCGGCGAGACCCTGCGCTGCTGGATCGAGCACTGATTTGTTCCGGCGTTTTACCAAACGCCGGAACCCCTCGACGCTGCGAGCCCGCCGTTTGGCCAATCTGCCGTTCAATTTCAAAGGCGCGACCAGAAGGTCAGCGCCTTTTCATTTCACGGCACCTTGGCTCAAACGGCGGGCTCTCGCTGACTTTTGTTCAACCTGCGGCGCTTTGCTGGCGCGGCCCTACCTGTGGACTCTCGCTGACCATTATTCGACCAGAGGGGTCTAGCGCTATTTAAGCGTTGTTAGATAGTTTCTTGCGTTTTCGACGTTCATTGCTGCGACGGGCGCATGCGAAGAGAGCTTGACATCGTTGGTGACCAGGAGATCTGCCTTTGCGCGTATCGCTGCCGCAATGATTAAATCGTCTTCGTAATCGCTATGGAGCTCACGCTGCCTGCTCGCCATCCATATATCGCTCAGGTCACAGGGCACTGGCGTGGCAAGCTGCGACAGCACGCTAAGACAATCCCATGCAAGCGAAGTCGCTACCGTAGCGGCATACTGGGAAAGCGAACCATGCTCGCGCCGATACCATGCCTTATGTTCGCTTGAAATCAAATAAAACAGGTCTTTGGACGATGTCGCCGCGTACAGCAAATCAACCTGCGCCGTGCATGCATCGCGTAAAAACTCAATCGCCACCGAACGACCACGTCGTGAGGGAATGAAGTAATCGAGCCACACGTTGGTGTCAACCAAGATGCGCTTTGGAGTCTCACTCATAGAGCCAGCTCATCTCCTCGCCATAGCGATCCGCATAGGCATTCCGTTTGAGCTCTTCGTCGTCCGATGGCTGAGCCTTGACCATATCGATTCCCGACTCACAGCAAGCGGCAGCGAACAGCTTCGACCCCTGATCCATGAGCTCGAGCTTACGTTTGGCGGCCTTTTCGCGCTCGCGCTGTTCCGCCCGGGCACGACTGGGCAGCAGGATATCCTCGAGCGCACCGGGGCGATCGGCCAGCGACGCTGCAAGCTGCCAGAGCGCTCGCACCGCTTGGCTCGGCGTCATACCGGCCTTGGAGAGAGCGGCGTCCCCACTCCTTTTAAGATCGGCATCGAGACGTACGTTGATCTGAGCGGCTGTTGTGGTCATAACCCCTCCTTAATACTTCAAAACTATCATAAAACTCTATGGTAGATACGTAAAGCATGTATAGCATTTATAAGCATTAGCCGTACTCTGTACACAAAAAGCCGCCGAGGCACACTGCACCTCGGCGGCTACGCATCACCAATCCAGTTCGGTTTCACCCTTTGCATTCGCCCAGATAAACCCTGCCAAAATTAACATCCCTTTTTGGCAGGTTTTAGAGCTCCACACTTTCGGCGCCGTTGATGGTTAGGTTGCGCTCGTAGAAGGCGGTGAGGGCGCGGATAGCGTACATCACGTCGCGCACGCCGCCGGTCTCGTAGCTCGAGTGCATGGCAAGCTGCGGCAGGCCCACGTCCACGGCATGCATGCTCGCCTGCATATTGGACAGATTGCCCAGGGTAGAACCGCCGGCCATATCGCTCTTGTTGGCAAAGGCCTGCGTGGGCACGTCGGCGTCATCGCAAATGGCCTGGAACACCGCGCGGCTAAAGGCGTCGGTGCAGTAGTGCTGGTTGGCGGCCTCCTTGATGACGATGCCGCCGTTGAGTACCACCTGATTGCGGGCATCGCACTTCTCGGCATGGTTGGGGTGCACGGCATGTGCATTGTCGCAGCTTACAAGCATCGAGGCGGCAAGTGCGCGGTGGTACGACTCGTCGTCAAAGCCCAACGATCCGTTGATGCGGCGCAGCGCGTCGGCCAAGAACGTCGACATGGCGCCCTGCTTGGTCTCGGAGCCAACCTCCTCATTATCAAAGCAGCAGAAGACCGAAACGTCGTGCGCGTTCTCGGCACCCAAAAATGCCTGCAGTGAGGTGTAGGCGCAGGCCAGGTCGTCGAGCTTGGGCGTCGAGATGAACTCGTCGGCCCAGCCCCAAATGCGCGCATCCTGACGATTGACCAGGAACAGATCGCGGCCCAGGATCTGCTCGGGCTCAACGTCCAGTTCGTCAGCGATCAGGGCGTCAAAATCTCCCTGCTTAAGGTCACCGGCGCTGATGAGCGGGCACAGATCAATGGCTCGGTTGGGAGCAAAGTCCTCGTTAACGCCGCGGTTCATGTGGATGGCAAGGCTCGGGATAATAGCGACCTCGCGCTCGGTGGCAAGCAGGCGGCTCTCAATACGGTCGCCCTCGCGCACCAGCACGCGTCCGGCCAGCGCGAGCGGACGATCAAACCAGGTGTAGTCGATCATGCCGCCGTAGGCCTCGGTGTTCAGGCGCAACGTCTCGCCTGCGCCGTCAAGCTCGGGCACGGCCTTGACCTTAAACGTCGGCGAATCGCTGTGCGACGCCGTGAGCTGAAAATGATAGTCACCGGCAACGCCGTCCTCGCCCCACGTCGCAGCCAAGTCCTCGCCCACCTTAAAGGCGATAACGCTCGAAGTATTGCGCTGCGTGTAGTAACGACCGCCCGGTTCGATATCCCATGCCGCGTTCTCGGGCAGATAGGTAAAGCCTGCCTCGTCGAGCTCGGCCATAATGGTCGCCGCCGTATGGAACATGCTGGGGCATGCCTCGATAAAGTCGATAAGGTCGTTGGCGGCCTCGATATCGTCGGCCGTCACGTGCGCGCGCTCGGGCGTTTCCTGATCCGTCATGCTCTCCCCTTTCGCTGGGTTGATGGTCCCTTCCAGCATACCCCGCCGCGCCAGCGCCGCACTCTTCATTCCGTGCTTAATTCCGCGCCGCTCACCAAGTTGAGTCATCATGCCCGCACTCCTTTTGCGACAATTACGCTAACAGGACGAGAGGAGTCGTCATGAAGCCACGTAACATTGCCATCGCCTACGGTGTCGCGGGAGCCGCCGTCGGCCTTGCCGCTGCCACCGGTATCGTTTATCACAAGCAAATCAAGTCCGCCGCGTCGCTCAAACGCTTGACCGACTATGCGGATGGCTATGACCTGTACGCAATCGACATCGCCTACGACTACGATCTTGATCGCATCATCGCTGCTGGCGTGCGCGACGACCAGGCCTACATCGATGCCGTGGTGGCGCAGGTGCTGCCCGGTGTGCCGACACATGTCCAGGCACCCCAGTTTGCCTGCAGCGCTTTTGTCGCCGTAGATGCCGAAGGCCGCGTGCGCACCGGTCGCAATTACGACTTTAAGGACGACACCTCGGCGCTGCTGGTGCGCAATCACCCGCGTGACGGCTATGCCTCCATCGGCTTTGCGGCCCTCAATAACCTGGGCGATAACACTCCGCTTGACTCCATCGCCGGACGCGCCGCGGCGTTGATGGGCCCGTTTGCCCAGCTCGACGGTGTTAACGAATGCGGCGTGTCCATTGCCGTACTCACTCTGGATTCCAAGCCCTGTGACCAGGACACGCAGCGCCCCGTCATCAATACCTCGCTCGCCATCCGCTTGGTGCTCGACCGCGCGGCTACCACACAGGAGGCCGTCGACCTGCTTTCTGCCTATGACATGCACGCCATGGCCGGACGCGACTACCACTTCTTTATCAACGACGCCGCCGGTGACGCGCGCGTAGTAGAGTGGGATCCGCACGATCCGGACCGCGCTTTCAAAGCGACTCCCGTACGCCAGGTTACGAACTTCTACACCTGCTATGGCGACGAGGTGCTCCCCAACCAAAAGAATGGCGAGCTGGGCCATGGTAAAGAGCGCGCCGTCGCAATCGCCGATGTCCTTGACGCCCATGTCGGTGCCCAAGACGAGGCAGTCGCTTGGAAGGCCCTACGCGCTGCAGCGCAAGAGCCCAATCCGGAAGACATCACCAGCAACACGCAGTGGTCGGTCGTCTTTGACAATACCGAACCCGCCGCCGCTATTACGCTGCGCCGCCACTGGGGCGACGCCGACGCCTTCGCACTGTAAGGAGCCAGGCCCGTCGACCTTACGCTCGCCTGACGTTGCTTACATTTCTATACGCTTGAGCTAACACGTTTTACCCCCGTATCAACAGTGTGCGGGGGTAAACTTATGCGCATGTTATAACTTGCCCGGAAGGATTCATCATGCTCAGGATCGGTCTTCTTACCAGTGGCGGCGACTGCCAGGCGCTCAACGCCACCATGCGCGGCATCGTCAAAACACTCATGACCAATAGCGAAGAGCCTATCGAGATCTACGGTTTTGAGGACGGCTACCAGGGCCTTATCTACAGCAGGTTCCGCGTCATGACGCCCGCCGATTTTAGCGGTATCCTCACCCGCGGCGGCACCATCCTGGGCACGAGCCGTACGCCGTTCAAGCGCCTGGATACTCCCGAGGCCGACGGCGTCGAGAAGGTGCCCGCGATGGTCCACACCTATCACAAGTTGCAGCTCGACTGCCTGTTTATGCTGGGCGGCAACGGCTCCACCAAGACCGCCAACCGCCTGCGCGAAGAGGGCCTCAACGTTATCGCCCTGCCCAAGACCATCGACAACGACACCTGGGGCACCGAGTTGACGTTTGGCTTTACGAGCGCCATCGACGTCGCCACCAAGTGCATCGACGACATCCACACCACTGCCTCGAGTCACGGCCGCGTGTTTGTCATCGAGATCATGGGCCACAAGGTCGGTTGGATTCCGCTGTATGCCGGCGTCGCGGGCGGCGCGGACGTCATCCTGATTCCCGAGATCCCTTACGACATGGATAACGTCATCAAGACCATCGAGCATCGCATGGAAACCGGCAGCCGCTTTACCATCGTGGCCGTCGCCGAGGGCGCTATCTCCAAGGAGGACGCGGCGCTGTCCAAGAAGGAATACAAGAAGAAGCTTGCCGAGCGCACGAGCCCGTCGATCGTCTACGACATCGCCAAGGAGATTGAGGCCAAGACCGGTCGCGAGACCCGCGTCGCCATCCCCGGCCACACGCAGCGCGGCGGCCAGCCCGATGCCCAGGATCGCATCTTTGCGACCCAGTGCGGCGTCGAGGCCGCGCTTGGCTGCCTGCGCGGCGAGTTTGGCTACATGATCGCCCTGCGTGACGGCAAGATGTGCCACATGCCGCTCGAGGAGGTCGCCGGCAAGCTCAAGCATGTCAACCCCCAGAGCGATCTGGTACGCGAGGCCAAGGCGTTGGGCATCAGCTTCGGCGACGAATAGCCTCGGCTGGAATCCACCCCATCGGGCCCTCCGACCCCGCCCGACGTATTTCGATTTGGCTCCTCCCTTGACTCCGTCAAAGGTCGCCAATCGAAATCGTCGGGCGGGGTCGGAGGGCCCTGCGTTTACATACTCGCCGGGGCTATTCGTCTTCTTGCTGCGGGTGCCTGGTCTGAAATTAAGTTGCGGTGAAATAGTTCCCGCTTAGCCCGCAAATGGCTGAATCTAGAAACTATTCCACCGTAACTTACTGAGTGGGGACTCTTGGCTGCTACTTGCACTGACATTTGTCCTAAAATGGCTGGTCGTTAGGGGTTGCTACCGGTAGTTGCGGTAGGGTCGGAGCAGATTCTAACTAGAAATGGTGGTCGCTACCGGTTGTTCTCGGCATACTCGGCTCATTCGATTCGACCATCAAACGAAAGGAACCACCATGGATCTTGCGATGGCACAGCGCCTCGTCGATCGCCGTAAAGCTGCCGGGCTTTCTCAGGAGGCGCTTGCTGCCCAGCTGGGCGTAAGCCGCCAGGCTGTTAGTAAATGGGAGCGCAGCGAGTCCTCACCCGATACCGATAACCTTATTGCGCTCGCCTCGCTGTATGGCGTGTCGCTGGATGAGCTGCTGTATGGGGTGGCGGTGGCTAGCGCTGATGACTCACAGGCTGATGATGAGGCACAGGACAGCAACGCCGGCACCAAAGCTTCAGATGAGGCTGAGGATTCTGCCGAGCACGCCGATTGCGGCGACAAACCACTTGTCGATATTTCCCTCGCGCGCGGTATCCACGTCATTGATCCCAATAAAGGCGAGGAAGTCCATGTTGGCTGGAGCGGCATCCATGTGACCAACGAGCGCAAGGGCGAAGAGGTGCATGTGGGGCCGGGCGGCGTGCATATCGATACGCTTGAGGACGATGGACATAGCGTGCGTACCAATGACAACGGCACCGTCACCATCGATGGCGAGACGTTTTCCAGCTGGAAGGAAGCACACGACAAGCTCGACCATCATGGTAGGCATTTCCACACCAAGGTCGGACGTGCATGGAACAAATTCCCCTTCCCCGCACTTGTCACTCTTGCCTATCTGGTGCTTGGCATTGTCTACGGCACATGGGGCATGGGGCTCTTCCTCGTCTTTTTGGTTCCCGTCTACTACGCGATTGGTGACTTCATCGATCGACGCCACCTGTCTAAGCTGATCGAGGTCATCTACCCGGCAGCCGCCATCGCTTGGTTCCTCTACATGTGGCTCTGTTTGGGACAGCCCCATCCCGCATGGATCATCCTCATCACGACTCCCATCGTAAAGGCGCTCATGCGCTGGTGTCGCAAACAATGGAAGTGCCGCAAGCAGGCCTAAACCGCCCCAACCAGCCAGCGCCACTCATCCGACACCGCCCGCCCCTTTCAAGTTGCGGTGATATAGGGACTGTTTTGAGGCTCCAAAGCGCCAAACAGTCCCTATATCACCGCAACTTACAAACAACTGGGTCAGTTCCGGCACGGAGATTAGCATTGAACTGACCGCACACCAAGAAAAGGGCCCATTTACTACGTTTAACTCGAGAAGGCCGACCATACCCGCCTTTTCCGATAATTGGCAAGCCCTCTACCTGCGGTTTTAATTTCATAATCTTTGTCATGGTCGAGGGTGTGGTAGCAAACGTAATAGATAGGCCCATTTTATGACATACGACCCATTCAAGCTCAATCTCGAAGGCTAAAGAGAGCCTCTCATCCACGCCTGTGAGCGAAAACCAAATAGAATGAAAGGCAAATGGAAAAGCCCGTTTAACGAGCGGAGGACATATGCGCGACGTAGCCGAAAGCGACTGGAAGCTGTTTAAGAAAATGCTTCCTCAATGGCAAGAACGTTATATGGAAAAGCTCATCGGCCAGTATGTTGAGATACTGAACGGCGACAGTGAAGCGTCCAGTAGATTTTGGGCACTAGAAGAGCACCTCAATAGAGACAAGCTGTCCTCAGGCGTAATTGCAAACGACATTCGCCGCAGCACAATGCACCGCGAGATAGCCAATTTGCTTATCGACAGCGTGATCACCCTTGACGACCTTGACGGTTTTACCGAGGACATTAAGAGCTATGCGCAACACTGGATTGGCCAGTAAGAGCACTGAACGACAGACATCCCCGGCAAAACGGGGCAAACGCCGGGCCACCTAATGGTTGTCCGGCGTTTGCCCAGATAAAACCTGCCAAAATAAACTTGTCCCTTTTTGGCAGGTTACTCGGCACTCTTGAGGGCGCCGACCATGTCGATCTTATTGAGGGTGCGATTGGTAGCGAGGTTGACGATAAACGTAAAGGCAAAGGAAAGCACTACGGCGAGCACATAACTCAGCGGCTCGACCTCAACGTCAAAGTAGAGCGACGGCATCTGCAGAATGTACGTAAAGCTCTCGGCCAGCAGGCTACCCAGCGGCACGCCCAACGCGGCGCCAATCGCCGTGAGGATTAACGTCTCCTTGTTGACGTAGTGGTGCACCTCGCCGCGACGGAAGCCCAGCACCTTGATAGTCGCCAGTTCGCGCTCGCGCTCCGAGATGTTGGTGTTAGACAACGTAAATACCACCACAAACGACAGGCACGCCGCCATAAAGGTCACAAGCACCACGACCGAATTGATAATCGTAAAGTTTGCCTCATAGTTTTCCCAATGCTCGGCGGTACTCGACAGCGCAATCCAACCATCGCTCTTAAGACGGTCGGTAAACGCAATCTGATCGGCCGACGAACCCTTAAGCAGCGCAAGGATGCCGTTAAGGCGCGCGCTTCGACCGAACGCGCGCTCATAGGTGCCCTGCGTCATGTAAAGCGTATTGCCCAGATAGTTGAGCGAGATGTCGCTGACTTTGACCTTGGCAACATTGAGCGACGAATCCTGGACGTGAGCCGTGTCACCCGGCTTGATCCCCAGCACCAGCTGAGAGCTCTTGCTCAAATACACATCCCCGTCACGCAGGGCGAGCGGTTCTTTGGACTCATCCTCCAGGCGCACGTAATCGCCCAAGTCACCCGTGCGGTCGTCGGGAATCACGATGAGCTGCACGGTCTCGCTCTTACCGCCAAATGTAAAGGTGACGTTGTCTGTCATAATTGGCAGCGTCGAAGTCACGGTCACGTTGGAATCCTTGGCTGCACTGCGTTCATCCAGTGCTGCGCACGTCTGCGAAAAATCGTCGGGGTTGGCGACCGCCAGCAAGTCGTAGCGCGTGATGTGCCCGTACTGCTTGGGCGACAGCGCGACCGACGTATCGCGGATACCCATACCGCAGATCACGAGCGCCGTGCATCCCGCAATGCCAAAGATGGTCATAAAGGCGCGCTTTTTGTAGCGGAACAGGTTGCGTGCAGCGACCTTGTTCAAAAAGCCCATGCGGTGCCAGATAAAGCCGATGCGCTCGAGCAGAATGCGCGAACCGGCGCGCGGAGCCTTGGGGCGCATGAGCGAGGCAGGGGTCTCGGCCATCTCGTGGCGGCAGGCGATAATCGTGGCTCCCACCACGCCCACGGCAAACAGCGCCACCGAAACGATCGAGGACACGATGTCGTACGAAAGTAGCATCTGGGGCAGCGAGTACATGTCGTCGAACACCGTAAACAAGAACAGCGGCAGACCCACAAATCCGATGATATTGCCGAGCACGCCACCGATCAGACACGCCCACAGCGAGTAGTCCACATATTTGGACAGGATACGCCCGCGTGAATAGCCGAGCGCCTTGTACAGGCCAATTAGTGTGCGCTCCTCCTCGACCATGCGGGTGGCGGTGGTGAGGCTGATAAGCACGGCGACGATAAAGAAGATGAACGGGAACACCGTGGCGATGGCCTCGATCGAAGAACTATCGCTCTCGACGCTCGAGTAGCTTGCGATATTGCCGCGGTCCTGGATGTACCAGGTGCATTCGCCTAGGTCAGAGAGCTCGGCGCGGGCATCGGCAAACTGCTGGTCGGCGGCGGCGCGGCGCTGGTCCAGGTCGGCTTGCGCCTGCGCACGCTCGTCGCTGCCCTCGGCCATGCGATTGATGTTGTCCTGCTCGATCCCAAAGAGCATGGCGGCCTGACGCTCGGCCGTATCCAAGCTTGTCGGCGTGTCAACCGTCAACTCCTGGACGCGCACCTTCTCACGCTCCTCGCGGATCTTCTCGATATTGCCTTTGACCTCGTTGATCTTTGTCGTGTAGGCATCCGAATAGGAGTTGAGGCTCTTGGCTCCCTCGACGACCACGTGGACCGCGGAGTAGGAAGAAGATGTCGCAGCATCCTCGCTCACATAGAACTTATAGTCCGCCGCCGAAGCAGCGCGAAAGGCGTTGACTGTCGAGTCGGAGCTCACGTCGGTAGGATCGAGGACCTCGGCCGTAATGGTGTACTCGCCCGCGGCAAACTGATCCTTGGCGCTTTGGTTCGACGAGCTCGCGTCATTGGCGGCAAAACTCACCGTATCGCCGAGCTTTTTGCCCGAAGCCTTCAGGAACTTCGAAGTTACCGCGACCTCATCGGCGCCCTCGGGCAAATCGCCGTTCACGAGCACTGGCTGATCGATGTTCTCCTTGGAGAGACTTTGCACGACCACGCGCTCGCGCGTTGTGCCCACGGCGGTGTAGGCGGTCTCGGTGTAGATACCCTCGGCCGTCTCGACGCCGTCGACCTCTTGAATGGCCGCAAGATCGTCACGCGTAAGACCATAGGTCGACTGCACATTAATGTCATAGACATTCTGCTGGTCAAAATAGGCGTCAACCGAATCGCACAGGTCCTCGCAGCCCGCCTTAAGACCGCACATCACACTCACGCCGAGCGCGGTGATGACCACGATGGACAAGAAGCGCTTAAGACTGCCTCGGATTGTGCGGTAGATGCCACGGCGAAACACCGCCGGCACCATATCGTTTGAGCTTTGGGCAGTGCGGTAGGTCGTAAAATCCTGCTCTCGCTCCGTGTTCTGCGCGTCGCGGCGTTGGCTGTTTTGGCGGTCCTGATTCATGGGCGCTACCACTCGATCGTCTCGATCGGCACGGGATTTTGCTGGACCGTCTCGCTCTCCACGCGGCCGTTCTTAAAGCGGATCAGGCGATCGGCCATGGGCGCCAGCGCGGAGTTGTGGGTGATGATAATGACCGTGATGCCTTGCTTGCGACAGGTGTCCTGCAGCAGCTGCAAGATCTGCTTGCCGGTTTTGTAGTCGAGGGCGCCCGTGGGCTCGTCGCATAGAAGCAGCTTGGGGTTTTTGGCCAGCGCGCGGGCAATGGACACACGCTGCTGCTCGCCGCCCGATAGCTGCGCGGGGAAGTTAGCAAGGCGGTCGCCCAGGCCAACCTGGCAAAGCGTTTGCTCGGCATCGAGCGAATCGGGGCAGATTTGCGCCGCAAGCTCAACATTTTCGAGCGCCGTCAGGTTGGGGACCAGATTGTAGAACTGGAAGACAAAGCCGACGTCGGCGCGGCGGTATTCCACGAGCTGCGCCTCGTTAGCGGAGCTCACATCGCGCCCGTCCACCGTCACGGTGCCGGAAGTCGCCGTATCCATGCCACCCAGAATGTTGAGCGCCGTGGTTTTACCGGCGCCCGAAGCGCCCAAGATAATGGCAAGCTCGCCACGCTCAACGGTAAAGCTCGCGCCGTCGAGCGCGTGAATGCGGGCATCGCCCTCGCCGTATGCTTTGATGACGTCTTTAAATTCGATATAGGCCATCGATCGGTTCCCATCTGGTCGGATAACTCTTTAGTATTACCCATTTCGCACCTATCAAAAAGAGACAGGTTTATTTTGGCAGGTTTTATATGGGGAAACGTACCTCTTTGGGGGCAGCGCGGGACGCGCAGGGGCGGCCGTGCAGATCGGCACAGCCGTCTCACGTGGAATCGACCGACGCCTGCCTTTCCGTGACACCGGCAACTCGTTTTTGCTTGTTGGCATGGCCGCCATTATGCCTTGGGACTGAGCACTCAAATTCTCACTCCTCATTGCCACGCTTGCCGCAAGCTATCAGGGTGACGAGATGACAACGCTCGCTGTAGCAGCGCAGCCACACTCTATAAGCGAGGCGTTTGCCAGCAAAAAAGCGCGCGACAGGGTAAGCCCGCCGCGCGCTATCCTATGCGGACTAGTTATTGTTGTTGGTCATCGAGGCCACTGCTGCCGCAAGATTGGAAATGGGCATCGTCTGCAACCAGATGCGACCGGGACCGGTGAGCACGGTGTTGAACACGCCCTCGCCACCAAACATGATGTTTTTGACGCCCTTGACCATTTGAGCGTCGATGCTCACGGTCTCCTCAAAGCCGGCCACGTTGCCGGTATCCACAATCATCTGCTGGCCAGCAGCGAGCTCGTACTCAACCAGGTCGCCGTCGATCTCGGCAAAAGCAACACCCGAGCCCGTGAGCTTCTGCATGATAAAGCCCTCGCCGCCAAAGACGCCGGCCTTTGCCTTCTTGTTAAAGTGAATGCTCAACTCGACGCCACTTTCCGCGGCAAGGAACGAACGCTTCTGCAAAATCCAGCTCTTGCCCGGACCGATCTCGATTGGCACGATGCGGCCGGGGAAGCAGGAGCCAAACGCGATCATGCCATCGCCACGCGCGGTCCAAATGTTTTGGAACAATGCCTCACCCGAAAAAGCCTTGGAGAACATCTTGCCGATGCCACCGCCCGAGGTAGACATTTCCATGTTGGGGGTCATCCAAGCCATGGCGCCGCTTTCGGTGATCATGGATTCGCCATCGCTAAGGTTGCATGTAACAACCGGGAAAGCCCCTCCGCCGATCTCGTACTGCATGACCGTCTCCTTTCCACTCAGGAGCCGAATAACGATGCCTATATTTTAGCAGGTAGAGATGCATATGTTCACACCGCCCATGCCCTCTCCTGCGGACGTTTCCCCAGACCTTGATTATCGACTTTATCCGAACACCTCCCACATTCATCCGTAC